>JAAESG010000735.1 GCA_024229615.1 Gammaproteobacteria bacterium | reverse complement strand
GACCTGTTTGACCGTGCGTTCAGAGGGAAGGGTACGCGAGCGGGTTCGCAAAAAGCCCCTGTGCTGTTGCCAAATGGAGGCGGTAAATCTTAGTGCGATGAGTTGTAGCAATCCCAGAGCGATGGCCCCCAGCATGACAAACCGTTCGTAGGCTTCCCAGCATTGTTGAACCTTCCCGAGGTTGGTAGCGGCGGGAGCCGTTAAGGCGCGATTGGTTTTGGGAGCGCGCGAGTGACGGGGCATTTTTTTTGACCAAAACCGAAATTGAAAGGCGCCGATGAGGTGTTTGAGGTGGCAGAACATGACCTCAATCCAGGTTCTGGTGCAGTACAGTTCCAGGGCGACGACGGGATCTTGGTTTAAGTCGCTACACATTAACACGATGGGACCGCGACTGGTCACGGCGAAGACGAATCGGATCAAGCCGCCGGTCGGTTTCCAGATCAGGTTGAGGGCGAGTATCGAGACCTCTTCGACCCGACCATAGACCTGGCAGGAAACGGTTGAAAAGAGATGGATATAGTCGAAACATTCCATCAATTTCAATTTATCGCCATAGCTTTTCGGGCGACCGAGCTGACCGGGTTGTGGCGGCTCAGGTTCAAAATAAGCGACATAGTTCTTTTTGGCGCG
>JAAESG010000734.1 GCA_024229615.1 Gammaproteobacteria bacterium | reverse complement strand
TTATCGAAGAAGGTCTCCGGCGGCCCTGCTTCGACAATTTCGCCTTGATCCATGAACACCACATTATCGGCAACGGAGCGGGCAAATCCCATTTCATGGGTCACGCAAATCATGGTCATGCCCTCTCTGGCCAAATCGATCATGACGTCCAGAACTTCCGAAATCATTTCCGGGTCAAGCGCCGAGGTCGGTTCATCGAACAATATAACCTCGGGATTCATGCACAGCGCGCGCGCGATGGCAACCCGTTGTTGCTGTCCGCCGGAAAGCTGGCTCGGCCATTTGTCCGCCTGGTCGGGGATTTTTACGCGCTCGAGTAATCGCATTGCATTTTCACGGTTCTCGGCTTTCGGAGTCTTACGCACGAGCCTGGGTGCCAACATCAGATTCTCGATCACAGTCAGTTGCGGAAACAGATTGAAACTCTGGAACACCATTCCCACTTCCCGACGAACCGCATCGATATCTTTAACCGCATCGGTCAATTCATGACCATTAACGATAATTTTACCGCTGTTGTGTTCTTCCAGGCGGTTGATGCAACGGATCAGGGTCGATTTACCCGATCCGGACGGCCCGCAAACAACCACCCTTTCACCTTTGCCGACCGTCAGGTTGATGTTCCTCAATGCCTGAAACTGGCCAAAGAATTTGTCGACATTTTCGAGCTCAATCATCGGTTGTGTATCGGCCTCACTCATTTCACACCTCGCTTCTTACATGTCGACTCATGCGTTTTTCTATCCAGCCAAACGTTCTCTGAATAGCCCAGGTAATGATCAGATAGATAACCATCACCGATACAAAAATCTCATAGGGTGCGTAGGTCTCGGCGACGATGGTTCTGGCAATGCCCATCATATCG
>JAAESG010000733.1 GCA_024229615.1 Gammaproteobacteria bacterium | reverse complement strand
GCGCCATCACGCCCTGGGCAAAATTGAATATGCCGGAGGCTTTGAAGATCAACACGAACCCCAGTGCCACCAGCGAGTACATGACGCCTGCCATCAATCCACTGAGTGCGACCTCGATAAAAAATAACATTATTCGAAACCCCAGGCTTTCGGTGTGTGAACGTCATCCCCGCGCAAGCGGGGATCTTGAACGGAAAGTACGGAAATTATCACAAGATCTCCGCTTGCGCGGCCCCCCAGCGTGCGCTGGGATGACGTCTAATGATCGACACCCTATTCATGTGGCACCCCGAGGTATGCGTCGATAACTATCTGATCGTTGCGAACGTCATCCGGGAAACCATCGGCGAGCTGTTTACCGTAGTCGAGCACCAGTACGCGGTCGGATAAATCCATGACCACCCCCATGTCATGCTCAATCAATGCGATGGTGGTACCGAACTGCGAGTTGACGTCGATGATGAAGCGGCACATATCCTCTTTTTCTTCGCTATTCATTCCGGCCATGGGCTCGTCGAGCAGCAACAGGTCTGGCTCTGCGGCGAGGGCGCGACCCAGTTCGACGCGCTTTTGCAGGCCGTAAGGCAATTTTCCGACCGGCTTCTTGCGAATTGCCTGAATGTCGAGAAAGTCGATAACCTTTTCCGCCGCTTCGCGGTTTTCGAGTTCTTCGGCGCGCGCCGGGCCGATGTGCAGCGCCTGCCAGAACAGGTTGGTCTTCATCTTCAGGTTGCGCCCGGTCATGATGTTGTCGAGCGTGCTCATGCCCTTGAACAGCGCGATGTTCTGAAAGGTGCGCGCAATCCCGTGGCTCGCGGCACGGTGTGGTGCCATCTGCTTGCGGGTTTCGCCCTTGAAGGTGATCGAACCTTCCTGCGGATGGTAAAAACCGTTAATGACGTTGAGCATCGAACTCTTGCCGGCGCCATTGGGGCCGATGATCGAGCGAATTTCACCGCGTTTGATATCGAAGCTGATGCTGTCGAGCACTTTCATTACGCCAAAGGAGAGGCTTATGTTTTCGACCGCGAGAATGGTCTCTGCAGCGCTTTGCTGGTTCATGCCGCGGCTTCCCGGGATAAGGGTTTAACCGCACAGACCTCGGCGTCACAAATCCGAACATCGGCAGACAGGTTACCGGTGCGACCGTCTTCAAAGGTTACCTGGGTATCTATGTGACATTCTTTCAGACCGGTATAAAGTGCGTCTACGAGGACGTCGTAGCGGTCACCGACGTAGCTGCGTCGTACCTTGCGCGTGCGGGTCAGTTCGCCATCATCGGCGTCGAGTTCCTTGTGCAGGATCAGGAAGCGATGGATTTGCGAGTTACCAAGACGGCTGTCCTGGGACAGATCCTGGTTGACCTTGTCGACGCATTCCTTGATCAGTTGGTACACCTCGTCGAGGTTAGCGAGATCGATATAGCCTGAGTAAGCCAGATTGCGGCGTTCAGCCCAGTTGCCGACCGCGTCGAGATCGATGTTGATGAAGGCGGTGCTGAAATCGCGACCGTCGCCGAACAGGACAGCCTCCTTGACGAAAGAAAAGAACTTCAGCTTGTTTTCGATGTATTTTGGTGCGAACAGGGTGCCGTCTGTGAGTTTGCCGACATCCTTGGCGCGGTCGATTATTTTCAGGTGGCCGTTGTGTTCGTCGAAATAACCCGCATCACCGGTGTGTACCCATCCATCCTCGGTTTTGGTGCTGGCGGTCGATTCCGGGTTTTTGTAATAGGAATGGAACACACCCGGGCTGCGGTACATGATCTCACCGTTGTCGTCGATCCTGATTTCGACGTCGATGGCCGGGGTGCCGACGGTGTCGGCATAAACCTCGCCATCGGGTTGCACACAAATGAACACCATGCATTCGGTCTGTCCGTAGAGCTGCTTTATATTGATGCCGAGCGAGCGGTAGAAATCAAATATTTCGGGACCGATCGCTTCGCCTGCAGTATAGGCGAGCCTGGTGCGACGCAGGCCCAACACATCCTTCAACGGACCATATACGAGCACATTGCCGATTTTGTACAATAGCGAGTCCTTGAATGAGACCGGTTCCCGGTTCAGGATTCTGACTCCGACCCTGCGAGCGTGTTCCATGAAGTAGTGGAACATGTTGCGCTTGATCTTTGCGGCATCTTCCATGCGGATCATGACCTGGGTGAGCATCTTTTCGTAGACGGCGGGCGGTGCGAAGTAATAGGTAGGCCCGATTTCACGCAGGTCGTGCGCGACCGTGGCGGCGTCCTCGGGGCAACTGACGCAAAATCCGGCGACGTAGGACTGCGCGTAGGAGAACAGGTTGTCGCCCACCCAGGCCATCGGCAAGTAAGCGAGCACTTCTTCGCTTGAAGTCAGGCCCTCGCGGATAATGCCGTTACGCGCGGTGACGATAACATTGTCGTTGCTCAGCACCACACCCTTGGGATTGCCGGTAGTGCCGGAGGTGTAGAGCATAATCGACACATCGGCGCCACGGCCTGCGGCTGTCTCCCGCGCGTAAAAATCGGGGTGCGCATGGTCGTATTCGACGCCAGCCTGTTGCACTTTTTCAAAGTCGTGCAGATATTCGTGTTCGTAGTGGCGCAGCCCGCGGGTGTCGTCGAAAATGATATGCTCGAGCTGAGGGCAGCGTTCACGTATTTCGAGCATTTTGTCGACTTGTTCCTGATCTTCGACCAGCGCGATCTTGACATCGGCGTTATCCAACACGTAGGCCATTTCGTCTGCCACAGCGTCCTGGTAAAGCGGTACCGGAATCGCACCGAGCGCCTGCGCCGCGGTCATACCCCAGTAGAGGCGGGGGCGGTTGTCGCCGATAATCGCCATCTTTTCACCACGCTTGAGTCCCAAACTCGCCAGACCGCAGGCCAGCGCGCGGATTTCAATCGCCGCTTCGGCCCAACTCCAGGATTGCCAGATGCCGAGGTCTTTCTCGCGGATCGCATCCTGGTCAGGGCGCAGCTTTACATGGTTATGCAATAGCTTGGGGAAGGTATCGAGTACTGGGTCGTGTTCCATCAGTTAGTTATTTAAGGAGCGTAGTTCTTATTTATCGTCTGATTCGAAATGCAGATCATCGGCTAAAAGTTAACAAAAGTCGATTGCGAAAGGTGTTTTATGACTTAAACATTGCATCGACACTGTGCCCATTTGGATACAGGTAAAAGTCGTTGCTCAAATCGTTGATCGCAATCTTGAAGCAAATGCCCTGTAAGTCTTTGATTTAAATCAAATACAAAAAAAGTACGTGAGGATTGGATACTGTGTTCCGCTTTTAAGTCGGCAGCAGGGCGCAGATGAATGCCTGCAGTTAGAGACGGTACACCTAACCTGCATTTCTCACCACCACTCGTTGCGAGACGACGAGAGGTCGTGCCCTGCCTGTATCTTGCGACCACTGTGAACATTGCTTGCAGTTACCGGCAACCAATGTTCGGAGGGTGCGCAGGCATAGTTGACACTATCCTGAATTCCCGCTTGCGCCGGGACGATAGTGATAGCTTATGCAGCCCTCCAGCGTGCGCTGGGTTGATGTATCAGGATGACGGGTTAATTTGACGACCCATTATTCTGCGTAGTTGTAAAACCCCCGTCCGCTCTTGCGGCCCAGGTATCCCGCATCGACCATCTGTTGCCAGATCGGGCAGGGGCGATACTTGGAGTCGCCAAACCCCTCGTGTAGCACCTTGATCACTGCATAACAGGTATCCAGTCCGATCAGGTCGGCCAGCATTAGCGGTCCCATCGGATGCGCCATACCAAGCTTCATGATTTCGTCGATGCCCTCGGCGCTGGCGAGCCCCTCGTAGTAAACATAAGCGGCCTCATTGATCATCGGAATCAGGATGCGGTTGGCGACGAATCCCGGACTATCCTTGGCTTCGACCGGTATTTTGCCGATGAATTCGCTCAGATCGTGCACCTGTTGGTAAACCGCATCGCTGGTCTGCAGTGCGCGGATGACTTCGACCAGCGCCATCATCGGCACCGGATTCATGAAATGCATGCCGATAACCTGTTCTGCGCGCTGCGTCACCCCGGCAATTCGGGTCAGAGATATCGAAGAAGTATTGCTCGCCAGGATCGCGTCGGCCTTACAGAGCTTGTCTAACTGTCTGAATAGTTCCAGCTTGAGTGCTTCATTTTCGGTGGCGGCTTCGATGACGATATCGACCATCCCCAGCGCCTCGAGTGAAGTCGTGGTTTCGATATTGCTCAGAGTCGACTGTTTGTCGTCTTCGCTAATCTTTTCTTTCTTGATCAATCGATCCAGGCTGCTGGCAATGGTGTTCAGACCGCGCTCGACCTGTGCTTCGCCGATGTCCTGCAAAATAACGGCGAGACCCGCGGCCGCACATACCTGCGCGATGCCATTGCCCATGGTTCCGGCGCCAACCACGCCAACGGTTTTAATGCTCATAAATTAAAGTTCTCTCAATGTTAAATGTTATCCCGATACGTCAACCCAGCCCACGCTGGGGGGCCGTGAAAGCGGCGGTCCGACGTTTCGGAATCTTGCAAATATGACAATACCGGATAATCGGTGAAAGTTTTTGCGAAGTAAACCTCAGGCGGCGAAGCCGCCGAGGCATTCGCAAAAACTTTCACCGATTATCCGACCATAGTCGGGTTGGTAT
>JAAESG010000732.1 GCA_024229615.1 Gammaproteobacteria bacterium | reverse complement strand
TGGGGAACATTGGATGGGTGAACACATACGTCACCGGCTTTCATCAAAAATTTTTCATCGCCGCAGATATGTTCTTCTTCGCCTTCAAGCATTATCAGGATCTGCTCACACTCATGACTATGCACGGGGAATACGCATCCGGGAGGATTTTCGATGAAACTGATCAGCATCTTGTCGGTGAGCAGCAGATTTGCCATTGAGGGCAGTTTTTCATCGCCGGTCAGGTTTACTTTCGGCAGATCCTCGATTTTGTGCAGGTACTTTGATTTGTTTTCGGTCATTTTTTTCTCCTTTGTTTTTCCTAATTTTATTTAACTGCAATTATTCAGATTAACTCCCGCTTCTAACCAACCCGTCGCGGGGTCATTTATACGCCGTTTCATAGGGGATGGGTCCAAACATGTTAATACAGGAAAACGTGCAAAAGATCACTCATTTTTAACAAGCAGTTTGAGATATTGATCGGGCTTATCCTCCAGGAATTGATCGGATACAATCATCTCCTTGTCGTTTTTTAAAACAGCAGCTTGCATCTGTTAATTCCTCTTAAATATTAAATTGTGCTTTCTATCTATGGTTTCAAGGATCAATTTAGTATATATGTCTGCTGGCAGGCCAACCCTGCTGGCAAAATTCCTCCACGGTAAATGCCTTTTAAAGCGAACTCATTCAAACCCCTCAAGTCTTTCATTCAACGATTACATCACGCTTCTTTCTTAGCATGGAACCAGCCGAAGCCGAAAAGTTCGTCGATTTGTTGAATGAGGTTGCGGATGGAGTAGACGAACATGATCGCCCCGGCAACCGGCATGGGTGCATACCACCAGGTCATGGGCCACGCCAAGATCTGTGAATGACGGCCGACCGACATGGTCAAATCGAAGGAATAATATGCAAAAGCGGCAATAAACGCGGCGGCGAAGATCTCAATAATGAAGGTGAAGATCTTGCCGAACATCGTGCCCGCCAACATATCGGCGACGGCCTCGATCCGGAAGTGATCGCGTTTGCGCCACAGGTCCGCGGCGGCGATAAATATGAGCGATGCCATCAGCCATTCGATAATCTCGTCGGACCAACTCAGCTTGAACCACTCGATAACTGCGGTCGATGATGTGAACCAGTCGATGCGGACAAAACGGACAAACACGACCAGGGCCAGCATCACCATCAGGGTCAGAAAGTTGGCGATACAGAACCAACGCATAACCTTGCCGAGTACGCCATCGATGGATTTTAGAAGTGTCATGATCAATCCTCCGATCACTCAGGCATCAAGATATGGGGAAGCCACAAGGACACCATGGGAATGTAGGTGATCATCAACGTGACGATGAAAATGCCCAGCAGGTAAGGGAACAGCTCGCGGGTGAGGCGTCCGATCGAAACATTGGAGATCGTCGCGACGGCATAGAGGCTCATCCCCACCGGCGGCGTCAGCAGGCCAATCATTGAGCACAGCACTATGATCACGCCGAACTGGATGGGATCGATCTGGAACTGGTCGATGATCTTCATGAAGATCGGGATGGTAATGACCATCACCGCAATGCCTTCCAGGAAACAACCGAGAATGATCAGCACAAAGACAACGATGATCAACAACACGTACTTGTTTTCCGTAACCGTGGTCAGGCCTGAAATCACCTGTTCCGGAATGCTTTGGTGGATCATCAGCCAGCCGAAGAAACCGGCGGTGGCGATGATGAACAGAACGCGTACGCTTTGTTTGATGGATTCCCAAACGATTTCGGGAACGTCCTTCAGTTTAATTTCCTTATAGACGAAGCAGCCGATGACGAAGGCATAGACCGACGCAACAACGGCCGCTTCGGTCGGTGTGAAAATACCGCCCAAAATGCCGCCGATGATGATGATCGGCATGAGCAGCGCAAGGAACGATTCAATGAACGTTTTCCAGATAAGGCCGAACAATGGTGTCGGGTCCTTGGGATAACCGCGCTTCTTGGCGACGAAATAAACGGCGATCATGAGCGCCAGGCCCATGAGCAATCCCGGAACAAATCCGGCCATGAACAATTTGACGATGGAAACGCCGGTGATGGAACCGTAAATGACAAAAGCAATAGAAGGGGGCACAACAGGTCCGATGGTTGACGAGGCAGCCGTAATGGCGGCCGAAAATTCCTTGTCGTAACCGTTTTCGGTCATCGCCTTCATTTCGACGACCCCGAGACCTGCGGCATCGGCGACAGCCGCGCCCGACATGCCGGAGAAAATCATACTGGCGACCACGTTGACGTGGCCGAGGCCACCACGGATATGACCGACCAGCGCACGGGCGAAATCAAAGACCCGCTGCGTAATGCCGCCGTAATTCATCAAATTACCGGCCAGGATAAAGAAGGGGATAGCCAGGAGGGTGAATCCTGTAGTGGCCACGTACATGCGTTGCGCCATCATCGGCAACACGAACGCCTCATCCAAAAGAATGAAGGTTCCAGCCGCAGTCAAGCCCATGGCCGCGAAAATCGGCACACCGAGCATCACCATGCCCACAAGTACAACGAAAATAACTAAAGTTAACATGTTCCAAACCCCATCCCGAGCCGGTTAGCGAACTGGAGCCGATGCCGTCTTCGATGACATCGGCCCCAAATCAGTTGTAACGTGCGTGATCCTTATTGGGTTTCTTCAACCATCTTCAGGAACTTCGCGACGTTGTCTTTACCGGCATATACGCCAATGGCGTCATAGGCATATTGCATTTGAGCCTTGAACGCGGCGCGGTCGGGTGAGGTCACTTTCATGCCTTTGCCTTTGAGCTTTTCGATGAGATCATCATTTGCGGCAAGCTGATTGTCACGGAACCATTGACCGGCTTTTTGGGCTTCTTCCTTGAGGATGGCTTGCTGATCGGCGGAAAGCTTGGACCAGGTGCGCTTGGAAGCAACAGCCATCATGGAGTTGTAGACGTGGTAGGTCAGCGCGAGGTGGGGCTGAACTTCATAAAGTTTGTAGTGGTAGATGACGGAAAGCGGGTTTTCCTGGCCGTCGACGACGCCTTGTTTCAGAGCCATCGGAAGTTCTTTAAAGTTAATGGCTTGAACCTGGGCACCGGCCGCCTCCATCGTCTTTTGAAGTTGGATTTCGCCGGGGGTGCGGATTTTCAAGCCCTTGACGTCGGCGGGAGAAAACACCGGACGCTTGTTGTTGGTCAGGTTGCGGAAACCCCATTCCCAGTTGGCGAGGTGCACGAGGCCCAGCGTGTCAAACTTCGGCGCAATCCATTGGGCGAACGGTCCGTCGAGAACGCGCCAGGCGTGTTTGGTGTCTTTGTAAACGAACGGAAGCATGACGACGGCGAAGGGCTTGTTGCCTTTTTTGCCGTACTTGTCGAGCATCGGTTGGGTCGGCAGGCTGAGGTCGACCACGCCGTTCATTTGCTGTTCGAGAACTTCGTTGCCGTCGCCGAGTTGGTTGGCGGGATAGATTTTGATTTTGACTTCGCCCTTGGTGCGTTCTTCAACGCCCTTGGCCATCATCAAAGCGGCTTGATGCGCTGGATGAGATTCCGGGGCATAGTGACCTAATTTCAGTTCAACTGCCATTGTCGGCCCTGCGACCAAAAAAACAACGGCAACCATCGTAATGAAAACAGCAATTTTCGTTAATTTCATGTCGACTACCTCCTTTTAAATAGAGTTAAGGTT
>JAAESG010000731.1 GCA_024229615.1 Gammaproteobacteria bacterium | reverse complement strand
GTCTGCATTGTGGAAGCTGGTCAAGGAGGTCTCGCAGCTTCTGAAGTATCGAGCCTTTCGCCGCTCGGCCTCTTGGCGAATGCTTGAGCAAGCGTGCAGCCCATTTGACCAACCGATGCAAATTCATGAATCTCGCTTTTGTCGAAACCTTTGGCGGCGCAAGACAAGCAAGAATCGACTGCTTGAGCATTTTGGACACTTTACCGCAAGCACGGATAAAGACATCAAACATACGATGCCCTTGATATTCATGTTTCAACAGGTTGGCGACAAGGTGAGAGATATCATCGATCGACAAACCGGGAAATCCTTTCTCGCTCAACAGTCGCACCGCCTTGCCGAGATCGGTCCCGCCATCTTTCAGGTATGCCACCGGGCTGCCGATACGGGCGATGATTTTCTGCAATAACACCGCGATGGTCTCCCCCGTCCAGGTATCGGCCACAGAGACGGCGACACATTTCACATCTTGCAGCGAAGGCGCACCCGGGTTGAACAAGTAGTGATTGGCATCCAGTGCGAGGACGGTCATGATTTTCCCCTTGCCCAAACCGATACTGGCGTCCAGCATCAGGATAAAGCCCTGGGAACACAGCGGGATGCGCGTGCGAAAATCGACGGGAGGCATATCATCTTTCATCCTGACGATGGCGAGTCGGGACACCCAATTTATGATTGTTTGAGTGCAGGGTGCTTTCCCCAACCCAAGACGAGGCGCCATCAAGGCCAAAACCCTGGATATCGCCCTGAAGCCGATACGGGCGACAACAAACAATTGCAGCGTCAGAAATACAAGACTGGTTTTGTCGCAAACCGATAACGTCTTGTTCCGTCGCTTCAGCTCTTCAAGTTCCTTTTTGCTGTCACGCAAGGCCATCTTATATTGATTGCGCTCCCGTTTGATCCGCTTGTTTTCTCTGATCTGGTAACGCAAGCTTGCTCCTTTTTCCACTGCTGTCGTTTTCCAGTTGTCGCGCCTAGTCCTCATCTTCCTGTAAGTGCTCATCGCTGAGCCACTCCACCACATTTCCTCATTTTTCAGCTCCGGAAACAATATCCCAGAGCAGTATATGGAAGCGGCGGCTTGGTGTCTAGCGCCCGCATATCACCCAAGTCCTTGTCAATTATTTTCGCGTGATCGGGGGCTTTCCGATGCTATAATCGTCCTGCACACAAATGAAATGACCGGGAAGCAGGCGGATCTGGTGAATACACAGCGATGCAAGAAAGAGGCACCGATGACATATGATCGGATGGAAGCGAAACCGATTCCCGGTGAGATCTGTCGCTTTTGCGGTGATGACAGTGCACCACTGGTGAAAACTCCCTGCTGCGACCAATGGATTTGCTGCGACACGTCTTACCT
>JAAESG010000730.1 GCA_024229615.1 Gammaproteobacteria bacterium | reverse complement strand
TTCAGGTTTGTCTTTGTTTGCCTGCACAAGCCTGTCAAGGTATTGCAGATAGGCGTTGAGGGCACGGTTGGCTCCGAGGGCATCAGCGGTGCGATCAATGGCTTGTCGAAAAGGCTCAGCGGGCAATGGGCCTGTTTTTCGATAGAAGGCCTCGATCGCCGTGGCTTCGCGTTGGTCGATGGGAACCGCGCGTTGCAGTAGTCGGCTAAACTCACGAAAGACTTCCGGCAGCCCGAAGCCGGGTTGCGCGTTGGGTCGGCGATGACCTTGCCAGATATCGAGAAGCTTTTGCAGCTGTCCAGTGCCCCGTTTTTCGTTTGCCCTTTGATAATCAAAGGCACGCTTTTTGGTGAAGGGTTCAAGCGGGATCTGGTGCTCGTCATCGATGATTAGCAATGCCTCGTGTTTGTCCACCGGGTCATAGCGAAAGTTACATCTTTGACCTGCATATCGGGATGGGACGCGGAAAAGCCCATTGGGCAGGGCCAGCTGTCCGGTGCTCGGGTGGCTTTTGGCCCTGGTAGAAATTTTAAATGCCTGGGCCAGTTCGGCTGCAGCGACTCGCCGCGTTGAGATGCGTTGGGCCAGGGCTTGTTGCGGAGACATCTTTGTTTCACGGTGGTGGTGTCGGTTGTAGACAAGTGCGATAGTTGCCTGAAGCAACGCCTCGAGGTGTTGCAGGTCGACAACCTCTTGTTTGGGCAGCTCATTGACAAACCATCTTTTCAAGGATCGGTGATAGGCTTCGATCTTTCCCTGGGCCGAAGGATTGCGAGACTTGACCCAGTTGCGATGCACGCCCAGAATGGCAAGACCGGTGCGGAAAACCTTCGAGTCATACGCCGAAGCGCGGTCGAACTGCATGCGCTGGGCGATGCCCCACTTGGATGCTGCCAAGCGAAAAACCCTCACGGCCGCCTCGATATTTTCGGCAGGGGCTATGATGGCAGCCAGGATGTAACGACTGAAATCATCGAGAATCGAGAGCACGTGAACCCGGATCGTTTTCCCGCTGATAAGGGTCACCGGCAATGGTCCTTTGGCATCCAGC
>JAAESG010000729.1 GCA_024229615.1 Gammaproteobacteria bacterium | reverse complement strand
GCGAATGCCTCGGCGGCTACGCCGCCTGCGGTTTACTTCGCTAAAACTTTCTCCGTTTATCCGGCCTTGAAATTTATTGGGCATTTGAATTCTGGGTATGTTTCGAAAATCCATGCTTTCGATCCAATGTAAGTGCCATTGGGTTCGAGTCCCATCCTCAGATCACTGATAACAATATCGCCCTCTTGTCGCAATGCCTAGCGCTAAATGTGTCCGTGAATCCATGTCTTCCTGGCCTTGAATATCGATGCCTGGAATAGTTACGTTGCTATTACCACTCCAGATTCCCGCGAATATAGCCCCTCTTACATCTGCTAGACAGGTTTATAAAGCTTGTATAACATCCGCCGGTGATTATTAAAAATAATCCAAAACATAAAATAACAACTGCGAGGAGCTCAAATGAAACTCAGAAAATTTCTGGCTGGCAGTGCTATCGTACTGACCACCACGGCGTTCAGCGCCACATCCGCCCATGCCGCCTGTGCAACCGATGGCATGCCATCATCCCAATCCAAACCCGGTGGTTATCCGGAACGCGCCTTGACCATGGTGGTTCCTTATGGACCTGCCGGTGGCTCGGGCCAGGTCGCGCAGGCCATGGCCCAGGCGGTCAGCGACCTGACCGGCATTTCGATCAACCGCGACCACAAGCCCGGCGGATCGGGTACTGTCGGCATGACTGCGTTTATGGCGACACCGTCCGACGGCTACACTGTAATGGAACATATCGACGATGCTTCGAGCGCACACGCACTCGATTCCGGCCGCCCCAATCCCGCCGCCGATCTGGTCCCGCTGGTGACCTCGCAGATCACTTTCTCACAGATTTACATTCGCACCAACGAAGAACGTTTCAACGACTGGAATTCATTCGTCAAATGGGTCAAGGCGCAAAACGGCAAAGCGACTATCGCCAACGTGTCCAAGGAAGGTTCGATGGAACGCGTCACCATGAAATTCATCACCGACGCAACCGGCATGAAGATTCAGCAAATCTCGTTTGACAAGGGTGCCCCGCGTTACGGTGCACTCGCCGGTGGCCAGGTCGATGCGCTGTTCGAGCAACCGGGCGATGTGCGCAAATTCCTCGATGCTGGCAAATTCAAGCCGATACTGACTATCCTCAAGAAGCGTCCCGGCGCTTTTGCCGATGTGCCGAGTCTGACCGACGCCGGCCTGGATTTTGATCCACTGTTTCGTTTTCGTGGTTTTTACGTGAAAAAGGATGCACCCGCCGATCGGGTTGCCTGGTTACAGTGGGCATTTCAGAAAGCCTATTGCCAGGACAGCTACCAGAAGTTCAACGACAGCAAGTATATGACCTTAATCGAAAGTTTCCGCGATACCGCTGGGTCGCGTGAGTTGATCGACACGACTGTGATGCAGTATCGCGAGGTCTACAAGCAGATGGGACTCGCAGTCAAGTAGTTCGACCATGACGCTCGATGTCAAAAAGTGCCCTGGGCTAGTCCCGGGCACTGGTTTTCTTCCCCCCGTCTGAGCAACTGACCCATGGGAAACCTGAGGCCCGGACACCTGATCGAAGCCGCTTTGTGGCTAATCCTGTGCCTGTTCCTGTTTATTTATTCCTTTGAATTCAACCAGGACATCGAAATCTACAAATTCGGCGCGTCGGCGTGGCCGCGCGCGATCATCCTGTTGATGGCAATCGCGGCACTTGGCCAGCTTTATCATCACTGGAAGCGCGGCGACGAAGCCTCGTCAGAGATCATCAGCAAGGCCACCGACGACGGTTCCGAAGACGCGGCACACGAGGCGCACCACGATGGATTGAAATGGTATGCCTCAACCTTTGGCTTACTGGTAATCCCGTTTGCCTACATGCGCATCCCCGACTGGATTGCCGCGATCATTTCCGTCGAGGGTGCTGGCGTACATCTTATCCGTATCATTGTCGCCGCCATTTTAGTCGGGATTTTCATCTATTACATGCGCCGCAACATGATCGGTGCGATGTTAACGCTGCCAGTGTTCTTCGCGGCCATGCTCGAAGATTTCGGATTTTACTCATTGGCGCCATTTTTCATCATCGGCGTCATGTTTCTGTTTGGCGAACGCCGTCCCAAATTCATGGCGTCAATCATGATGCTGATTCTGGGCCTGTTACTACTCCTGTTCGTGAAGATTCTGTACGTGGGTTTACCGGTCGGCAACATGCATCCCTTCTACGATATCGGTAGTTGGATCGTAACCGTGCTGCAATAGGTAGCGAGGAGAAACCCGGGTGGATGCATTTAACAATTTTCTGACTGGCACCGTCACGCTATTCAGCGATCCTCTGGGCATCCTGATTTTCTTCGGTGGCGTTGTCGGCGGCATGCTGTTCGGTGCGATTCCGGGCGTCAGCATGCTGACCCTGGCCGCAATCCTGCTACCTTTCACCGCGCATCTTTCGCCCGAGCACGGCATCATGCTGTTTTCGGTGATTTACTGCACCGGCGTATACGGCGGGGCGATTACCGCAATTCTGTTCAACATCCCGGGTGCGCCGGAAAATGCACCGACCGCGTTCGATGGCTATCCAATGACGCAAAAAGGCCAGGCCGGCAAGGCCGTCGGTGCCGCGGTCATGTGTTCGGCGCTGGGTGGCACCGTCTCCTGTATCATCATGATGCTGGCAACCGCACCGATCGCAGACTGGGCGATTTCAGCCTTTGGTCCGCCGGAAATTTTTGCGCTGGTTTTCTTCGGCCTCGCGGTGGCGTCCTCGGTCGGTGCCAAAACTTTCTGGAAAGGCTGGCTCTCGATTCTGATCGGTCTGATGGTCGCCGTTGTTGGACTCGATCCGGTCGGCGGCATCGAGCGCTATGATTTCGAAATGCCCTACCTGCTCGCCGGAATTCATTTTATCCCGACGATACTCGGTTTTTTTGCGGTTTCTGAAATTTTCGTACAGCTGGAAAAGAAAGCGAAAGGCTCATATAAAGCACCCAAGTTAAGTGTCGACTTTCCGAGCCTGAGTGAACTGATTGCGCACAAGTGGGCCGTTTTCCGCTCGATTGTGATCGGTTTTTTCTGTGGCATCCTGCCCGGTATCGGCGCGACACTCGCGGCCTTCATGGGTTACAACGAGGCCGTGCGCTGGTCGAAAACACCGGAAGAATTCGGTAAAGGTAAACTCGAAGGCGTGATTTCCTCGGAGACCGCCAACAACGCTGCCTGCGGCGCCGCAATGATCCCATTGCTGGCGCTCGGCTTACCCGGCGGCGCACTCACCGCGATGATGGTCGGCGTGTTTCAAATGCACGACATGGAACCGGGCCCACTGGTGTTTCTGAATAGTGCGGACCTGGTCTGGGTCGTGTTCGCCGCGATGTTTTACGCCAATGTTTCGATTCTGTTCGTCGGCTTTCTCGAAACCAAGACAATCATCAATCTGCTGCGCATTCCATTTCAATTTCTCGCACCGATGATATTGCTATTGGCCACGGTTGGCGCCTACGCGGTGCGCGGCCTGACCATCGATGTCGTAGTCATGTTTCTCGCCGGCGTCATCGGTTTTTTCCTGCGCCGCTCTGGCTACTCGGTCGCCGGTATCGTGCTCGGCCTGATCCTCGGCAAGATCGGCGAACAAACCTTCGCCCAGGCGATGCAAATGGTGCACTTCGAGTGGACCGGATTATTCAGCCGCCCGATCACAGCGGGATTGCTGCTGATTGGCTTCGCAACCCTGATCGGTAGCGTTTACGGCGAGTTTTTCAAAAAGAAGCCGACAACTGACGGTTAACTCAAACGAGGGCTGCCGTGCTGCCTTTATCTGCATCAGCCCAGCCAGGCCGCCATCGCCGACATACTCAAACCGCCAGCCAGCACCCCGGCTACGAGGCGCTGCTTAAATAAAAAATATGCGCCAAATGCGATGGCGACAGCGGCGATACGAGTCGTTAGGGAGACCGCCGCGAGGTCGCTTTCCGGCATGACGATCATGCGAAATATCAAACCCGCGACCATCGCGTAGGAAACGCAGTTAACCCACTGGAAAAAAGCGCCCTGTGCATCGATACGCTTGACTACGACAACACCTAGCGCACGCCAGATAAAGGTCGCAGCGGCGCAGGCCAGCACGATTAGCCATAGCGATTCAGTCGACATTTCGCCGCTGCAGAAATTTATTCAAGGCAAAACCGATGCTGCCGCCAACCCCACCGGCAATCAGCACATCGACTGACGGAAACAGATAGTGTGCAAGCACAATCGTCACACAGCCGAAAATCATCGAGAAGCGTTCTGCGCGACCGGGAACCGCCGACAACACAAGCGCGAAGAACAACGGGCTGACAAATATCAGGCCCAGCACCATCGACCCCGGCAGCAGCACCGCCCCGTGATACCCGGTTAGCGTTCCGATAATTGCCGCGAACAGGATCGAACTGGCAAATGTTACATAGTAGCGATGCCTGAATTCAGGCTCTATATGCGGAAACTCACGCAGGCAAACCGCCCAGGAATTAATCGATAACAGCTGTGCGTCGAGCAACATACGCGGCAGACTGGCGCGCCCGCGAGCCATTGCCGGCACGAATGAAACCACCATCGGTAAAAAGCGCGCATTGGCGAGCGAACAGGCGAAGACGATCGCAATGATTCCCTGACCGGTCGAGGTCAGCTCGACCATCGCGAGCTGACCTGGCAATCCCCAGATCAGCATCGACGATAATGCCGACATCTCAGCGCTGAAACCCGCGCCGCGCGCCAGCGATCCGAATCCCATCATCGTGAAAAACAGAATAAACGCGGGTAACGATAGCGCATCCAGTAACGCCTTGCGCATGACCACGCTGTTTCCACTCAACAGCATGTCTCAGGGCCTGTTAACACGATTTGAATATTGCTGCTGGTGGCCATTTGTCTGTCTCACAGGAATATCAGCCAGGCACTGACCGTAAACACCGACAGCAGCGTCGACAACAACACCGTACTCGCCGCGGCGTCAAGACCGCGGTTATACATGCTCGCGAACAGGTATGCGTTCAGCCCCGGCGCCATCGCCGACATCAGCACGATCGATTTTATGGTCGCCTCGGGCAATTGCAGTTGCAGCCCGAGCAGCAGAGTCAGGGCGGGCTGGAAAACCAGCGATAACACGGAAATGAGGCTGGCCTCGCCCAGCGATCTGGATAACGAGTAGCGGGTTAGCACACCACCGAGCGCGAACAAGGCGACCGGTAGAGAAGCCCTGGCCAACAAATCAATCGCAGCGATCAATGGTCCCGGCAAACCGACGTCGCCGATATTGACGAGAAATCCGAGGCCGATACCGATCATCAGGCTATTGCGGAACATCGCACGAAGCACGATACGCGAGGTTTCGGCCGCGCTGCGGCCATCGGCGCGCAGCAGTTCCATCGCGGTGATACCGATCAGGTAGCATATCGGCGCGTTGACTGAAACCAGCGCAAAATTAGGTGCCATGCTATCCACGCCCCAGGCACGTTCCGAAATCGGTAAGCCGAGCAACACCAGGTTGGAAAACAGGGCTGCGAAGGCAATGCCAACCGCTTCACCGGGGCGTCTTTTGAAAAAGTGTTTGACGATGAAAAATGTCGCGGCAAAGCTGGCAATCGCGGCCACGTAATAGGCTAGCAACATGCGCCAGTCGAAGGCTGCTGCCAGATCGATGGTCGAAGTCGCGCGAAACAGCAGGCAGGGTATCGCGAACTGGATCGCGAACTTCATCAGGTGGTCGATCGGCTCGGCCTCGACAATTCCGGCTCTGACCGCGAGGTAACCCGCGCCCACGACCAGAAAAACCGGGGCTACGATGTTGAGAATTTCAACCAGCACTCAACGGTCCACGACGATCGTTACGCCTGGCACTCGATGAGCGCGAATCCGCGGTGGGTTTGAAGCATTAAAAATACCTGCCTGATCTGTCTCGCACTTACTTAAACTCGCAACCATCGTTATAGCAGTCCAACTAGCCCACATTTCTCACTACCCTTCATACTGCGACGACGAGAGGTTGTGAGAAATGCGGGCCAGGACCGGATAAACGGTGAAAGTTTTCGCGAATGCCTCGGCGGCT
>JAAESG010000728.1 GCA_024229615.1 Gammaproteobacteria bacterium | reverse complement strand
GCCGAAATCATGGACCGGCGCGGTAAGCAACCTCTGGTCAGAAAGCGGGAACTGGCACACAGGAACTGCTCCAGTTGATGGTGATGTACTTATCTTCCCTAACGGCGTTGCGAATCAGACAAACACAAACGACATCATCGGACTCGATCTCGAGTCGGTGAGCATTGGCGACAACGCCAGTTATGACATCAGCGGCAACGCGATCACCATCACCGGAGGTATAACTTCGGGAGGAGGTGGTAGTCCCAAGATTTGGAACGTGCCAATCACACTAGCGGCATCGCAGACATTCATTGTCGACGGTCATTTGACTCTGGCGAATTCAATTGAACTCAATGGCCATACGTTGACGTTTGATGGAGGAAGATCTTCCATTTCGGGCTCGCTTGAAGGAAGCGGCACATTCATCATCACAAACGGCAGCATCAATCTAACTGGCATTTCCACCTTCAGCGGCCAATTCATTGTCGATGTGTACACAAATCTCAACGTTGCTGGAACGATGACCAATTCAATACTGACAGCCACCGAACTCTGCAATCTCTCAGGCAATGGGATCCTTCCGATAACCACTCTCGACCGCACATCGCTCTACCCTGGTGACAATCCATCTCCCGGCGTTGATCGTCACGCGATAGGAATTCTTTCGAGCAACTCGTTTGCAATGACCAGTGGCAGAATCGGAATCGACATCGATGGATCTGCGCCAGGCACAGATTACGATCAACTGGATGTGACAGGTACTGTCACCCTCGACAATCCGCAGCTACGGGTCTCTTTACTCAGCCTACCTCCGGTTCCGGGATCGACTTATGTGATTGTCGCGAACGATGGCACTGATGCTGTGATTGGTACTTTTAACGGTCTACCCGAAGGTGCGACCTTCTCAGTCGATGGCACGACGTTTCAGATCACGTACGTTGGCGGTACCGGCAATGACATCGTGCTCACTGCACAAGGCGTTGGGCCGAAATCATGGACCGGCGCGGTAAGCAACCTCTGGTCAGAAAGCGGGAACTGGCACACAGGAACTGCTCCAGTTGATGGTGATGTACTTATCTTCCCTAACGGCGTTGCGAATCAGACAAACACAAACGACATCATCGG
>JAAESG010000727.1 GCA_024229615.1 Gammaproteobacteria bacterium | reverse complement strand
TCTCTAATTTTCTAATTCCCAAATCAGCAATCCTAAATCCCCTCGTCCCCCTTTTGGGTACTTCTCTTCACAGGTCTTTCCCCACTCTGCTTGATCTGTTGTCCATTTTAGATTAAACTCTGCTGCAGAGTGCTGTTCAAAGGATTTCAGATTCTCCGAGTAACCTTCCCAATTCATCCCTGCGTAGCAACTTATTAGGAGGTCGTTGCGATGATGATCACTCCGGAAAGTAAGAGCGTTATTCCTTTTCGTCCCCGTGATGCCAAGCGAGTTGGCAAAGGGTGCTACTACCTCGACCTGATCGTATGGCTCAATAGCGAATTCATTGAACTCGGGGACGACATAGGTTTTAATTACGGCTGCTGGGTTAACGGTTTTGGCGGTCTTACCGTCGGCGACCGGACGATGTTCGGACCCTACTCAATGGTTCACACCGCAAATCATGAGACCGACCCGAGCAAAACCCTTCTAGAACAAGGGCATATCAAACAACCCGTTTCGATTGGCAAGGATGTCTGGATCGCGATGGGAGTGATGATTTTGCCGGGGGTCACCATCGGCGACGGGGTCATTGTTGGCGCCGGAAGCGTGGTCACCAAGGATTTGCCCCCCTATACCCTAGCAGTAGGCAATCCCTGCAAAGTCATAAAGCAGAGGAAGTAACTCGGTTCGGTCGACCGGGCGCAGTAGTTTTATTTCGGCCGATTATCCATTTTCGTTCCTGTTTTGAAAAAGTGGATCTGAAACATGCATTTACTCTTTGTCCAACCGCAGCCCTGCATCCGTGCTCTCAAATATGCAGAAGGGTTTCGCAAGATGGATTCGCCCATTCGCATCTCGTTCGCCTATGTGGGCAAGACGCTTACGGAGCTCTACGGCCATGGCGATGAATGCTTCGAAGCCTGGTTTCCGCTCGGCGACAACCCGGCAGCGGAACTACGAAACATTGTCGCCACAAATGATATCAGCCTCATCCACTCCCACAATGCACCCGACACGCTGACGAATCTATGCATCGATCTATTCAAGGGGGAGATCCCTATCGTGCACGACATCCACGATTTGATGAGTGCACGCAAGACAGCGTATGAGGACGGTTTAAATAGAACAGGCAATGGGGCGAACTGGCGCGAGGAGGAACAGCAGGCCATCGAACGTAGTGATGCCGTCATTACCGTCTCGGATACAATCTTCGACATCGTGCGATGGCAGGGCTACAGGTTGCCCGAGATTGCTCATGTCTGCGCGAACTAT
>JAAESG010000726.1 GCA_024229615.1 Gammaproteobacteria bacterium | reverse complement strand
GCCATGCGCCTGGCCAAGGACGATCCCATTGTCGGCGCCTGTTATCGCAAGAAGGTCGAACGAGACGGCAATGCTTGTCGATCATCGCCGCCCTGCTTGTTGGGGTATTCGTATACGATTACAACTTCATGCAATCCGAGCGGCCGCTCACTCTAGACGTCCAGGAGAGAGACTGGGTAACGAAGGCATTTATTCTGGCCGGGATCTTGCTCGTTGTGCAGGGATTTGAGACATCGCGTTTTCTTGGTGAGAAATACAGTGCTGAAATTCGGGTGCGAACCATGCGCCGGGCACAACTCATTTCAGGCCCCCTGTACATCATTTCGGTTATTGCATTGTTACCAATTGTGCAACACCTCGACCTTGCGCACGTTCAGATAGCAGAGATCGTTGCCGCGACCGGGCTGGCAGCGGTCGTGTTGCCATTTATGCTGATCGTGGCTGCGATCATGAGTCAGTTCAGTGCTGCGGTCGCCGATACGGTAGGAGCCGGATCGCTGGCAAGCGAAAGCAGTAACGGCAGGTTGCCAACCAACAAGGGTTACGTGGTGGTATCGTTTCTGGCGATCGTTCTGGTCTGGACTGCAGATTTACTGGAGATCATCTCCGTTGCTTCGCGTGCATTCGCGCTGTATTACCTGCTGCAGTGTTTCGTTGCCATTATCGCGAGCCGACACCATCACGATCGAACAACGTACGTTTTAAATCTTGTACGCTTTGCAGCGTTAGCAGGCATTCTGGCATTTATCGTAATATTTGCTATTCCGGCCGAGTAGGGTCCAGTATGGTAATTGGTTTTCCGACTAATGCCGGGTTATCTAAGACAAGCCGATCATCGAAAAGAACTGGTACCGATCGTTACAGTACTGTGGCTGATGGAGAAAAAATATGAAGATTCTGGCGTGTGTTAATCTATCCGATTCGACAGAGATCGTTGTAGAAAAGATCGAAGAACTCGCCAAACCGCTCTCGGCAGAAGTTTGGTTGTTGCATAACGCACTACCGGAACCGGACAAGGTCGAATTCAAAGTGGATCCAATAGCAGCACGGGAGTCTCTTGCAAAACGGTTTCACGTCGAGCATCGCCGGATACAGGAGCTTGCCGAGCGGCTGCGCAAGGCGGGAATCGATACAACAGCGCTGCTCGTACACGGCGCTACGGTGGAAACCATTCTAAAGGAAGCTTCGGACCTGGATGTGGATATGATCGTGGTCGGTTCTCATGGACGAGGCGCGATGTTTCAGCTTCTGGTAGGGAGTGTGAGCGAAGGTGTGCTGCATAAGTCGCAGCTGCCGGTCCTCGTTATTCCTACACATAAAAGGGGATGATACTGCGGTCATGCTCATCTTTCTTGATGTGAAGACAGCGGAGGTCGATATAAAGAGTGCGTCAGTTTGTACTCGGCCAGTGATTGATCCCGTTTATAAAATTCTCTGATTGAGACCGTGAAGGCTTCAGCTTGCTGCAGGACCGGCTTTAAACGCGAATTGCTCGCTATCTGGCTTGGCTGAAACAGCTCCGCCACGAGGATAAGTCGAATAAACGCCCTTTTTCCAAATATCCCAAGTATCCTCAGCTCATCAACCGACCGGCAAATCGCCTTTTTGAGGTGATTTTGAACTGAACCCCGCTTCCCGAGTCGGGGTAACCTTGCATTCGAGCGCGATTTTTTGGCTCCTTCACACGCACAGGCCAAACGCAACCCTGCCGCGTCCGTTGATGAGGCAGCCAAGCGGTTTGTCGCGTAGTGGGTTGATCAGTAGAACAAGCTGGCCTGTGGTGGCGCCCGGCACGACGGCCGCCGGGCCCCTTCCGCCGACGCGCCTTTCGCATCGAGATGAGTAAGAATCTTCTCAATCACCACCGGATCTTCGATGCAGGCGATGATCCGCACGGCCCCGCCGCAGGTCTGACAGATCTCGATATCAATGTTAAATACCCGCTTGAGGCGTTGCGTCCAAGTTATCGATGCGCGACGTTCGACGGGCGTTTGGACCTGCGACTCATCCGGTGATTGCAGCTTTGTCCCTTAACCGAGGTGTCCGTTCCAATTAAACCACGCCATACTGCCGTGCGGCGGGATTTCTAATTGACCTGTGTATGGCGAATTATTAATTAGGCTGCAATCGGCAGTTGGAATAGCCCGCGACAATGCGTGTGCCAGCGGAATTGGTGGAGATGGGTTCTATTGATGACAGCTTCACCGCTGAATTCCATTGGCGTATCGCCATCGAGCGACGTATGCACACGATAATCGTTGTAATATTCTCTGAACTCTTCAAGCTTTCTGTCCAAGTCACGGGCATTCCAAAAGAGTAAGTGGTCTAAAAACTCGCGGCGTAGAGTTCCGATCAGTCGTTCGACAAACGGATGCGATACTGGCGTATGGGGAACAGTCTTGATTTCCTCGACATCCAGAATTCGGAGATTGGCTTGCCATCGATGATATTCAAACAGCGGATCATGGTCAGTGCTAAGGTGCTTCGGGATGCCCATGCCTAAAATCGCTTTATTGAACATTCGACACAGCGCAATGCCATCGACATCACCGGCGTGCACACCAAAGCCTATTAGGCGCCGGGTGAACTGATCCATGACCACCAGCACCCAGTGGCTCTTCAACATGATGGATTCGCATCGAAACAGGTCGACACTCCAGAGGCTGTCCTTCATGTGTCCAATAAAGGTTAACCAAGAGGGCCCACTGCCACTAGGTTCTGGCCGGTAGTGCTTTGCAAGGACTCGCCTCACCACGTCCTTATCGATTTCAACACCGAATGCTTTGGAAATCTGTTGCGCGATCCGAGGACACCCAAACTGAGGGTTCCTTAGTTTCATCTC
>JAAESG010000725.1 GCA_024229615.1 Gammaproteobacteria bacterium | reverse complement strand
CTCCTTGGGTGCAAAACCACAGACCCGCGCAAAACTGGGATTGCTCTTAAGCAGCAGGTGCACCTGCTCAGGCTCCGCAGGAAAACCCATCAAAGTCGTACCGATAAAACTTACTTTCCGCGCATCCAGAAAGTGCTTTTTCTTGATTTTCCAAAATCGTATCGTATTGACTTAATGAGAAATTATTAGCTGTTAGCTTACCTGTCAAATTTGTACTTTCGGAACTTGTTCGAGGCCTGAGTTCCGAAAAACCCCATTATCCACGATACTCACCTTTTGGCAATCAGGACATAACCACAACGAAATAAGTAACAGCAATACTGTATAAATAATCAGCTGGACATTTCGGAAGACTGCCTGCACAATAGCCTTTCCCACTCTTGTCGCAGGTATTACTATCGTGTTGTGGTTAATCGTTTTTTGCATCGGTCATTGGGTGGAGGTGGCGCCAAGGGTCTTGAGTGTTGCCCCAAAGGTGGAGAACGCAAGTGCCTGGGGCATCCTGCTTTGTATACGCGCAATTGCCGAATTGCGCATGAGGATCTCGTCAGTTGCTCTGATGGTCCATTCATCCGATTGCAGCCTCTTCTCGATCCGGATCATTGAGACTACATCCAGTTCTACGAGGCACCAGGCCGGTAAGGGATTGGGTATCCGAGGAGTCGACGGTATCCTACCACCGGGCGGGTGCTAAGAGTGCCGACAACGCGCACGCTGAAACGGCATCAGGTGGGTGCTTTACCCCTGCTCCATGCCATCGTCAAACGCATGGGGCTGCGGGCTATGTTCGAGCGCTATGTATCCTCGCACGGCAATGATCAGGTCCCGGTAGTCGATACCCTGATATTGCTCGGTTACAACCTGATCATCGGCAAGGAACCGCTCTATGAGTTGCCGGCCTGGGTGGAATCGATCGATCCTCGCCCCATCGGCTTGGCCGATTATGAACCGGAGAAGTTCAATGACGATCGCTTCGGTCGTTGTCTGGATCGCCTTTACGAGGCCGATCGCGCCTGTCTGATGACCGATCTCGTTACCGGTTTTGTGCGCGCGTTCGATCTGGATCTGCAACGCATCCATAACGATTCTACGACGATAAAGGCCTACGGGGAGTATCCCGGAAAGACCCGCAACGGGGTCGAGTTGAAACGAGGCAAAAGCAAGGACCACCGGCCCGATCTGAAGCAGCTGGTGTTCAGCCTGAGTCTTTCTGCCGATGGTGCAGTTCCGGTGCATCATAAGGTCTATGCCGGTAACCGTAGCGATGATACCACTCACATCGAGACCTGGAACTGGATACGCAAGATCACACCAGGGCCCGATTTTCTCTATGTGGCCGACTCCAAACTCTGTAGCGACGAGCAACTGTCCTATATCGTTGGGAAAGGCGGGCGCGCCATCACGATAATGCCAGAGACCTGGGCGGAGGTGGCCGAGTTCAAATCGGTGCTACGCACCACCAGGAAGGCCAAAAAAGAGATCTGGCGAAGGCCCAAACCGGGCCATGAAGAGGAAACCGAATATTTCTCGGTCTTTGTGGGCAAGCACCTAACCCGCAAACGCGGGT
>JAAESG010000724.1 GCA_024229615.1 Gammaproteobacteria bacterium | reverse complement strand
CCAAAGGGTCTGTGAAGACGTTTTTGGGTAATATCCGACTGTTTATCAAGTCCAACAAGGCAGTAAAAACGGAGCAGTTGATTCGGTTACTCAATCGCAAGATTGTTGGCTGGACCAACTATTACCGCCATGTCGTGGCGAAACGGACCTTCACCTACGTCGATCACCAAATATTTTTGATGTTGCTGGCCTGGATCAATCGTCGGCACCCGAACAAGTCGAACCAGTGGAAGCGGAAGCGTTACTTCCGGTGCCGAGGTCGTCGCGATTGGGTGTTTTATGCCGGTTCCCACGAGCAGCAGGACAATGCGAGCTTCCTCGACTTACGTCAAGCCGCACTCGTTGCTATTGTCCGACACATAAAGATACGCGCGGCTGCAACTCCCTATGACCCCACCTTCGATGACTACTTCGCGCGCCGCAAGCGTTCGAAGCGGGTCAACCCGTTGGCGTGGCACGGCACGGTTGTAGACGCTCACGTTTCTGATTGGCAGATACACACACGAACTGAGGCACCGGGTCAGGTTACTGGCTCTTGAAAGGCTTGAGCGGTGTGACGGGAAACTGTCACGCACCGTTCTTAGGGGAGGGAGTAACCGCAAGGTTGCTCCTTTACCCTGCACCATCGATTCAGTCTAAGCAACCGTGATGTCGAAGATCTGCTCGCAGAACGAGGCATCACTGTCAGCTACGAAACCATCAGACTCTGGTGTATCAAATTTGATGCTCGATACGCTCGTCGGCTCAAACGACGACATCGTGGTTATGGCGATACATTTTTCATCGATGAGGTCTTCGTGAAAATCAATGGCAAGCAGCAATATCTGTGGCGGGCTGTGGATCAGGATGGAGATGTAGTAGATGTCTATCTACAAGCCCGCAGAGATGGCGCAGCAGCAAAGCGCTTCTTCAAACGGCTTATACGGAGTTATGGTGGCGAGCCCAGAAAGATCGTGACGGACAAACTTAGAAGCTATGGAGTCGCACATCGAGAACTGATGCCTGATGTTATCCACAACACAGTTCGATACGCAAACAATCGGGCAGAGCAATCGCATGAATCTACCAGGGTGCGAGAGCGAGGGATGCGAAGGTT
>JAAESG010000723.1 GCA_024229615.1 Gammaproteobacteria bacterium | reverse complement strand
TTTTTCTCTTTTTTACCCAGATGTTCGAATTGCCTTTCGTGCCGTGATCGAGCACCTGTCCAGCGCAGGGGCGAACATAATCGATGATAACCCCGGCCTGCCGTCTTCGGTAATTAGCTGGGCGATTACCGCAACCTACGACGCCTTTCAGCATGCAAAAGACAAGACTTACGACAATGTCGATATCGGCGAAGTGGCGCAGGGATTTATCGAATTCGGTGCGCAGTTTACTCAAGCGCAATTCGACCAGGCGCATGAATATCGCGATACTATCCGCAAGGCCTACGATGACCTGTTTGAAAGAAACGCATCGGGCATTTTAATCACGCCGACACTGGGCTGTGAAGCCTTCCCGCATGGCAGTATTCATCCGCATCAAATCGCCGATACCGCGATAGAAATGCCCTGGCTTGACTGGGCCGGATTTCTCTACGATGCCAATCTGGCCGGATTGCCGGCCTGCTCTATTCCGATGGGTCTCGGCGATCATGGATTACCGCTGGGATTGCAGATTCTCGGCCCTGCCGGTAGTGATGAACAGGTACTTCGCGTCGCCG
>JAAESG010000722.1 GCA_024229615.1 Gammaproteobacteria bacterium | reverse complement strand
TAACTGCTTCCTGACTGGCTGCATCCTAAGAAGTCTCCTTGAAGGAGTACTAGACCTGAATGGCACTTACTTAAGCTCGCAACCATCGTCATACCAATCTAACCAGGACCGGATAAACGGTGAAAGTTTTCGCGAAGTAAACCGCAGGCGGCGTAGCCGCCGAGGCATTCGCGAAAACTTTCACCGTTTATCCGGTCTTGAAGTTTATTGAGCATTTAAACTTTGGATATGTTTCGAAAATCGATGCTTTCGGTCTAATGTAAGTGCCATTGAGACTAGACCTCTTTAATCATGCGGTAAAGTTCGTCTTTAAGGTGCAGACGGACTTTTTTACGTTCCTCCAGATACTCGTCGGAAGTATTTTCAACCCCGGTTTCGATACGATGCACCTCGTGGTCGACTTCGTGATACTCGTCAAATAGTCTCGCGAAGTGATTGTTTGACATTTTCAGGGTATGGATGGTGTCGCGGTGTTCGGGTAGCTCGTGCACCAGGTCGTGTTTTTCATTCAGCATAGTGTTTCTCGCTTATTCTTCGATTTTTTCGGCGCAGTTCACGCAATGTGCCGTGAAAGGCAATAATTCGAGCCGGGCAGGTGGAATATCTTCACCGCAGCTATCACATTGAAAGTAGTTGCCGTTGTCTATTCTATGCAGTGCGAACTTGATCATCGCCAGTTCCTGTTCTGAGCTATTGCCCAGAGATTCCAGAACTTCATCGTTTTCACGTTCACTGGCCTGTTCGCTCCAGTCGGCGGACATGCCCTCGTGTCTGATATCCCGGTCGATTGCGTTGATTCGACCGCTAACCTCGTCTTTCAATTCTAGCAACGTTTGCTTGTACTGGTTTATATCCAATGATTTTTACTCCCCCGGTTGTCGAAAAAACACCTCAAGAACAATACATGCCCGAGGTAAATATACACCAAGTATTGACAGATAAGCGGGTCTAATTGTTGATTTAGGACAAGTTAGTAGTCGATCTGCGCGTGTCGCAACGATTTTTTATGAGCCCTGTTTTCGAGGAAAACAATCACCAGGCCACCGTCGATGATCAAACCGCTACCGGTGATCGATACCCAGTCCGGCCAATCTCCCCAAAAAATGTAGCTGATGAGCAACGCGACGGGCTGGGAGGCATATTCAAAAGGAGCCCCTGCCGGCGCTTCGCCCATGCGATAAGCCTGAGATATCAGGTAACCCCCAAATGAAACGATGACGCCGCACAACAACAGTAGTTGAAACTGAACCAGGTCGGGCCAGACCCAGGCGCCAGCAGGAATTTCATGTCCGGACTCTGTATTGGTCAATACAACGATTGCCTGGCGGATTGATTACTGACCCTCGTAACCCTGCAGCACGTTCACCGCATTGATGCCAATTTCCTCGACCGCATAACCGCCTTCCATGACGAACAGTGTCGGCATGCCGAGGCTCGAGATACTACTGCCATAGCGTTTGAAGTCATCGCTGCTCAATTTGAAAAACGAAATTGGATCGTGCTCGAAAGTGTCGACCCCGAGTGAAATGACAACCGCGTCGGGAGCGAAATCACAGATCTTGCGGCAGGCGTCATCGAGTGCCTCGCCCCAGGTCCTGAAACTGGTGCCAGGTCCCATCGGGTAGTTGTGATTGAATCCCTCTCCCTTACCTTGTCCAAGTTCGTCCGCATACCCGAGAAAATGTGGAAAGGCTTCCCTGGGATCCCCGTGCAGAGATAGAAACATGACGTCGTCGCGATCATAAAAAATCGCCTGGGAACCATTGCCATGGTGGAAATCGACATCGAGCAGGGCGACCCGCGACGCACCCTGGTCGATAAATGCCTGCGCGGCGACCGCGGCGTTGTTGATGAAACAGTAACCTCCGAACATGTCACCGGCAGCATGGTGTCCGGGTGGTCTGCACAGCGCAAACGCTTCTTGGGCCCCGTCCCGCATTGCGGCTTGTGCGGTCAGTGCTACATTGACGCTGGCACGCGCGGCTTCCCAGGTACCGTTGGAAATGGCGGTTTCCGCGGCGAGTGCATAGTAGCCAAGTTTACCCTCGATATGGTCCGGAATGCGTTGTTGCATGCCACGTGCTGGCCAGCAGGTCGCGATCGCTTCACCCTTGTAACCTGTTGCTTCCCACTCGCTCCAGCAGGTTTCCAGGAAGTGGATAAACGCGGCATCGTGAATGCGCGTGACGGCTTCGATCTCGTAGTGATTCGGGCCGATAATTTGGCCCAGGCTAACCTCCTTGACGCGTTGAAGAATATGCTCGGCGCGCACCGGACATTCGAAAGGTGGCACCAGTTCACCACCATACAATTCGGTTTTTGAATCGCGCAGCGCGTGTTTTTCACTAAATACGGTTAGCATGGATTGTCTCCGCGAGTTATTCGCTGGTCGAGTTGAAAATGAGGATTAGCGAAAGCCCGCTCATAAGCGAGCGCAGCGCTGAAAACGCGCTGGTCGTCGTAGCTTCTGGCAACAAATTGTATGCCCGTGGGAACGCCATTTGCGGCAAGGCCGCTAGGCATCGTCATCACCGGGCATCGGCTTAACATGTTAAAAGGGTAGGTTGCGGACCAGTGTTCCTCTCTGACCTGACGAATTTGACCATTCACTTCAATCTCGTTTTCGGGCCAGCTACTGTCATTCGGTATTCCTGTGGTCGCCAGAGTCGGGCAAATGAAGATATCATAGTCATCCATCAAAGGACCGAAACGATTGTACATGCGTACTTCAGTTTCAATGGATTTCAGGTAGTCCTGGGGAGTGGAGTTGCGAGCATTTTCTATAAACCAGACGGTGTAATCGCACAGATCATCGCGTCTTGTCTCGAGCAGACTGTCCATTGAGGCTGCCCAGCTTTGAGCCCAGTGATTGTGCGCGGCGTCGATTATCGACTCGTCCCAGTCAATCTCCACTTCTTCCACTGTCGCACCCAGCGAACGCAATAACTCCAGCGCTACCACGGTATTGTCACGCACGCAGTCGTCGATCTCCATGAATCCGAGATCCATCGACCAGGCGATTTTCCAGCCTTTCAGGGTGTCAGGTATCGCTCTATCGATAATCACTTTTTCGCGCAAGCTGGCGATATCCTGATTATCTACTCCAGAAATCAGGTTTTGCATGATCGCAGCGTCGCTTACACAACGTGCCATGGGCCCCGAGTGGCTATAGTAATCGAGATTAAAAACCGCTATCTCGGGGTTTCTGCCGTACGGTGCCTTGTAGCCAACGACGCCACACAAAGCGGAGGGGATGCGGATCGAACCACCGATGTCGGTGCCGGTGGCGATGGTTGTGGTTCCGGCGGCCAGCGCAGCGCCTGAACCTCCGGAGGAACCGCCGGGTGTGATATCGAGATTCCACGGGTTGCGAGTAATGCCCCACAGGCGTGAATGGCAGGAACCCAGCAGGCAAAATTCAGGTGTCGTGGTCTTGGCGTGGGGAATCGCACCTGCATCGAGCAGGCGCTGGATGATGATTTCAGTTTCATCGTCGTAGCGGTCACTGTATACCAGCGATGCCGAGCTGCGTCGTTTGCCGGCAAGTTTAAACTCATCCTTAATCGCAACCGGAATGCCTTCAAGCGCACGCTGTGTGCCCCGGCGATAGCGGGTTTCAGCGGCTTTGGCCTGATCCATCGCGGCTTCGAAATAAGTGTCCGTAAAGGCGTTGATATGCGGTTCGAGTTGTTCACTGCGCGCGATCAGTGCCTGCATCAACTCAACCGGTGACAGGCTTTGAGCGGTAAAGCGGGAAATCGCCCGGTGAGCCGACAGGTAACATAACTCGTGATCTGACATGGCGTTCAGCTTCCAGTGGCGGATGCGTTGCGGATCTGAAATAGATCGGCAGGGTAGCCCTGGTTGCTGCCGCGGATATGTCGGATCGACCTTTCGCTGCGAAACAGATACGCGGCAAAGTCCATGCTGCGGGTCATTCTCTCGGCCGCAATGCATAAATGAGTCATCGCAAAGGCTTCACAGGGTCTGTTGGATAAAGCCCAATTCTTATCGATTTTTGCCGACTTGGCTAGCAATAAGATACTGGATCGAGCACAATTCAGCGGTTACCTGAACGATACCGTTGAATGACTGAATACCTGCCACAAGATGCAAACGAAAAATCTCTGTGGGGAGATAGCGCGATTGCAAATCCGCTCAGCGAACACTTGCAGGAGAAACTTAAAACCGACGTGTTGGTCGTTGGTGGTGGCTACACCGGGTTGTCATGCGCGCTGCATCTTGTGCAAAAGGGCGTCTCGGTGGTCTTACTGGAAGCTTGCAGTATCGGATTCGGCGGTTCGGGTCGCAATGCGGGATTGGTCAATGCCGGTGTCTGGCAAAATCCGAACCATGTGGTCAAGGTGCTGGGTGAAGCGGCAGGAGAGCGTTTCAACCTGGCGCTACGCGATTCTCCAGGAGTGGTGTTTGAGTTAATCAAGCATTTTGATATGCCTTGTCAGCCCGATCGGCGTGGCACGGTTAACATGGCACATAACGCCGACGCGATGACTCTTCTCGAAGATCGATGCCGGCAGATGCAAAACCTGGGCGCCTCGGTCGAATTGATCGATGGTGATCGTGCCGGGGCGATTTCGGCGTCGCCCGTTTATCGTTACGGTGGCATACTCGATCCTGATGCGGGCACCATCCACCCGTTGAACTATGCGCGCTCGCTGGCAAAAGCTGCACTCGATCTGGGTGTGCGGATGTTTGAAAAATCGCCGATCCTGAGTTTACAAAGAGATGACGATTGTTGGCTGGCCACCACCGAGCAAGGTAAAGTTTCGGCTGACCAGGTTGTCGTCGCCACCAACGCCTACGCCGACAGTAATGGTCAAGGTGTGCGCGAGTCGCTCCTGCCACTGTCCATATTTCATTGTGCGACGGAACCCTTGCCCGAGGATATAGCGGCCAGCATCATTCCGCAGCGTCACGGCATATGGGATACCAGTCTTTTGCTAACCTCTTCGCGTATCGATAGCGGAGGGCGCCTGGTAATGAGTAGCCCTGGTAGTTTGATGAGGTTTCAACGCGGGATTCGCGAAAGCTGGATGACACGCACTCGCAATCGACTATATCCGCAAACCAAGGGGCTCCCCTGGGAGTACCGCTGGAGTGGACAGGTCGGGGTAACTTCGAGCAAGATACTGCGTGTGCAGTTGCTCGCGCCGGGTGTGTTTGCCCCGGCGGGTTACAACGGTCGGGGTATCGGGCCGGGCACCGTGATCGGTAAGCATCTGGCCGATACGCTTGTCAGCGGTAACCGGGAGGAGTTTCCGTTTCCGATAGAAGCACTTTACCGCGAAAAATGGTCCAGTCTGCGTAGCGGTTACTATAGCTATGGGACCCTGGCGCTACAGTTTGTTGACAGACGTCGGTAAAACAGCAATCGCCACCGATAAAATTTGCCTGACGAAGCCAAATTAATCTGGAAATATCCGCTATCGTGGATAAAATGTGATCACATTTAACAGCTGAGCAATTCAATGACACAATCGAAACGAGCTGCCTTCGACTGGCAGGACCCGATGTTTCTCGAACAGCAACTGAGTGAAGAGGAGCGCATGATTCGCGATGCCACCCGCGAGTATTGCCAGGATGGGTTGATGTCCCGGGTACAGATGGCGAATCGCGACGAGGTTTTCCATCGTGAAATCATGAACGAGTTCGGTGAACTCGGATTGCTTGGAGCAACTATCCCCGAAAAGTATGGTTGTGCTGGCGTCAACTACGTGTCTTATGGACTGGTGGCGCGTGAAGTTGAACGCGTTGATAGCGGTTATCGTTCGGCCATGAGCGTACAGTCGTCGCTGGTGATGCACCCGATTTACGCCTATGGCAGCGAGGAGCAACGTCTGAAATATCTGCCACGACTCGCCAGCGGGGAACTGGTCGGATGTTTCGGTTTAACCGAACCCGATGCGGGTTCTGATCCCGCCAGTATGAAGACGACCGCGACCGAGGTCGATGGTGGTTACAATTTGAAGGGTGCGAAAATGTGGATCACCAATTCACCCATCGCAGATGTGGCCGTGGTCTGGGCCAAGCTGGATGGCGTGATTCGGGGGTTTATCCTCGAGCGTGACATGGAGGGTTTTTCCACGCCTAAAATCGAAGGTAAATTTTCACTGCGTGCCTCAGCGACGGGGGAAATAGTCATGCAGAACGTTTTCGTCCCCGAGGAGAATTTATTGCCTGACGTGGAAGGCCTGAAGGGCCCTTTCGGTTGCCTGAATCGGGCGCGTTTCGGTATAGCCTGGGGGTCTCTGGGTGCTGCTGAGTACTGCTGGCACGCGGCACGTCAGTATACGCTAGACAGGATCCAGTTTGGTCGTCCGCTGGCGGCCGCACAGCTGGTGCAGAAGAAGCTCGCCGACATGCAAACTGAAATTACGCTCGGTTTGCAGGGCTGTCTGCAGATGGGCCGCCTGATGGATGCCGGTAATTGTCCGGTTGAACTGATATCCATGATGAAACGAAACAATTGCGGCAAGTCTCTCGATATCGCACGGGTAGCACGTGATATGCATGGCGGCAACGGCGTTTCCGACGAGTACCATGTGATTCGCCATGTCATGAATCTAGAAGCGGTGAATACCTACGAAGGCACACACGATATTCATGCCTTGATATTGGGGCGTGCGCAAACCGGCATTCAGGCATTTTTCTAAATGGCGGGACCATTAGCTGGATTCCGGGTTCTCGATTTGAGCCGTATTCTGGCCGGACCCTGGGCCAGCCAGATGCTGGCCGATCTGGGTGCCGAAGTTATCAAGATCGAACGACCGGTCAGCGGTGACGATACGCGCGCCTGGGGTCCCCCCTATATGCCCGACCGAGCCGGAGGATATACCTCCGAGGCGGCTTATTTTCATGGCGCCAATCGTGGTAAGCAATCGGTTTGTATCGATATGTCCGAGAATGAAGGGCAGGTGCTGATTCGCGACCTGGCGCTGAACTGTGATGTCCTCATCGAAAACTTTAAGGTCGGCGGCTTGCAAAAGTACGGGCTCGATTATGATAGCTTGCATGCGATTAATCCCGGCCTGGTTTATTGCTCGATTACCGGCTTCGGTCAGACGGGTCCCTATGCCGAGCGCGCCGGCTATGACTTCATGATTCAGGCGATGGGTGGCATGATGAGTGTCACCGGTGAAACCGATGGATCACCGATGAAAATCGGTGTTGCACTGGCCGACGTGTTAACCGGGCTTTATGCGGCGAATGCGATTCAGGCCGCGTTGATTCATCAGCAAAAAACCGGGCAGGGTCAATATATCGATATGGCGCTACTCGACGTGCAGGTGGCAGCGCTTGCAAACCAGGCGATGAATTATCTTGCCAGTGGCGAAAGCCCGGGTCGACTGGGCAATGCACACCCCAATATCGTGCCTTACCAGGCTTTTCAGACCGCCGATGGATACATCATTCTTGCGGTCGGTAACGATGCCCAGTTCAAGCGGTTTTGTGAACTGGCCGATAGAAACGAACTATCGCTCGACGAGCGTTTTGCTGACAACAGCGGCCGGGTTAAACACCGCGAGATTCTGGTTCCGCAGATAGTTGAAATCATGCGCCAAAACACGAGTGTGGAATGGCTCGAAGCGCTTAACGCTCGTGGCATACCCTGTGGGCCAATCAATAACATCGAGCAAGTATTTGACGACCCACAGGTTCAGCATCGCGCCATGCTGCTCGAACTTGATCACTCGATTGCAGGCAAAGTCGCCAGTGTCGCCAACCCGATCAGGTTTTCGCAAACACCGATAGAGTATCAACAGGCGCCCCCGGTGCTCGGGGAACATACTGACAGGACCTTAGGTGAATTGTTGAAGCTGGATGCCGAGGCCCTGCAAGGCTTGCGCAGTCGCGGTGTTATCGACTGACAGCTAGCCTGAACTGATGTTTCTCTGATGTTACGGTTTGATCGGCCAGGTATCACTGAGGCGGTAACCACCCGGCCAGGGATCGTCTGGATCGAGCATGACCTGGTGGGTTCCGGTAATCCAGGCGCGTCCGCGAATCGACGGGATGATCGCCGTCTTGTTACTGACCTTCGTTTCTTTGACGATGTTGCAATCGAAACTTGAATCGATGATCGATCGACCGATCAATTTATCTCCGGGGCGCATCAGACCTCTCGCATGCAACACTGCCATGCGCGCTGAACATCCGGTTCCGGTAGGTGATCTGTCGAGCTTGCCGGGATCAATTGCCACGGTATTTTTGCTGACCATAATTCCTTCGTCTTCGAATATCGGCAGAGTGAACTGGCAGAAAGAAACATGTGTCCAGTCAGAGTTAAGTGGGTGTTCGAAACCGAGCTGTTGGTTGGCTGCGGCTGTAATTCTGACCCCCAGTTGAGCCAGATCTCTGGCTTCGTCGGGCTCGATATCGAAGCCAAGCGCGGCCGCATCCACGAGCACGAAGCTGTCTCCACCGTAGGCGGTATCCACATTCAGGGTACCAACGCCTTCTACCTCCAGTGGCGCATCCAATTGACCGACAAAAGAGGCGACGTTGTGTACTTCGATACTCTGTGCCTTGCCGCCTTCACAATAGGCCTTGATCGACACCAGGCCAGCGGGCGCTTCGAGAATAAATTCGGTGATTGGCTCCTGTATTGCGATCAGACCGCTGTCGAGTAACACGGTGGCGACACAAATCGAATTCGATCCTGACATCGGTGGAGTATGCTCCGGTTCCATGATGATAAATCCGAACCTTGCGTCGGGGTGCTTTGCCGGTACCAGCAGGTTGATGTGTTTGAACACGCCCCCGCGGGGTTCGTTGAGGAGCAGATTTCTGAGTGTCTGATCTTCGGAAATCCAGCGCGACTGTTGCCACAGAGTTTCACCCGGGGGAGGACTCACACCACCGACGATCACGTTGCCGACTTCACCTTCTGCGTGGCAAGACACTATATGGATAATATTCTTGCTTCTCATGGTTTTCTGAAATGTAGATAAAAGTGTATGAGCCAGCCGATCAGAAATACGAAATATAAACCGAGTGCCCAGCCGATGCTGGTATGCAGGCGTGGTTGCTGATCAAAGTTCGCGAGGATGGCGAGTTGAATGGCGTATATCGCCAGGGCCAGATGTACAATGCCCATTATCATCATTTGCCGTCTGAAGAACAATTTCGTTTTTTCAATACGCTCTGGCGCGAGCCAGTAGTCCCGATGCGGAATTTTCATGCCGAAACTGGCGCGTTTTTCCGACCAGCCCGGAACAAATATGAAGATGCCGATGAGCATCAGCAATATCGCAGCATAGATGCCAAAAAAACCGTTTCTGCTCGACCAGTCGTTCGGTGCGCCCAGGCCATCGAAATGTGAGGCTACTACTTCCGGCATTTGCGGGTAGTAGTAGATAATTTGTGCTATCGCCGCGGCGACAAGTGCGAGGAAGATTCGCCTTAACCAGTTCATGGTAAATATGAGGGTTAAAAAAATACTCTAAATGACCAACCAGGTACTGTCCAGCAGCCAGGGGTCGTCAGACCTGGCTTGACAATAAAAAACCCCGCGCGTGGCGGGGTTTGAACAAGCCTGAAAGAATTTATTGGTATTCGAAAGATTTACTGCTCAATAGCACTCGATCGTCGTCGAGTACATTAACGGTCCAGGAACCAGTCCAGGACGGGATCAGTGTCTTGCTGGTCCAGACTCTCCAGCGATCGCCTTTGACTTCGAAGGTCTTTTCGAACATGACCTGGTCGTTAAAGCTCCATTGGTGGGTCACGTTGTGCCCGCCGAGATCACTCAACTCGGTGAAAAACGAAATCGACGTGTAGGAACTGTGGTCGATGCTATCTACCATTATGACCGGCTCTCGATCATCGACGCCAATGGTAAACATCGCACGGCTCACCTCTCCGGCTAAGCTGCTATTACTTAAGACTAATGCTGCTGAAAATATCAGCGATTTGATGATAAGACGCATAAAGGTCTCCTCAGTATGTATTTGCAATAAATATAGCAACAAACGGGTGTTTTTGCAGAAACTACAGGCATAGGCAGTGGTGATTCGCTCGAATTAGCCTGAGCGATAGTCCCTTAGCAACTCGATCATGGCGTTGGAACTGAGCGAAAGGGTACGCTTGTGCCGTGTTACCATTCCGAGAGGGCGTTGCATGTCAAGCCCAGGTAGTGGCTGGCTGATCAGGCTCGAGTCAACCATGCTTTCGGGCAATATGCTCCAGCCAAGGTTTGCAGATACCATTACCTTGATCGTTTCCAGGTAATTGGTTTCGAGAACGATTTTGAGTTGATCTTGTCTGCCAGCGAACAGGTTATTGATAATTTTGCGCGTGAATGTTCCAAGCGAAGGCAAGATTGCGGCATGTTCGAGCAACAGCTCGGGATTGATATCCCGATGCCCCGCGAGTATATGATCGGCCGCCAGGACTACCACTAGCTGATCGATCCATATCGGTTCGCAATTGAGCTTGTCATCGGCCAACTCCGGAAGAGTAACGATAGCGAGTTCCAGGTCATTGTTGGTTATCGCCACACAGGCATCTTCCGAATCCATGAAATGCAGATCAAGGTCAACCTGTGGATAGCGGATTTTGAAGTCACGCAGAACCTGTGGTAAGCGATACAACCCAATATGATGACTGGTTGCAAAGCTAAGACTTCCCGAAGGTACGTCCTGCTGTTGGCTGAGGTTGGAACGGAAGGCCTTCAATTCATCGAGTATGCGCCGCGCATGGGGTTTGAAATCAGATCCATTTGGGGTCAGGATGCTGCGCTTACCGATGCGATCGAATAGCACCGCGTCAAGATTGCTTTCCAACTGACGAATTCGCTTGCTCACGGCAGGTTGCGTAATGTGCAATTTCTCGGCGGCAAGCGAAAAGGATTCGAGTTCCGCAACTGCAAGAAAAGCACGTATCTGACTTGTTTGCATAAGTATTCCAAATTGGAATTAAAATAATGAAAATTATGAATTAGAGTTATTTTAGATGCAGGCGTAAAATCGAGCAAGTATTTTACTGGTGATGAAAATGGCCAAAACCCTTTACGACAAGATCTGGGAAATGCACGAAGTGCGTCGAGACGACGACGGCACCGGATTGCTCTACATAGACAGGCATCTGGTGCACGAAGTGACTTCGCCACAAGCCTTCGAAGGTCTCGAAATTGCGCAGCGTTCGTTATGGCGTAAGCGCTCCATTCTGGCGGTGCCTGACCATAACGTGCCGACCACGGGACTCGAGCATGGTATCACTGACCCGGTGGCGCGCTTGCAGGTCGATACCCTCAATCAAAATTGTGATAAATATGAACTCACCGAATTCAAGATGGGGGATGTGCGCCAGGGTATTGTGCATGTCATCGGTCCGGAGCAGGGTGCGACCTTGCCCGGCATGACCGTGGTTTGCGGCGACTCTCATACGTCTACGCACGGGGCTTTTGCGGCCCTGGCATTCGGAATCGGTACCTCCGAAGTCGAGCATGTTATGGCGACGCAATGCCTGATTCAGAAAAAATCCAGGAATATGCGCGTTACCGTAGACGGTGCGGTTGCCGATGGCATAACCGCGAAGGATATCGTTTTGCACATTATCGGTGTGATCGGTACGGCCGGTGGTACAGGCTGTACCATCGAATTTACCGGTGAGGCAATTACCAACCTTTCCATGGAAGGCCGTATGACTGTATGCAACATGACGATTGAAGCCGGTGCGCGGGCCGGCTTGATTGCCTGTGACCAGACTACACTGGACTACATTCGGGGTCGTCCATTTTCGCCGCAAGACGAAACCTGGGACCAGGCAGTCGCCTGCTGGAGCGATTTGCATTCCGATCCCGGTGCGCTTTTTGATCGAGAGGTGGTCATCGATGCGAGTGACATCGCGCCACAGGTCACATGGGGAACCTCACCCGAAATGGTTTGCAGTGTTCGCCAGAACATTCCAGACCCGGCGCGTGAGCAAGATCCGATCAAGGCCGGCGGTATGCAAACTGCTCTTGACTACATGGGACTGGAAGCGAACATGCCTTTCGATCAGGTCATCGTGGATAAGATATTTATCGGTTCCTGTACCAACTCGCGCATCGAGGATTTACGCGCCGCAGCCGCCGTGATCAAGGGCCGTAAAATTGCCGATAGCATCAAATTGGCCATGGTTGTACCTGGTTCAGGATTGATAAAACAGCAGGCGGAAGATGAAGGTCTGGATCGAATTTTTATCGAAGCCGGATTCGAATGGCGTGAACCGGGCTGCTCGATGTGTCTGGGTATGAATGCCGACCAGCTGAAACCCGGTGAGCGTTGTGCCTCGACCTCGAATCGTAATTTCGAGGGTCGTCAGGGTCAAGGCGGGCGAACTCATCTGGTGTCGCCGGCAATGGCCGCGGCGGCGGCGGTCGAGGGCCATTTTGTAGATGTGCGCGAGATTTAGAGGACGATATGGAAAAATTTGAAAAATTTAGCGGTGTTGTTGCTGCGATCGATCGACCCAATATCGATACCGATGCTATTATTCCGAAGCAGTATCTGAAATCTATCAAACGCTCGGGCTTCGGCATAAATCTGTTTGACGACTGGCGCTACCTGGATCCCGGTGAACCCGGGCAGGATCACTCGGAACGTAGGCTCAACCCGGACTTCGTGCTTAACCGGGATCCCTGCAAACATGCACAGATACTGCTGGCACGGGAAAACTTTGCCTGTGGTTCTTCGCGCGAACACGCGGTCTGGGCATTGATGGATTTCGGAATTAAAGTGGTAATTGCGCCGAGTTTCGCGGACATCTTCTACAACAATTCTTTCAAAAATGGCTTGTTGCCAATTGCACTGGATTCCGGATTAGTGGATCAGTTGTTTAATGAGTTCGAAGCGAACGAAGGTTACCTGCTCGGTATCGATCTCGAAAAACAGGTCGTTGTCGACGCGAACGGAATTGAAATGGAGTTTGATCTCGATGAATTTCGCAAGTACTGCCTGTTGAATGGATTCGATGACATTGGATTGACCATGCAATACGCCGAAACCATCAAGGCTTTCGAGCGAAAGTATTATCAGAATATGCCCTGGTTGAATTAGGAATTGTGAAATGAGTGCAAAAATTGCAGTCTTAGCCGGCGATGGAATTGGCCCTGAAATTATCGCCGAGGCAGTTAAGACGATTGAATGTTTACAGCAGGATTTTGGCCTCGACGCCGAACTCGAGTATGCGGCCATAGGTGGAGCGGGTTACGATCAATCGGGTAAACCATTACCC
>JAAESG010000721.1 GCA_024229615.1 Gammaproteobacteria bacterium | reverse complement strand
TTTCAAGACTGAATCTTGCAAAACGCGATCTGCGAAAGACGACGTTGCGCTCCCCTTACGATGGCGCTATCGCCTGGCGGTCAGTGGAACCGCATGAGGAGGTGAAGGTCGGGCAGAAAGTGTTCGAAATTGATGCCAAGGGGGCAATGGAGGTGCAGCTGGCCGTTCCGGAGTCCACGATTGACCGGATACACCTCGATGGCCCGGCGACGGTCACCTTTTCCACCCTGCCGGGTGAGTCTGTAAAAGGCCGTATTTCCTTCATCGGTTCCGCCGCTGTTAAAGCCAACGCCTTTCCGGTCAAGGTGGAGCTGATTGCGCCGAATGAAAAAATAAAACCCGGTATGACCGCTGAAGCAAATCTTTTAATAAAAGATGAGAGCCAGCAGCCCGGTTACCTGGTTCCGCTCCAGGCGATCCTGCCTGTCCATGATGCGAAGCAGGGGCATGCCTTTGTGTACGACCCCAAGACTTCTACGGTCAAAAAAACGCTGATCCATGTTCGTGGCTCACAGCATGACCAGGCAATCGTGCACGAGGGTCTTGCGGCCGGAGACATTATTGCCGTGGCCGGCGTGAGTTTTTTAGCGGATGGATTGAAAGTCAGACTGATGAAACAAAAGGAATAGAAAATGAAAGGTATCACCGGATTTGCACTGAATAATTCGCGAACCGTCATCATGACCATATTATTGGTAGTTGTCGGAGGCACATATGCATTTATAAATCTTCCGAAACTGGAGGACCCCTTCATTACGATTCGCGAAGCGCTGGTTATGGCACAATATCCCGGTATGCCGGTGGAGCAGGTAGAGCGCCTGATTACCCGGCCCATCGAAGAGAAAATCCGAAGCATGGGCGAAGTGGATGATATCGAAGATGCCACATCCGAAGTCGGCCAATCCCTGATCCATGTAGTCATCAAAGATGAAATCCCCTCAGAAGACCTCCCGGCGACGTGGAAACTGCTGCGCAACAGAATGAACGATGTTAAACCCGAGCTGCCGGATGGCACCATCGGACCCATGGTCGACGATACCTTCGGCGATACGTCGGTGGCCACCATCGCGCTTTGGAGCGATGGATTTTCTATGGCCGAAATGCATGAA
>JAAESG010000720.1 GCA_024229615.1 Gammaproteobacteria bacterium | reverse complement strand
TGCGTCGACGCATCAAGCTGGCTCGTGAACGCGGCGATCTATTTGCCCACATCAAAAACACCCTGAGCCAGTACAACCTGCCGGCGCACCCCGAGAATCTGCGCTATGAAAAACAACGCGAACCGATGCGCCATGCCTTTCCTGATCCGAGTGTACAACGCAGTATCGATCTTGACCTGGCCAGAATCGAGTTCTACGACGGGCAATTGGGTAAACTCGAGTGGTATCTCAAGAAGACTGCCAAATCATTCGATCCAAAGTCCGTGATCGTGTTGAAATCGGTTCACGGGATCGGCGATATTCTGTCACTCGTGATTTTGTATGAAATCCACGATATCACCCGGTTCCCCCGGGTGCAGGATTTCGTTTCCTATTGCCGCCTGGTGAAGTGCCAACGCGAATCAGCGGGTAAGATCTATGGCACGGCTGGCGCCAAGATCGGTAACCCCTACCTGCGCTGGGCCTTCGGCGAGGCCGCGGCCCTGTTCCTGCGCGGTAATCCAGAAGCTCAAGCCTGGCTCGAAAAGAAAACCCGAAAACACAACAAGGCCAAGGCGATGACGATTCTCGCCCACAAACTCGGCCGAGCCGTGTATTTCATGTTGCAGCGAGAGAAGCTGTTTGATCAGAAACGCTTCCTCGCATAGAGTTAGGAAGGCACGGGCAGAGCCTGGCGTCTAACTGGCATCAATACGCGAAAGCTTGCCGCAATGTCATTTTCTATCACGATGAGGATGACCGACATTGCTTAGCGCTGCGTGATAGCCCCTGGCGTTTGATTGGACTGCC
>JAAESG010000719.1 GCA_024229615.1 Gammaproteobacteria bacterium | reverse complement strand
TGCAGTCCGAAACTACTCACCGATTATATGGAAGTCCGTGGTCTCGGCATCGTCAACATACGCGCGATGTTCGGTGCCAACGCCCTGAAAACGAGTATGCCGTTGAGTCTTATCGTCAATATGGTCGAGCTAGACAGGGACAACCGGCTCGAATTCGAACGACTCGGTAACAATCTCAAAACCCGCGAAATTCTCGGCCTTGAGTTTGCCGAAGTAACGTTGCCGGTAGCCCCCGGACGAAACCTCGCTGTACTGGTCGAAGCGGCAACCCGCAATCACTTGTTACAAACCAATGGATATAATGCAGCCGAGGATTTTATCGAACGTCAAAACCAGGCCGTCGCACAGGATTTTGATACGCCAGAGTAAAGCCGTGAGGATGATTTCAACGTGAAACTGGTAATCGTCAGTGGCCTGTCCGGGTCGGGAAAAACCGTCGCCCTGCGCACCCTCGAGGATGCCGGCTACTATTGCATCGACAATCTGCCCCTGGGCATGCTGCCGGAACTCGTCGATAACATGATCAATACCTCGCCGGAACCCTATGACCTGGTAGCCGTTGCCATCGATGCGAGAAGCGGGGTAGACGGATCGAACCGATTCGAGGAGATCATGCAGCACATCAAAAATCATTCGCTGCAACTTAAAATTCTGTTCCTGATTGCGGATACTTCCAGGTTGCTTAAGCGCTTTAGCGAAACCCGCCGTAAGCATCCGCTCTCCAGAAATGGCTTACCGCTGGCTGATGCTATTCAGCAGGAAAAAAAGCTGCTCGAAGACATCCACACCAATGCCGATCTGGTTGTCGATAGCTCAAATCTGAACGTGCATGAATTACGCCATGTCATTATCGATCAACTACTATCTCAGACAACTTCCGAAATGGGAATCCTGATACAGTCATTCGGTTTTAAAGACGGTGTACCCGCCGATACCGATTTTGTTTTCGATGTCCGATGCCTGCCGAATCCACACTGGGAAAAAGACCTGCGTCCATTGAGTGGGCGCGACCAGGCTGTCGTCAAGTATCTCGAAAACTATGCCGAAGTTGGGGAAATGCTGGAGTCAATATACAGTTTCCTGACGGATTGGATTCCACAATTTGAAAAAGAGAATCGCAGCTATATGACAATTTCGATTGGCTGTACCGGCGGCAAGCATCGATCTGTATATCTGGCAGAGCGGCTCAGCGCGCGGTTGCAACAAGATCGACAAAATCTTTCCACTCGACACCGGGACATGGCATGAGTGTCGGCCTGCTAGTGGTAACGCACGAGGATATCGGTGCACAGCTAATCGCTGCCTCTGACATAATTTTCAAACAACGCATGACCAGCATAAAACAGATTTCGATCCCGGCCGATCTCAGTCCCGAGCAACTCGGAAAGTTCGCGGATTTGATCAGAATCACTCTGCAAGACCTGGATAATGACGATGGAGTACTGGTACTCACCGATGTCTACGGTGCGACACCCGATAACCTGGCCCGCTATTTTAGTAACGACTACAATGCCCGCGTAGTCAGCGGGATTAACTTGCCGATGCTGCTACGTGTACTAAACTACGCGCATCAATCACTTGAACAGCTCAGTGAGACCGCCTTAAATGGTGGTAGATCGGGGGTTCGACAGGGCACAGAATGATCGCTGAAAATATCACCATCATCAACAAACTTGGACTGCATGCTCGCGCGGCATCTAAATTGGTTAATTGCGCAAGCCAGTTCGAAAGTGAAGTATTCATCAGCCGTAAGGGCAATCGCGTCAATGCCAAGAGCATCATGGGGGTGATGATGTTAGCCGCCAGTAAAGGCGTGGAACTCGAAATGGAAATTGACGGTAACGACGAACAGGCCTGCCATAACGCGATTGTTGACCTGATTAACGATCGCTTCGGCGAAACCGAATAACAACACCGTGGTTGAAGACGAAATTGAACAGCTTCGCCAGGATATATCGGCAGCCCTGGATGCCGAAGACAACGTTGAGATAACGAAAATCCTGAGCGCCATCAACGTGGCCGAGACTGCCTTGCTGCTCGACTCATTGCCATCTCAACAGCGAGATTCGATCTGGCCACTGATCGAACCCGCGGATCTGGGTGCAGTTCTGCTCGAAACCCAGGACGAAATCAGCGACGCTAAACTCAGGCAGCTCGAATCCGAAGAAATTGCGACCATCGTCGAAACCCTGCCGGATGTCGATGACCAGGCCGATATCATCCTCGCGCTACCGACCGACAAGCTTGTAGAAACCCTGCATACTCTGGATGAGCACAAGCGCGAGAAGCTCGAATCGGTGCTTTCCTATCACGAGGATACCGCCGGTGGCCTGATGAACATCGATCAGGTAACCATTCGCGCCGATGTTTCGCTCGACGTGGTGCTGCGTTACCTGCGCATTCGTGGCGAGCTACCCGATCATACGGATCAGCTATTCGTCACCGATCGTCATGATCATTACCTCGGCGCACTCTACCTGCGTGATCTGCTGACGAATGACCCGGACGACAGGGTTAAAGACATTATGCGTACCGATATTGATGCCATGCACGCGCATGTATCCGATGCCGAAGTGGCGCGGGAGTTCGAAAACTTCGATCTGGTGAGCGCACCTATTGTTGACGAAGAGCATAAACTGATCGGCCGCATCACCATCGATGACGTGGTCGATGTCATACGCGACGAAGGCGACCACTCGATCATGGGTATGGCCGGCCTGTCTGAAGAGGAAGATATGTTTTCACCCGTCCTGGTGACTTCGAAGCGACGGGGTATATGGCTTGGAATCAATCTTTTGACAGCCTTTCTGGCTGCTTATGCGATTGGCTTTTTTGAAGATATCCTCGATCAGGTCGTGGCGCTCGCAATCCTGATAACTATCGTTCCCAGCATGGGTGGTATAGCCGGCTCACAAACCCTGACCATCGCCATTCGTGGGCTCGCTCTGGGACAACTCGGTAGCTCAAATTATCGATCCCTGATAAAAAAGGAAATTTTAGTTGGATTATTGAACGGCTTGATATGGGCGCTGGTCGTCGCTTCCCTGTCGATACTGTGGTTTGGTAATTTCAACATTGGCCTGGTAATCGCATTCGCGTTAGTCGTCAACCTGGTAGCCGGGGCGTTTGCCGGAGCAGTCATTCCGGTTATCCTGCGTCAGATCGGGATTGATCCGGCAATTGCCGGGGGCGTAGTGTTGACGACCGTCACCGATGTAGTCGGTATCGTCGCTTTTCTCGGGCTCGCCACCCTGGTGCTCAGTTAGTAGAACCTGAATCCGTGGCTCATGACGGATGCAGGTAGAGGTTAGTGGCTCAGGAACTGGCGTACCAGAGTGTGCGTTTGCTGGTCGGAGAGCCGGCCGGCCTGTTCAACTACCTCGATATCGACTCCGATTTGATCCAGTGCAAAGGCATCCATGACAAGCTCGAATTCTGCACCACTACTACCCATCCGATTGGTATTAACCCAGGCATCGGCAATATGAATCGAGCAAGCAGCGGCAGAAAATTCTCCGGCATTGTGGGGGTCGTGATGCTTCACTACCGGCTCCCATATCGACTGTGGCAGTTTCCAGAATTCGAGGAGACGACCACCGATGTCGGCATGGGTGTAGTTCAGTATGTCCTGCTCCAGCAGGTACATGAGCTGCCCACTGATGGCTCGCTGATTCAGCAGGTCGTGCATTAGCCCGGGCAATTTCAAGTACATCACCAGACGTCCGAGATCATGCAACAATCCGGGAATATAAAAACCTCCGGCATTGGGAATTCCAGCGTGCTGCCCGATTTCACGCGCCATGATTCCGACCGCAACACTATGCTCCCAGAAGGTCGACATGTTTACCGTTCCGGGGGGGATTCCCTCAAAGGCCTTGATCACCGCAGTGACCAGGACCAGTTCACGAATCTGACGCAAACCGATTGTGCTGACGGCACGCTCGATGGTCTCAATCTTGGTTGGGAAACTGTAAAAAGCGCTGTTCGCCATGCGCAACATACGCGCGCACAAATCAGGGTCGGCGCGTAAAAGGCCAGCGATCGAATCCGTGGTCGAGCTGGGATCAACAATGACTTCTTCGAGACGATAATAAATGTCCGGCAGGCTTACCAGCTTATCGACTTCCGCGACCAGAAAATCGAGCCCGGCGAAACCATGGATATCGGCAAGGTTGACTGGATTCACACTGGCCATAGTGGAATAAGGATCCGAGCTTGAAAGAACACAATATTTAAATCGACCTGATAGCCGGTATCTTTAATATTTTGTCCTGGTACCGTTATTAACCCGGCGACTAGGTATGTCGCCGGGTTAATAGCTTGAAATGACCTAATCCCAAAGCAATGCAGCGCCAAACACGCCGCTGGAGTCGCCGCGCTCGGCTTTGAGAATCGGAGTTTGCACAAAGTCGGAGAAAACATACCCGGGTAACAACTTTGGCACCTCGCAATAAATCGAATCAATATTAGACATGCCACCACCCAGCACTATGGCATGCGGATCGATAATATTGATCACATGGGCTAGCGCACGTGCCATTTGATCGTAATAGGCGTTGCACATGACGATGCAGTCACTATCGCCGGAATTCGCCGCGGCAATAATTTCCCTACTCGAAAGTGAGCGCCCGAAGCGAGTTTCAAAACCGCATGCCATACCCGGGCCAGACAGGAAGGTTTCGATACAGCCCGGTTGACCACAATAACAACTGGCAATTGAATCCTCGGGTTTTGGCCAGGGTAACGGATTGTGCCCCCATTCACCGCTAATCGAATGCGGCCCATTGACGAGTCTACCGTCTATCACCAGGCCACCGCCGGTTCCGGTACCGATGATCACAGCGAAGACTGTTTTATAAGATCGCGCAACACCGCCCAACGCCTCCGACAAGGCGAAACAATTGGCATCGTTCTCGATGCGTACCTTCCGTTCGAGCAGGCGCTCGAGGTCGTTCTTGAAGGGACGACTGTTCAGGCATAATGTATTCGAGTTACGTAACAGGCCGGTTCGTGGCGAAATTGCGCCAGGAATACCGATGCCGATGCTCATATTCTGCTCGAACCTGTTTTGGGCGCGTTTCACAAATCCGTCAATGAGCATCAAAATTTCGTCGTAGCTGTGGGCCGGTGTCGCAACACGCTCGCGATAAACCGCCTGTTGCTCGGGGTCCAGCACCAGTATTTCAGTTTTGGTGCCACCCAGGTCGATACCTAATCTATATCCCATAAAAACAACCCGGTCTGGAAACCGCGGCAAGCGCTTGATACAAATTTTTTATGCATTTTTTCACAAAATAATTTTTTTTAATTGTCAAAATTGGGAGATAAGCAAAATCTACGCGCTGGAAGCCCTTGCTGACGCCATTTTCGCTACTAATAACCGACTTATCCACAGGATATTCCCTTGGTCTCCACAGAGCCATACACAATATAATGTACTTGACCTGACAGCAAAACACATTATATTGTGTATCAGTTAAATTATTCACCAATATTGAATTTTACAAACCGACTGGTTAATTCCAATCCACAAATAGTACAAATACTTGGACGCGATAGTTATAAATCACATTAACTATCCACGGGATAGAAATAGCCAGCGGTAATAAACGCGGATCAAATCCGAGCACTACCTTTAGAAATTACGGATCGGGCAATAAATGCAAAATATCGAATCACCTTTAACCGAAGTAGCGGTCGTACCTGTCAAATCAGTGCCAGTCGCTACTTCAGATAACACCAGCATACTCAGCAGTAACTACAACGTCGTACGCCGCAATGGCAAGTTAACCAGTTTTGATAAAGACAAAATTGCTATCGCAATGACCAAGGCATTCCTCGCGGTCGAAGGCGGTCAGGCCGCTGCTTCGACTCGGGTTCACGAGACCGTCGAGCAATTGACCAATCTCGTTGTGGGTACCCTGACTCGTCGCCAGCCAGATGGCGGGACTTTCCACATCGAGGATATCCAGGATCAGGTTGAGCTGGCCCTGATGCGTAACGGTGAGCAGAAAATTGCCCGCGCCTATGTCCTTTATCGCGAAGAACGCGCGACTGCGCGCGCGCAGTGCAAAATCGATCCGCGCGAAGAAGTACAGGAAGAGGACCGCATCGAACTGACCGTTAAACTGGAAGACGGCAGCATTGTGCCGCTCGATACAGCACGTCTACAAACCATTATCAACGAAGCCTGCAGCGGTCTCGAAAGCGTAAGCACCGAACGCGTATACAATGAAACCCTGAAGAACCTGTTCGACGGCGTGTCGATCAAAGATGTTAGCCCCACGGTAGTCATGAGCGCACGCGGATTGATCGATCGGGAACCCGAATACTCTCAGGTCGCAGCACGTTTATTACTCGACGAACTGCGCGCCGAATCACTGGGTTTTATTAATGACGGGGCTCCGAGCGCCACCTTTGCCGAAATGGCTGATCGTTACGCAGAATATTTCGGCCACTACATTAAGAAAGCGAGCGATCTCGAACTGCTCGACAAGGAGTTGTTAAAATTCGACCTCGTACAGTTGGGTCATGCGCTTAAACCCGAGCGTGACCACCAGTTCACCTACCTCGGATTGCAAACCCTGTACGATCGCTATTTTATTCACCATCGCGATGTACGTTTCGAGTTACCACAGGCATTTTACATGCGGGTGGCGATGGGTCTGGCGATTAACGAAGTCCAACGCGAAGCCCGTGCGATCGAATTTTACAACTTGCTTTCCTCTTTCGATTTCATGAGCAGCACCCCTACCCTGTTCAATTCGGGCACGCTACGCCCACAATTGTCGAGCTGCTACCTGACCACGGTACCCGACGATCTCGATGGAATTTTCAGCGCAATCAAGGACGACGCCATGCTGTCAAAGTTTGCCGGGGGTCTTGGAAACGACTGGACCCGGGTCCGCGGTATGGGTTCTCATATCAAGGGCACTAATGGCAAGTCACAGGGCGTTGTACCGTTTCTGAAAGTCGCCAACGATACCGCGGTCGCGGTCAACCAGGGTGGAAAACGCAAGGGTGCAATGTGCGCCTATCTCGAAACCTGGCACCTGGATATCGAGGACTTTCTCGATCTGAGGAAAAATACCGGTGAAGAAAGACGCCGCACACACGACATGAATACCGCTAACTGGATTCCGGATCTGTTCATGAAACGGGTAGCCGAGGAAGGCCAGTGGACCCTGTTTTCTCCCTGCGAAGTGCCCGACATTCATGATCTTTATGGTGCTGAATTCGAAGCCGCTTACGTGGCCTACGAAGAGAAAGCCGATCGAGGTGAAATAAAGTCTTTCCGTCGCATCAAGGCGATGGATCTGTGGCGCAAAATGCTCGGCATGCTATTTGAAACAGGCCATCCGTGGATCACTTTCAAGGATCCCTGCAATATTCGTTCACCGCAGCAGCATACCGGCGTCGTGCATTCATCCAACCTGTGCACCGAGATCACATTGAACACCTCGGATACCGAGATCGCCGTTTGTAATCTGGGCTCGGTTAACCTGTCTCAACATGTCGATGACAAGGGTCTGAACCTGGAAAAGCTTGAGAAAACCATCAACACAGCGATGCGCATGCTCGATAATGTGATTGATTACAATTACTACAGCGTACCGCAGGCACGCATTTCCAACCTGCGCCATCGCCCGGTCGGACTCGGCATCATGGGTTTCCAGGATGCCTTGTACAAGCAACATATTCCCTATGCCTCGGAATCTGCGATCGAGTTTGCGGATGAATCGATGGAGGCGGTCAGTTACTACGCGATTCAGGCATCCAGCCAGCTCGCCGAGGAACGCGGCACCTACTCCAGCTACCAGGGATCGCTGTGGAGCCAGGGTGTTATGCCGATCGATTCGGTTGCCAGGTTACGCGAATCTCGCGGTGAATATCTGCAGCAGGATGAGAGCTCGCGAATGAACTGGGAAAGCCTGCGTCAACGTGTGCTGACCACAGGTATGCGCAATTCGAACACCATGGCGATTGCACCCACCGCAACCATTTCGAATATTTGCGGCGTCAGTCAGTCGATCGAACCGATTTACCAGAACATGTTCGTCAAATCGAATCTCTCCGGTGAGTTTACGGTCCTCAACCCCTACCTGGTTGATGATTTGAAGCAAAAAGGATTGTGGGACGAAGTCATGGTCAATGACCTGAAATACTACGATGGCAGTGTACAAAGTATTGACCGCGTACCGGAGGAATTAAAATCTATTTATGCCACCGCGTTTGAAATCGATTCCCGTTGGTTGGTGGAAGCGGGATCTCGTCGGCAAAAGTGGATCGACCAGGGGCAATCGCTCAATCTTTATATGGCCGAACCGTCTGGAAAGAAACTCGACAATCTGTACAAACTGGCCTGGGTACGGGGATTGAAAACCACCTACTACCTGCGTTCACTGGGTGCAACCGCGGTTGAGAAATCGGCTACTCAGGCGCCCGAAACGGTAGCAGAACCCGAACCAAAAGTATGTTCGATTCTCGATCCGGATTGTGAAGCATGTCAATAACAAGCAATAGATAACAAGTAAGGAGATACATATGTTGAATTGGGATGAACCACTAGCCCCGCAAGTGTCGCGCCAACCGGAAGCGGCAATGGATACGACTGTGTCCAACGCAGAGCCTGCGGTAGTTCCTGTCGTGCGTCAAATCCCGCCCGAATCCCAGGTCGAAATAGTATCCGAACCTGTCCCGACTCCAAGCTCGGCTAAACCAGTCAGAGCCGAGGATAAAAGGGTAGTTAACGGTCTTACCGATATCAATCAACTGGCACCTTTCAAATACCCCTGGGCCTGGGAGTATTTTCTCAACGCCAACAAGAACCACTGGACTCCGCTCGATATCAACATGACCCAGGATGTGCACGATTACCAACACAAGCTCACCCTGGAAGAACGCCATGTCTACGAAAACGTGCTGTCTTACCTGACCACCTCGGATATCCTCGCGATGCGAAATATCGGGTTGGCGGTGATGGAGAAAATGTCGGCACCCGAGTTGCAGATTTACCAGGCGCGCCAGGTTTACGAGGAAGCAGTGCATACCTGGACTTACCAGCATTGCATCGAAACCATCGGTCTCGATCAGGGGGAAATTTACAACCGCTACAGGGTGATCCCCGAGATACATCAAAAAATTCAGATGTGCAACAAGCGCCTCGCCTCGGTCCTGCGCGCCGACATCGATTTGAATGACCGTGATGAACTCGAGAACTTCGTGCTTGCCTACATTTTCTTCGCCGGCGTATTCGAGGGCACGTGGTTTTACAATGGCTTCAGCCCGATCTTCGCGCTGCAACGCCGCGGATTGATGAAAGGCACATCCGAACAGTTACAGTACATCATGCGTGACGAAGTGCTGCATGCTTCTTTCGGAATACGCGTCTGCAAGCAAATAGTGTTGGAGGAAAACGTCAAGCTCGATCCAAAATTGATTCAGCAAATGTGGGAAGAAGCCGAAGCCGCGGAAATGCAGTACGCAAATTTCCTGTTACCGGACCCGATTCTCGGTTACAGCGCCGAAGACCATATCGCGCAATTTCGTTTCATCGCCAATCGCCGCGCCAATAAGCTGGACCATGAAATTCCATTTCCGGGTGCCGAAAATGCGCTTCCGTGGCTGGACGAGCAGGCCAACTTGAAAAAGGAGAAAAACTTTTTTGAAACCCGCGTAACCGAGTATCAAACCGGCGGCGCATTGAACTGGGACTAGGTTTTTCCGAATTAGTGTTACACGCGCTCTTCGGTTGTAACCTTCGGCCAGGTATGCGGGATACCCCATATCCCGCTTATCTGGCCTTTTTTATTCTCCCGGCATAACCATTACCTGAATCCGTGGGTTCAAGGCGGATGCTGAGCGTGAGAATTCGATTTCACAGTGGAATCAAAAAATATCAGTTTCACCCAAAGGTTAAGCGGGCATTTTTTGAACCGCTGTGGAATCAAAGGCTTGCGTTATGCGCCGTCATGGACCCACGGATTCAGGCACTAGTCAGGGCCAGTTAACACGATTTGAAATATCGTGTTAACTGGCCTTGGTGTTTCGAAACCTAACTTCTTTCATGAAACGATCCTTGATAACCACGGGATCGAGATCAATCACCGGAACTTTTATATTTCCTGACTTACATTTGCAGGCGATGATCGCCATCTGGCTGGAATCTAATGCGCCTTGTAGTGCCTCAGCGGTATCTTCTGCCTGATATTCAATCACATTTGCAAGCCGCAAGCAGCCTACGAAAAGGCGCGTCCTGGCTTGGATCCAAGCGCTTTCAGAATCTTTGCCAATGGGCAAAATCCACTAATCGAAGCCTGTAGTAAATTGGCGCCGACGAAAGCAGTGACAAACAACCAGTAAACGTGATGCAACTGTGACAAAGCTACGCTGGCCAGCACGACGATTCCTGCGAACATTATAACGATGCGATCGATACTCATAATTATCTCCAGTCAAATTTCCCGATAGTATATTAGTTTTTACTTATATTGGTCAATCCTGATATACCCTGCTATAGCCCGGCCTGTTTGCATATATCGTATACTGCAATCTGTCGTCAGCCTGGGGGTGGAGTATGTCAAATATTAATTTCATCCGTTCAGGCGGGCTATTAATAATTATCAGTGGACTTGCACTGGGTTATTCCTATATCTCACATCTCCAGCGGATGTTATCGCTTCCCAAAGCTGGTTTCTGATCCATTCCCTGTTCGCAGTTTCACTGGTGCTCGGCCTGTTGGGCACAACTGCACTGTATGCGGAAACCGCGTTACGCACCGGTGCTCTCGGGCTAGTACTTTTCGATGGAATTCAACTTTTGCTTAATCTCGGTGAGCACGATATAGGTTTGATAACGCAATATAAATCCCTCAAAAATCAAGCGGGTCGTCAGCGAACCAAAAATCAGCGCCAGTATCCAGGCCCAATGGTCATGTGTGTACAGCCACCAGCTGCCGTAGAACGTCCCGCCGATTCCAGCCCAAAACAGGATCTGCAACGCAGCCGGCATAATAAAACTTTCAAACCTGAGATAGCTTTTCAAATTGTCCATAATGAATAGTCTGTTTAAACTGGGTCGTCGGAATATGATAATAACAGGAGTACCATTGAAGGGTCACAGGGCAATATCCTACCGCAAACTGTGTACCGGCCTGACAGTTGCCATGCTGTCGAGTCCCGTCGCAGCCAATGGCACTCTGATCGTGCACTTTACAGGCATAAAAAACAATCAGGGCACAATCGTCTGCTCGCTGACAGATTCTTCAGAGCACTTTCTGTCCAGAGACCAAGCGCCAAAACGGTCCTGTCAGGCTGCGATTACCGAAAGTAAGGCTACCTGGAAAATAGAACAACTGGCATATGGCCGATATGCAATCTCCGCCTTTCACGACGAAAACGATAATGGTGAACTCGATAGCGGAATCTTCGGTATTCCGAGTGAAGACTACGGTTTCTCGAACGATGCCCGTGGCAGCTTCGGTCCACCCGACTATGAAGAAGCGGAATTTGAATTTCACGAAACTGATCAGGTCATTTCAATCCGGATCAAATAGGGCCTGTTTTTTCTCGGGCTAATCAAACAGCGGTTTTTATCCAGGTCGGTGCTGTATTCGATGCTACGATGATTAGTACCTGAATCCGTGGGTTCAAGGCGGATGCTTAACACAAGGGTTTGATTTCTCAGTGGAATCAAAAAATCATAGCTTCACCCATAAGTTAAGCGGGTATTTTTTGAGCCGCCGTGAGATCAAAGGCTTGTGTTATGCGCCGTCGCGGGCCTTCGGATTCAGGTAATAATAAAACTGGCCTTCCCAATGACCCTGACGATAATCGATCTCGACCCTCCCCGGCACCATGCGCGCTGCTGTGCCTGTCGACAGATTCTGGCCCGCAGGATAATGGGTGGCGAATTCCCACGGATCGCAAGCGGCCGCGGCAATCGGTCGAAAGAATAGCTTGAGTTGATCGTTGACAGGCGTCGTGTCAAACGTGACAGACTGGTGAAACAACACTCGTTTCTTGACGACGCAGGAAAAATACAGCTGCAACTCGACGATCAGTGGTTGTTGTTGCTGTTGCAGCTCGCATTCAGCGCGATTCGTCCATCTGACCTCCACTTCACGCTGGTTCAGGCGCGCCGTTTGCCGATAGCGGAAGCGGTTGAGGTAGCGATCCAGTAAGCGCAGGGGATTCTCGATCGAAAAAAAACTGACCTGCAGATTAAATATCGACATGCTTTCAGACTACCACAGATTTCCGGCGTTGAGTTGAATGTCCTCCATGGTGATGCCCAGCGCTTCATCGCTGCACAGGAAGGCTGCCAGCGCCCCCAGTTCGGCTCCTTGTACCAGGCGTTGCTGTGGTTGCTCCGCGACCAACCGCGCAATTTCTTCTTCGGTGCTATGTCCGGCGTTACTCGCCTGAATCGCCATGCTGCTGTCGAACATTTCGGTCTGCACCCAGGTCGGGCTAATGACGACCGAACTAACCCCATGCGGAGCGCCCTCGAGCGCGACGGCACGATTTAATCCGAGCAATCCTGACTTGGATGCGCAGTAAGCCGCGTGATCGGCGACCGCCGTGGTAGCCGCGGTGGAACCAATGCTAATAATCCGTCCCCAGCCACGTTCGATCATTTTCGGCAAGCAAGCCCGAATCATACGAAAAGGGCCGGATAGATTAATATCGATAACATCCAGCCAGGATTGCTCATCGTGTCCACAGACCAATTCATGCGCCGTTACGCCGGCGCTATTGACCAGGATATCGGCATAGCCATGTTCAACTGCCAGGTCATTGACAAAGGCGTCGACGCTGTCGCTATCCGACACGTCGAGCGGTCGATAAAATAACGCGTTGGTTATTGATCCGAGTTCCGCAATCGCTGCCTCAGGCTGACGACGCGCACCGACCGCGATGGTAGCCCCACGTGCTGCCAGTGCAATCGCAATCGCCTTACCAATACCGGCAAAACCACCGGTAATAATCGCGATCCGCCCCTCCAGATAAGGTTCCACAGCTACCACTCACCGCTAGTCGGCATCGAAATCCAGGGTTCAGCCGGAGCCAATGCTTCACCCTTTTGCAGCAGTTCTATCGAGATATTATCCGGAGAACGAAAAAAGGCCATGTGCCCATCGCGTGGCGGTACATTGATGGCGATGCCGGCATCGAGTGCTTTTTGACAAATCACATATACATCATCCACTTCAAATGCGAGGTGTCCAAAGTTACGGCCACCCTGGTATACCTCACCGTCCCAGTTGTAGGTCAATTCAAGCAAGGGCGCACGTTCTGCCCTGGCCTGATCGAGATCCTTCGCCGCGGCCAGATATACCAGCGTAAACTGGCCCTGTTCACTTTCATAGCGGTCGGTCTCAATCAGACCGAGCAAGTCGCGATAGAACCCAAGCGATGCATCCAGATCGTGTACGCGCACCATGGTGTGAAGGTATTTCATAGCGATTTCCGGTAATAATTCTGGCAGGCATTATCGCATAGCCGTCAGGGACTGGTAAGCCATCGCAGAATTCACTAACATCGGTTCAAATAACCCTGTATGAGCCATGAAACTAAATCCGAATGTTCTTGATTGTGCCGCGGCACCGATCGCCGAAGCCTGGTCCTGGGTAAAAAATCCCGGATCTGAAAACCTCATCGATATGTGTCAGGCGGTGCCGGCGCACCTGCCACCGCAATCTCTGAGGGAATATCTGGGCGAGGCCATTAAAGCCGGCGAAGGCGCAACCTATACCGATATTCGAGGCATCCCGCCGTTGCGCGAAGCCCTCGCGGCCAACATCAGCGAACGCTACCAGGGATCGGTCAGCGACGATGACATTTTGATTAGCGCGGGCTGTAACCAGGCATTTTGTTCGGTGATCGACACTCTGTGCCAGGCCGGTGACGAAGTCATCCTGCCCCTGCCCTGCTATTTCAATCACCAGATGTGGTTATCGGCGCGCGGCGTTATACCACGCTACCTGTCGTTCAATCCTGAAACTGCCATGCCGAACCCGCAACAGGCGAGTTTGCTGATAAATGATCGAACTCGCGCAATCTTGCTGGTAACTCCAAACAATCCCAGCGGCGCCATTTACAGTCACGAATGCATCGAACAGTTTTTCGAGCTGGCGCGTGCGCATGAACTCGCACTGATCATCGATGAGACCTATCGCGATTTCATCGATATCC
>JAAESG010000718.1 GCA_024229615.1 Gammaproteobacteria bacterium | reverse complement strand
GTCGAAACCCTGGTTGTGCGCGTATGACGCCTCGATGTCACCCTGGTGCCATTTGCCGATGTGAGCCGTCGCGTACCCGACTTCAGAGAGAATTTCGGCAATGGTGACTTCGCTCGCCGGCAGACCCTCGCCAACCAGTGCGACCTTTACCTCGGCGTGGCCCATGCGAACCGGGTGGCGACCGGTCAGCATGGCGGCCCGCGTTGGCGTACAGGACGGTTCGGTATACATGCGCATCAGCGACATGCCCTCGGTAGCCAGTTGGTTGATATTGGGAGTTTTAACGCCGGTTACATAATTCATCGCGCGATTTCCCATCTGGCCGAAACTGACGTCGTCGATCAGGATGTAAATAATATTGGGTGGTCTGCCTCCGTTTTCCTTGTGAATCGAAACCAGTTTTTCATCGATGACGGCATCTTCCTCTGCCCATTTTTCGGCAAACTGGGATTGCAGGTAATAAAACTCTGCATCGCGCACGATGTTCGGATTGGCATCGGCATTTGCAGTCACCCCGCAAAGTGAAAGGATTACCAGCAAAGTGAAGTTTTTCATATCTTGATATCGTAACTAATTCGAATCAAATATTTTAACGGAAGTAGTACTTGAGCGCGATAACAAAAACCTGGGACGAAACATTAACAGGATCAAAGCGTTTCTATCGTCAAGTGTCCATCAAATCAACTAGCTGTGGCGCGTACACGGCTGAGTTGATGGACATTCATGCGGGATCTCCGGCATTGCTGATGATGCAATGGATTAATGGCGAGGAAGACCTTACCATCCCTGTCAGTGAAACCGTCTGGCGTGCAAACGCGCTTGAATTCGTCGTTGAACCTGGAATTAGACGCTGACAAGAGCTGGACCAACCTGCTGGTGGGGGTTCGCCAGGTTTACCCGATAAATGACAAATGGGGAGTCTGGATCATTGGTGATATCGCGTCCGACTTCGACGATGAACAGAGTTACATGATAACCCTGGGCGCCAACTACGTCATGACCGACCTGCTCGATCTCAAGTTTGGTTACCGTTACATGGAGATCGATTACGAGGACAGTGACATCGAAATCAACGAGACCATAGATGGCGCATTTGTCGGCTTAACCTTTAAATGGTAACGCTGCCGCAGGTTGTCATCCTGGAGGGTGCGCAAGCACCTATCCGGGATCTCATCACAACCACGTAATATAAACCGAAGCTAGTTGTAAGATCCCGATTCGTCGGACCGCCGCGTTCGCGGGGATGACTGTGGTGCGGGGATGACGCTGCTAGAGTTCGATGCGCTCTTCTTCGTCGGGGTGGCCGTAGGCGCATAAAAACCCGCCGACAAACTCGATCGCGGGATCGTGAGGGTCACCCGGCCCGACTTTTGCCTCGACCTCGGCGCGGTAATCCTCGGCGCTATCCTTCGGCTTGTAACCCAGGTGGGCAGCCTTGTGATTGGAGAAAAATGCTTCCTGGTTAGCGGAGATGCCGTAAACCACGGTATGCCCGATACGTTCCGATATCAGGCAGCGTTCGACCAGGTGAACCATGTCGTCGAAACTCAGCCAGGTGGCCAGGTGACGACGATCGACCGGTTTCGGGAAACAGGAGTTGATGCGCAGCAAGGC
>JAAESG010000717.1 GCA_024229615.1 Gammaproteobacteria bacterium | reverse complement strand
ATACGGCTACGGCAAGAGCCCCCATGCCTTCGCCGAATTCCTGTGGGCCGACTTCTTCCGTATCCGGATCATCATCGACAACTGGATCCTCAAGGACAAGATACGGGGATCGGATATCCTGATCGGTAATCTCCCCGAGGACCAGAAGAAAGACGTCATCGACGAGGCGATGCACTTGGCGAGATCGCCCGAGGCGGCAGGTATGCCCGGGTACCTGGGCTCGGGTTAGCCCGCCAGGGCAGGGTCATCATCGGGCGGTCTTTCCGACTCAGTATTTCTGGATGCAGCGCGGGATCATCTAAAGGGTGGCCACGCATTTCTCAACCCTTGCCTGTTTGGAGTAAAAAAATATACTTGATTCGGTATTACTTATTTAAGTATTATGGGATATGAAAACAGTCACCATTAAAGCTGATGCAGAATTTGATGCGCTTCTCAACCAGCTGGCCAAACGCATGAGTACAACCAGGAGCCGTGTGATCAGAGACGCGGTTCGTGAATATCAACAGCACCTGGACCGTGAGGCATTGAGACAGCGGATGCGAACCGCCTCGCTTAAAACGCGAAAGCAGGCACTCGATACATCGGCCGATTTCGATGCCGCGAATGCTGATGGCCTGTAAACGCGGTGGTATTTACCTGGCCAATTTCAATCCATCAAAGGGTACCGAGCCGGGAAAAATCAGACCCTGTCTTGTCATGCAGAGCGACCTGCTGAATGAAGCCGGACACCCGAGCACTACAGTACTTCCGTTAACCACACAACTGATCGAAGGCGCAGCGCCGCTACGTTATAAGATCACGGCGCGTGACGGGTTAGAAACCGATTCTGACGTCATGCTGGATCAAACAAGAACCGTAGATAACCGGCGCATTACCAGTGATACGCTGACTATTCTTAACGAGCAGGAAATCAGCGAGGTCGAAGCGTATTGGCGTATTGTTTTAGGCATCGACTAATCTGCCGCGCCGTGGCTGCGTATGTGGGGTTAGAGGGATTAGGGTGGTTAAACTGAGGCTTATTACACCGCATTGGAATAGGCCATGCACAGGGTCTGCCGATGCCCGGTGTCATAGAGATCGTCGCGTCAGCCCCGATTGGCAGAGCCGGGGAGGACCTGGCACAGTTTATTTTTGCCCAGCTAATAGCGTTTGAGCGTGTTCGAGGGT
>JAAESG010000716.1 GCA_024229615.1 Gammaproteobacteria bacterium | reverse complement strand
GACGTACCCTTGATTCGCGCCGAAACCCTGTCACAAATGATTGAGCAGGGTGGTGGCGATGCCGTCTGCGTGCTGAGCTTCATTCCGGAAAATGCTTTTGGTTATGGTCGCATCGTCAGGGATGCCGGACGCAATGTAACCGCCATCGTCGAGCAAAAAGACGCCAGTCCAGCGCAAGCTGAAATTGGTGAGTGCAATTCCGGCATTATTTTGCTCAAGGGCGAAGGCTTGACTGAATTGGTAAATGCCCTTGATAACAACAATGCCCAGGGTGAGTACTACCTGACCGACGTCATCGCTATCGCGGCAACGCATGGCAGATCGGTCTCCGCGGTGGTCTGTGATGTCGCGAGCGAAGTCAGCGGGATCAACAATCAACAGCAGCTGGCAGCCGTCGAAGCCCTGTATCGATGGCGTCAGGCCGATGCCTTGATGTCGCAGGGGGTTAAGCTGTTTGATCCGGCGCGCATCGATATTCGCGGTAACCTTATCGTCGGGCAGGATGTCGAAATTGACACTAATTGCCTGTTCGAAGGCGAAGTCATTCTTGGCGACAATGTACGCATCGGTGCCAATTGCGTGATCCGCAACAGTAGCATCGCCTGTGGTAGTGAAATCAAGCCGATGACCTCCATCGACGAAGCCGTGATCGGATCTGATGTCGTCATCGGACCGTTTGCCCGTATTCGCCCCGGTACCGAGTGTGCCGACGATGCAAAAATCGGTAACTTTGTCGAAGTCAAAAAAGCGCAGATCGGCAAGGGCAGCAAGGTCAATCATTTGAGTTACATTGGAGATACGGAGATGGGCAGCGGCGTGAACATTGGTGCCGGTACCATCACCTGTAATTACGACGGCGTTAACAAGCACAAGACCGTGATCGAAGACGGGGTTTTCGTCGGTTCCGATACGCAGTTAATTGCACCGGTGCGCGTCGAGCGTAACGCCAGCATCGGTGCTGGTTCGACCATTACCAGGAATGTCCCCGCCGATCAGCTTACCCTGTCACGATCAAAACAGGTTACCATCAGTGCCTGGTCAAAACCGGTTAAACGAACGAAGGATGAATAGCCTATGTGTGGAATAGTAGGCGCGCTAGCGCATCGCGATGTAAGTTCGATCTTGCTCGAGGGATTGTATCGATTGGAGTATCGTGGCTATGACTCCGCCGGTATCGCGCTGATCGAAGATCATAATCTCGCGCGTTTCCGCGCGCTGGGCAAGGTCAAAGAGCTCGAGGCTAAATTGCCGGCCGAACCACCTGGGCACATCGGTATTGCGCACACGCGCTGGGCTACGCATGGTGAGCCATCCGAAAGTAATGCGCACCCGCATTTTTCCAACGATCGCATCGCCATTGTTCACAACGGCATCATTGAAAATTACCGGGGAATCCGTGAGCGTCTGCAGCAAGCCGGTTACGAATTCAGTTCTGAAACCGATACCGAGGTTGTGGCCCATTTAATCGACAGTTATTACAAAGACGATTTGTTCGCCGCAGTAAAACAGGCGGTCGATGAACTCGAAGGCGCCTTCGCACTCGGCATTATCGCCACCGCTGATCCGCGTACCCTGGTCGCCTGCCGCCGTGGCAATCCGTTGGTGGTGGGTCTGGGCATCAAGGAGAACTTTGTCGCCTCGGATGTGTCCGCGTTGTTGCCTGTCACTAATCGTTTTGTCTATCTCGAGGAAGGCGATTACGTGGTGCTGAATAATAATGAGTACCAGATTTACAACGCCAAAGGCGAAGCCAAGGAACCTGATATATTTGTCAGTGAAGTGAATAGCGATGCAGCCAACAAGGGTGAATATCGCCATTACATGCAAAAGGAAATCCACGAGCAGGGACAGGCTGTGGCCGAGTGCCTGGAAGGACGGATCAGCGATCAGTCGGTGCTGGATAATGTTTTCGGTTTCGATGCCGGTGAAATTTTTGCGCGTGTCGAGAATATTCAGATCATCGCCTGTGGCACCAGCTATTTCGCGGGTATGGTCGCAAAATACTGGATCGAGGCGCTGCTGGATCTGCCCTGTCAGGTCGAAGTGGCGAGTGAATTCAGGTATCGCAAATCGGTGGTACCCGCCAATACCCTGTTTGTGACCCTGTCACAGTCAGGTGAAACAGCCGATACGCTGTCCGCGTTACGCAGTCTGACCTCAGATAATTACTGCGGTAGTTTGAGTATTTGCAATGCACCCGAGTCGTCACTGGTACGTGAATCCGACCTGGTATTGATGACCCGAGCGGGTCCCGAAATCGGGGTTGCGTCAACCAAGGCCTTTTCGACACAACTGGTTTCGCTGCTATTACTGGTCGTGACGCTCGGGCGTCAGCAACAGCGACTCGATCAGAAAACCCAGAGTGCCATCATGGCAGAGCTGATTTCATTGCCTGTGCAAATCGATACGCTGCTCAAACTGGAATCGCAGATCGAGTCTATCGCGGAAGATTTTGTAGACAAGCAACACGCGCTGTTCCTTGGCCGTGGCGAGCACTTTCCGATCGCGATGGAGGGTGCATTAAAGCTCAAGGAAATTTCCTACATACATGCTGAAGCCTATCCGGCTGGTGAACTCAAACACGGTCCATTGGCGCTGGTCGATGCCGAAATGCCGGTCGTCGTGGTCGCGCCAAATGATGATTTACTCAGTAAATTGCACTCCAACATGCAGGAAGTAAAGGCCCGCGGCGGCAAGCTTTACGTGTTTGCGCATCGCGGTGCACAGCTCGAAACCGATGCTGACGATGTTTTGATTGAAATGGATTGTGATACCGATTATGTCACTCCAATCCTGTCGGTGATTCCATTGCAGGTTCTGAGTTATCACGTCGCGGTATTGCGCGGCACCGACGTCGACCAACCACGCAATCTCGCCAAATCGGTTACCGTCGAGTAGTTTCATAAGCTGACCTCTAATCATGTTTGAACTGATCACCAATGCCACGGTTTTTGCCCCCGAGTCACTGGGCTTAAAACATATCCTTGTTTGTGCCGGCAAGATTGCTTATCTCGGTGATCACCTGCCGCAACTGGATGACGCACTCGAGGTCGAGGTCAGCGATCTGGACGGCGCCAGAGTGGTGCCGGGTCTGATCGATGCACATACTCACCTGACTGGCGGTGGCGGCGAAGCTGGCCCGTCTACTCGGGTGCCTCCCCTGGCACTCAGTCAGATCACTCACGCGGGTGTGACTGCCGTGGTTGGGTTGCTCGGCACCGACGATTTGACACGCACGCCTCAAAATCTGCTAAGCCAGGTCATGGGTTTGCGCGAAGAAGGGCTATCGGCCTGGTGCTATACCGGCGGTTACCACGTGCCGGCGATTACGCTAACCGGGTCGGTACGCAGTGACATCGTTAACCTCGAACCGGTTATCGGTGTCGGCGAGGTGGCGATTAGCGACCATCGCTCCAGTCAACCGACACGTGATGAGATTTTAAGGCTTGCCAGCGAATCGCATGTCGCCGGGCTAATGACTGGCAAGGCCGGCATCGTACACTTCCACATGGGCGACGGCGAGCGCGGTCTTTCGATGATTCGCGACTGCCTCGAACACAGCGAAATTCCGCCTCGGGTATTTAATCCGACGCATATCAATCGCAACAAACCATTGTTTGTTGAAGCCTGTGAGTTGAGTGAACACGGTTGTAACGTCGATCTGACCGCGTTTCCGGCCGATTCCAGCGACCAGGGTTGGTCGGCCGAAGAGGCAGTAATACGCTACTTCGAGCAGGGTTACGATGGCAGCCGGTTAACGATCAGTTCCGATGGCGGCGGTTGCCTGCCGAGTTTCAATGCGCAGGGCGAACTGATCAAGATGGGTTTCGCGAGTTGTTCGGCGATGGCGCATAGCCTCAAGAACCTGCTGGATAACGAACTAGCAGAGGAACGGGTGTTACCGCTGATGACCCGCAATGTCGCCAGCCTTTTGAAATTGCAGCAAAAGGGAAGCATCGCCATGGGGCTTGATGCCGACCTCGTCGTGCTGGATCAGGACAATCTGATCGATAGTGTCATGGCCAGGGGTCGCTGGCATGTTAAAAATAAGGGGCAGCTGCGCAGCGGCCTGTTCGAAGAGTAATGATAACGAGTCAACTATGAGTCCATCTCCCCATCATGAAGATCAGGCCCGCGGTTATGTGATACCGATTGGAGGCGCCGAAGAGCGTACCGGTTCGATGCGCGTGCTCAGGCGCTTCGTCAAGTTATGCGGCGGGCGCGCATCGCGCATCGTGATCATACCAACCGCCTCGAGCCTGGCCGATACTGGTGATCGTTACATTGAAATTTTCAACAAGATCGGTGTTGCAAATGCCATTGCATTACCGATTAGCGAGCGCGCCGATGCGGACCGGGTGGAATATATCGAACAACTCGAAGGCGCCAGCGGAATTTTTATAACCGGTGGAAACCAGCTGCGCCTGTCGACGATATTGGGCGGTACTCTGGTGGCGCAAAAAGTACGGCGCCTGAATGCAACCGGGGTGCATGTTGCGGGGACATCGGCGGGCGCTGCGATCATGCCCGAGCATATGATTGCCGGTGGCTCGATGGGCCTCTCGCCACAGGCCGATGGCGTCAACCTGGCGCCCGGACTCGGCTTGACCAATGCGGTGATTATCGATCAACATTTCAGCCAGCGTGACCGGCTGGGACGGTTGTTGACGGCGGTTTCCTATAATCCGTTCATGATGGGTGTCGGCATCGACGAAGACACAGCGATGTTTATTGCACCCAACCAGGTGGTCGAAGTCGAGGGCAGTGGTTCCGTCACCATCATCGATCCCGAGCATCTGAGTTATTCGTCGATGGATCGAGCGAAGAAAAACGAGTCGCTGAGCCTGCTCGATCTGAAATTGCATATACTGTCGAGGGGTTGTCGTTTCGACATTCATGAACGCAAACCCTATCCACCTAAAATTCGAGGTAGCAGATGAAAATAACAGCGACCAATGTTTACGTAGGCCCGAGCATCTACGCCAATTTCCCGGTGATACGCATGGTGCTGGATATCGGTATGCTGGTGGATTGGCCCTCGGTCAAATGTGGACGCGAATTCACCGATGGTTTGCAGCAGGTGCTGCCCAGTCTTGTCGAGCACGGTTGTTCCTACCGCGAGGCGGGCGGATTTATTCGCCGTCTGACTGAAGATGAAGGCACCTGGATGGGTCATATCATGGAGCATGTCGCGCTTGAGATTCAAAACATCGCCGGCTCCGGAGTTTCTTTTGGGCGTACCCGAACCACCGGAGAAACCGGTATGTACAACATGGTCTATGCCTATAAGCAACGCGATGTCGGTATCGAAGCCGGGCACCTGGCCTTGCGCCTGCTGATGCACCTGTTACCCGAGCATTTGCAACAGCAAGTCGATTATCCGATCGATGCGGCGTTTAATTTCGAATCCGAGCTCGAAGACTTTGTGCACCGCGCGCAGCGCCGCGAGTTCGGGCCCAGCACGCAATCGCTGGTCGACGCCGCGGTCGAACGCGATATACCCTGGTTGCGGCTCAATGATTACAGCCTGGTCCAGTTTGGACATGGCAGGTATCAAAAGCGTATTCAGGCAACTGTTACCAGCGATACCGGAACCATCGCAACCTCGCTCGCGAGCGACAAGGAAGGCACTCATAGTCTGTTGCGCGACATGGGTTTGCCGGTGCCGAAGCAGACCATGTTCAGCAGCGAAGACGAAGCGGTTAGCGCGGTCAATCGAATGGGTTTTCCGGTCGTGATTAAACCGCTGGATGCCAACCATGGTCGTGGCATCAGTATCAACCTGACCACCGATGACGAAGTGCGTGAAGCCTTCCATGTCGCACGCGAACAGGGTAGATCGCGTTTCGTGCTGGCGGAAAGTTTCGTCACCGGTTATGACCATCGCATGCTGGTGGTTAACAATGAACTGGTCGCCGTCGCAAAGCGTGTCCCGGGGCACGTGGTTGGCGACGGTAAACTCACGATCGTGGAATTGATCGACATCGTCAACTCCGATCCGCGCCGCGGCATCGGCCATGAGAAAGTGCTCACCCGGCTCGAACTCGATGGCCAGGCGAAACGCCTGATGCAGGATGCCGGCTACGATGAAAACACCGTGTTGAAAAAGAATGAAGAATTCTTCCTGCGCTCTACCGCCAATCTGTCTACCGGTGGCACTGCAATCGATTTAACCGATGTGGTACATCCGGACAATCGCGAAATGGCGGTGCGCGCGGTACGCGCCCTCGGGCTCGATATCGGTGGTGTCGACTTTATCACCGACGATATCACCCATTCTTATAAGGATGTAGGCGGCGCCATCGTCGAAGTGAACGCGGGGCCGGGATTCCGCATGCATGTCGCACCGAGTGAGGGTGAGCCGCGCGATGTCTCCGGCAAGGTGCTCGATATGCTTTACCCGCCGGGCACGCCGAGCCGTATTCCGGTCGCCGCGATCACCGGTACCAACGGTAAGACCACGACCACGCGTATGCTTACGCATATCATGAAAACCAGCGGTCATATCGTCGGTATGACTTCGACCGGTGGTATCCAGGTGGATGGTCGCGTTACCGTCAAGGGCGATATGACCGGTCCGCAATCGGCCAAGATCGTGCTGCGCGATCCGACCATCGACTTTGCCGTGCTGGAAACGGCGCGCGGTGGCATTTTGCGAGCGGGATTGGGTTACAGCGAATGTGATGTCGCCGCCTGTATCAATGTGACTGCAGATCACATGGGCCTCGGCGGCATCGAAACCCTGGAACAGTTGGCGCGCGTCAAGGAAACCGTGGTGCGTATTGCCAACAATACCGCGGTGCTGAATGCTGACGACAAGCTGTGTTTGAAAATGGCCGATAATACGCGCGCCAAACATCTTTGTTACATCACCATGGATCCAACCCACGGGCTGGTGCGCGAGCATATTCGCGCCAATGGGCGCGCCGTGGTGCTGGAGAAGGGCATCAATGGCGAGATGATCACGATTTACGACAATGGCGCCCACATCCCGTTGCTTTGGACCCATTTGATACCGGCGACGATCGAAGGCAAGGCCATGCATAACGTGCAAAATGCGATGTTCGCGGCGGCCATGGCTTTCAGTTTTGACAAGGACCTCGACGAGATACGCAATGGTTTACGCACCTTCGACACTTCGTTCTTCCAGAGCCCCGGACGCACCAATGTTTATAACGAACATCCGTTCAAGGTTATCCTCGACTATGCCCATAATCCGGCCGGTTTTCGTGCCATGGCCGAACTTGCCGGGCGGCTCGATCCAGTGGGCCGGCGCACCATCGTCATTTCGGTGCCGGGCGACCGGCGCGACGAAGACATCCGCGAATCCTGCGAGGCCTGTTTGCCGCATTTTACGCATTTCGTGTGTAAGGCCGATTTGAATCGCCGTGGCCGTGGCCACGACGAGTTACCGCAGCTGGTGCGAAAGTATTTACTGGAACTGGGTGTCGACGATGCCAACATCACGGTAATTGCAGAGGAAGAGGCCGCGGTCGACCATGCGCTCAACAACGCCGAGGAAGGTGATCTGCTGGTCATCACGGCGGACGATCTGACGCGTACCTGGAAGCAGATAGTCAATCTCAACAGCGACCGCGGCGAAAGCAAGGAAACCATCCCCGGCACCAAGGTGTTTGTGCAGGAAAAAGCCAAGCGTTTCGTGCTCGATCAGGATGAAGAGTTGATCATCGATGAGCGTGGCGTGCGCCTCGCCAGCAGTGAACCCGAGGATGCTGACTAGACCTTACGACAAACCATGGAAATCCCGTTTCCTGATTCCAGGCATTTGATTCTCGACGGTTGCCGGCGCCTGACCGGGGCCTCGCTGGTGTGGGACAAAACCGGTGCGGTGCTCGATGTCCTGGTCGAGGACATGGACCCGCAAGCGGTACTCGACTGCTGGTACAGCCAAGTTAACGCAGTGCTTGCAGAAGTGGAATGGCAACAACCGGATCTCACCCACCGTCGTTTCGAAAATGGTTTCAACCTGTTGCTGGCGGCTCCCGTTGATCAACTTTACAGCGCAGTCCTGGTGCTCGAAACCAGCTGGTATTTCTGTAGCTGTGAACTGCTCGGTCTCGGGGTCGAAGCCAAACAGATTTTACTCGATGACATTCGTGAACAAATACAGCTGGAAAAGAACGACGCCCTGATCGAGTTACAGGCAGCAGCGGCAGACCATGGTGTCGATTGTCTGATCGACGATGAAGTCGTTTCGCTCGGCCACGGGATCGGTGTCGTCAGCTATCCGGTTGATCAAATCCCGTCACCCACACAGGTCAACTGGGGTTCCATTCACGATGTCCCGGTCGCGCTGATTACCGGCACCAACGGCAAGTCGACCAGTGTCCGTTTGCTCGACGGCATCGCTCGCGCGGCCGGCCAGCAGTCGGGCGTGACCTCGACCGATTTCGTACGAGTCGGTGATGAAGTGCTCGACCAGGGCGATTATTCGGGTCCCGGTGGTGCTCGCCTGCTGCTGCGCGATCCGCGACTCGAAGTCGCTTTTCTCGAAGTCGCGCGCGGTGGCATACTGCGACGAGGCCTGCCGCTATGCCACGCGCAGGCCGCCCTGGTGACCAATGTCGCCAGTGACCACCTCGGGCAATACGGAGTCAATACGCTGGCGGCGCTCACCGAGGCCAAGTTTGTGGTCAGTAAACCCTTGCGCGAAGACGGGGTGCTGGTGGTCAATGCCGACGACGTCGGAATTGTCGGTTACCTGGCCGACCGGCCGCGGCAGAACCTGTGCTGGTTCAGCCTGGAAAAGGCAAATCCCAAAATTCAACAACAATTAGACAATCGCGGCCTTTGTTGTTTTAGCGAAGACGGTAACATAGTCTTTTTCGATGGTGCCGAGTTGCAACAGATCTGCAAAATCAGGGATATCCCGATGACACTCGACGGAGTCGCCTTGCACAATGTGCGCAACGCGCTGGGTGCGGTCGGTGTTGCCAGCGCGATGAATTACTCCGCGGCGCAAATTGCCGCGGGGCTATGCCACTTCAATAGCGATGAGCTTGATAATCCAGGTCGCCTTAATATTTTCCAGCTTGCCAATTCGGCGCGTGTAATAGTCGATTTTGCGCATAACGCGCATAGCGTAGAAGCCGTCACCAATACCGTGGGTGCGATGCAGGCGGGTCAAAAATGGGCCCTGTTCGGTTCGGCCGGAGATCGTTCCGATGACGAAATTGCTGAGATTGCACACGGGGTCTGTGCGACCCGTCCTGATCACGTCGTGATTGTCGAGGTAGAATCCTACCTGCGCGGGCGCGCCCCGGGTGAAGTCAGTGAAATCATCAAGCAGGCTTGCCTGCAAAGCGGTATGACCGCGGAGCGGATACATTTTGCACCATCGCCACTCGCCGGGGTGAAACTGGTGATAGAGCGACTGCAGGCAGATGATCTGGGTATGTTCCTGGTGCTATCGGAACGTGATCAGGTCATCGAGTACATTAAATCGAAATGATGCTTCGCTGCTTCTCTATTGTGCTGCTGGTCTCGCTGGGCGCCTGTGCGACCGGCTCTTCCAGGCCGGGGCCTGCCGATGGTTCGGCGACCGTTTGTCCCGAATTACGCCCTCAGATTTGCACCATGGATTACACTCCGGTCTGTGCCGAACTACAAGATGCTGGATCCATGACCTATCCCAATGCCTGTAGTGCCTGCGCCGATGTGAAGGTGATTTCGCATCGTGCCGGGGCCTGCGAGTAGGCACTCGTTCTGATGCCTCGCCGCTTGCGGGTAAGTGGCTAGCGGCATCAGCATTCCAGATCAAATCGGTGACAGCGAATCGAAGCGCGATTATAGTGACTGGTTTCGGTAACCGGACCATTGATATGAGCCTGCAAGGAATCAATCATCTAGCCTTCATCACCGACGACATGACTACGACGATACGCTTTTATCGTGACCTGTTGGGACTGAAGCTGAGTGCCGGTATCGGCCACGACGGTTACCGACACTACTTTTTCCAGTTTCCGGACGGCGTTACCCATGTGGCTTTCTTCGAATACGAAGGTGCTACCGTGATGAAACGCAAGTTCCCGGGTAATCGTACCAATCTCCCATTGGGCTTCGATCACGTATCCTTCACGGTGGGTTCACTGGAAGATTTATACGCACTCAAGGACAGGCTCGAAGCCGCAGATATCGAGGTTGAAGGGGCCGTCGATCATGGTATTTTCTGGTCGATTTATTTCTATGATCCACACAATAATATTCCGCTGGAAGCGACCTGGCAGTTTATGGACATCGAACATTATCCGGCCATCAGCGATGACGATCCCCTGGAAATCGCCGCACAAGGCGCCGAACCGCAGGCTGGTTACTGGCCCGAGGTAGAAACCGCAACGCCACCATCGGAGATGTGTGCGAGTAGCGGAAATGGGCAACCGATGCGCGAATACTTTCTACAGCACGGTCTGGCTTCCTATTCAGCCGGAATTCCGGAAGATTTTGAGGCGGCCCTGAAAAGGCAGGATTCGG
>JAAESG010000715.1 GCA_024229615.1 Gammaproteobacteria bacterium | reverse complement strand
GGCGCAAAGTGGTTCGCGGACACGCCCTGCCCAACGCTGCCATTCCGACCGTTACTGTCGCCGGCTTTTTTGTCGGCAGCCTGATTGTTGGCGGCGTCATTACCGAAAACGTATTCGCCTGGCCCGGTGTCGGGCGGCTGTTGGTGGATTCGGTGGCGAACAGAGACCTGGCAGTGGTGCAGGTGGCGATTCTGTTGATTGCGGTTTCCATGGTAAGCGCCAATCTGATCGTCGACCTTTCTTACGGGTGGTTGGATCCGCGAGTTCGCGATCTCCAGACAAAAGAATAAAAGGATATTTTATGGCTGACAATTCACAAACTGCATCGCTATTTACACGCCCTGCCGAGCGACCCCGGGAGGATACTCGAACCCGGTTGCGCCGATTTTTTGAGCGTTACCCTCCACTTGTGATCATTGCCGCCCTATGGTTGCTGTTTATGATTTTTGTCGCTGTTTCGGCACCGCTTATCTCCCCTTACGAGTATACGGCCATTGACCTGCGGGCACGGTTGCAAGCGCCTGTTGGGATGGAAGGCGGTGAATGGAAGCATGTGTTTGGCACCGACGATCTCGGACGCGATGTGTTAAGCCGCCTCATTTTTTCAATCCGGCTGAGCCTGCTGGTCGCGTTTTTAGGCACCGTTATCGGGGCTATTCTGGGAACGGCACTCGGCTTTCTGGCAGCCCACTTTCGCGGCTGGGTTGACGACGTTGTCATGGCAGCTATTGATTTTCAGGCGGCCTTGCCGTTTTTTATCATTGCATTGGCTTTGCTCGCCTTTTTGGGCAACAGCCTGACATTGTTTATCGCTCTGATGGGTATATATGGCTGGGAGCGTTACGCACGACTTACACGTGGACTGGCATTGTCGGCCAGGACCCATGGTTACGCGGTTGCGGTC
>JAAESG010000714.1 GCA_024229615.1 Gammaproteobacteria bacterium | reverse complement strand
CTTGTTTCTGTGCGATTAGATCCCTGTTGCTCGATGCGGAAACTTCAGAGATTCAGGTGCCTTCGAACGAAGGTTCTTTTAGACCGATTAAGGTTATCGCCCCCAAAGGTTCAATATACAACCCGGAGTTTCCGGCAGCAGCTGAAGCGAGATTTACCCAGTGCAACCGGGTGATCGACCTGATTTATAAAGCATTGGCACCGGTATTACCGGAAGAGATAATTGCTGGAAGTTCGGCATCGCTGTCGTTTGTGTCGTACTCCGGCATACGTCCATCAGGAGATTACTGGGTATTCCTTGAGGTGAACGAAGGGGCTTACGGTGGACGCCCGCGATCCGATGGTCCGGACAGTATCGACAACCTGATGGCCAATACCCGGAATAATCCGCTGGAAGACCTGGCCATCCATCTGCCGATGATCTGCGATCGTTACGAATTGCGCGATGATGTATTGCCTGGAGCCGGCCGTTATCGGGGCGGGATCGGTGTCGTTAAGTCGCAGCGCGTTCTGACTGATGCGTTTATGACTCACGAGAATGAAAGGCACCAGGATGTTCCCTGGGGTATTTTTGGTGGTTGGGAAGGTACAACGGGCAAAGTCGAAATCTACAATGTCTCAGATCCCGGTAATGTCCGGGACATGCCGGCAAAATTTTCTGGTATCAAGATCAATGCGGGTGATGTGCATGCGTTTTATGCACCCTGCGGCGGTGGTTATGGTGACCCACTCGAGCGTCCGGCAAGTCAGGTACTCGACGATGTTTTGGATGATTTTTGTACGGTCGAACATGCGAGTGCAGCGTACGGTGTGGTCGTGGATCTTGCTAAGGAAACCGTGGACGAGCCCGCGACAGAATCTCTTCGGGCGCAGATGCGTAGCCAACCGTCGGCAACCACGTCAGCACCAGAGCGCAAGGCACAACAAGTCGCCAGGGAGGTCGTGCCCGCGCAGCGCGACTCCGTTGAGTCCCGGGTTTCCGAGTCTATGCAGCCCACTAAGTCTTGCGACCACGACCAGACCGTTGCGTCGGCGATCTCCGAGTTACGCGGTACGTTTGGAGACAATTGGAGCTTTGATATTGTCTATCATACGTCCAATCGTAGCCTGACCGAGGTGCGGGGAGAATTGCGGGTAAACGGAGGCTATGCCAGCGAGACGGGCACAAATTCCAATACCGGGGAGGACTACTCTGCTGGGAAGCGGCTACGGGCTGCCGCTGAGCAGTGCTTTGTTAGATGTGCACAAAAACTTCTTCGCGATACCTGAATTTTCGTTTATGAGTGGGTGCCACTGATGGTGCGTTACTGATTCGGAGCTACTCTGTTGGAAACACAACCGCTGACGTTTATCCTGGTGATGGCCGCACTCGCGCTGATCGGCGTAGTTGTGTTCGTGATTTATCTCGTGGTACGCAATAAAGAAGGACTATCTGTGGCTACCATGCCTGGAAGCGAGCCTTCTTCAGGCCAACGCTGGTTTGAATATCTGCTCGCAGTTTTGGCCCTGGTTGGACTGGTTGTTGCGGTGATCGTGGTGATTACTTTTCTGTATCCCTCAGGAATAGAACTCGAGACCGCCTGGCGGGGAGAGACCCGATCGATGGTTTTTCTCGTAGCGATGCTAGTTGTCGGCCTGGGGGCATTGGTCGCATTTGTGATTGGTATGTTTGCCCGCCGTCGGATAGGTGTACCAGCAACTGGAACCAGAGGGGGTTCAGCTTCATCGGTGCCTGATCCTGTCGAGACACCGGCCGGCACTCGTTTACTTGG
>JAAESG010000713.1 GCA_024229615.1 Gammaproteobacteria bacterium | reverse complement strand
ATCACTGAAAAGATCAGCAGTTTATAGCGCAGACTAAATTTGAACATGCTTTTTTAGATCCAAATCCTATTTCGATCGTTAGTAAAAAGCTAAAATAAAGCGGAAGCAAGGTCCCGCCTAACGCGCACTAATCGTCACCGTCACCTCATCCGTCGCCACTCCACAGGCTAGACCGGTATCGTCTTGCACTGTGAGACGGACCGTGTAATATCCCGGATTTTGAAAATAATGATGAACCTTGCTGCCTCTTTTGACGTTTCCATCTCCAAAATCCCAGCGGTAAGATAGTATGTCGCCGTCCGGATCGTATGATTCCGATCCGTCGAAAACGAGGTCATCATGAGCTCCCCCGGTATAGCCGACCCTTTCGGCATCGGCTTTGGCGACCGGCCGCGTGTTCACTCGAACCTGGGCCGCGCTTGCGACCGAACCACACGTCGTGTTTGAGTTATCCTCAATGGAGAGGTCAACCGCGTAATTGCCCGGCTGATCATATGTATGTCTGACCAGCGAGCCGTCGGCTTCCGCTCCATCACCGAATCGCCAATGATACCCCACCAATGTTCCGTCCGGATCGAGAGATGCGCTTCCGTCAAATTCGATCGCCTCACCGACGCAGACGAGGCGGTTCGGTCCGGCATCAGCAATTGGCGTCCGGTTTACCGTAACGGTCTGCGATTGCTGCTGCCAGGCGTTATTGGCTTCGGTGTCGTCCTTGACGGCCAGGGT
>JAAESG010000712.1 GCA_024229615.1 Gammaproteobacteria bacterium | reverse complement strand
GGATCAGCGAGTCGATCGCCTTGATGCCGGTCTGGAGGGGCTCGTGCACGGGTTGGCGACCGATGATGCCGGGCGCCTGGACCTCCATCCGTCGGGTGGTCGTGTTGGTCAGGGGGCCCTTGCCGTCGATGGGCTCGCCCAGCGAGTTGACGACGCGGCCGAGCAACTGCTCGCCCACCGGCACTTCGAGGATACGGCCGGTACATTTGACCTTGTCGCCCTCGGAGATGTGCTCGTAGTCACCGAGGATTACCGCACCGACCGAGTCACGCTCAAGGTTGAGCGCCATGCCGTAGGTATTGCCCGGAAATTCAATCATCTCGCCCGACATAACGTCGGCGAGACCGTGAATGCGTGCGATGCCGTCCATCAGGCTGACAATCGTGCCCTCGGTTCTGGCTTCGGCTGCACTTTCAAAATTCTTGATGCGATCTTTGATAAGTTCGCTAATTTCTGACGGATTAAGTTGCATCGCGTTTATCCCGTAATCTTAATAATCTGTTATTTGTTGAGCGCAACGGCCAGTTTGTCCATGCGCCCGCTGGCCGAACCATCGATAACCAGGTCACCCGCGGTGACGATCGCACCGGCGATCAGGCTGTCATCGACTTCGGTCGTAATACTGACTTCCTTGCCGAGCCGTTTGGCCATGCTGCTGGCAATTCTGTCCTGTTGTTCGCTGCTGAGTTCCTGCGCGGTTTTGACGCGCACCTCGATCTTGCCTTCGGCTTCCTGTTTCAGGGTTTCGAAGGCCGCCGCGATAGCTGGCAGGCCTGCCAGGCGACGGTTCTCGGCCAATAGTTTGATCAGATTGCTAAAATCGGCATCAGCCTGCAAACCTGCCGCAGCCGCTACCGACAGAAACAGCTCGGATAATTGTCTCGGCAGTATTGCGGGCTGCTCGATGCTGTCCTGCATTTCATCGTTAGTCGCAATCAAAACCGCCAGCTGCAGGTTATCCTGCCACTGTTGTAATTTGCCTTCGGCCGACGCCAGTTCAAAGATTGCCCGGGCGTAGGGTCGAGCAGCAGTCTCAAAATCAGCCATTTGCTAGCCCCTAAATCTGGGTAACCAGTTCATCGAGCACCGTTGCATGCGCCTTGGCGTCAACTTCGCGTCGCAGAATCTGTTCGGCACCGGCGAGCGCAATCGAGGAAACCTCTTTACGCAGGTCTTCACGTGCCGAATTAATCTGTTGATCGATGTCGGCAGTGGCCGCGGTCTTGATCTTGTCCGCTTCGTCACGTGCAGAGTCCTTGGCTTCATCAACGATTTCATTGGCACGTTTTTGCGCCTGGTTGATGATTTCCTGGGCCTGTTGCTTGGCATCGTTCAGGCTATCGCTGACTTTTGACTGCGCATCTTCAAGATCCTGTTGACCGCGTTGTGCGGCTGCCAGACCTTCAGATATGCGCGCATTACGCTCTTCCAGTGCTGCCATGAGTGGTGGCCATATATATTTCATGCAGAACCAGACAAACACGGCGAACGTGATCATTTGTCCTATCAGAGTCGCATTGAAATTCATATTGCTGTCCTCGCTTTAGTGAATATCAGTAAAGGTTTAAGCAACCGCAAACATGACATACATAGCCAGACCAACCGCGATCATCGGTACCGCGTCGACCAGACCCATAACGATGAAGAACTG
>JAAESG010000711.1 GCA_024229615.1 Gammaproteobacteria bacterium | reverse complement strand
TCGCTCGATGAAATTGCCGAAATTCGTCAGGAATGTCCTGATATCGAACTTGAAACCTTTGTACACGGCGCCTTGTGTATCGCCTACTCGGGGCGCTGCCTGTTATCGGGTTACATGACGCATCGCGATTCCAACCAGGGCGCCTGCACCAACTCCTGCCGTTGGAAATACGACGTTCACGAAGCCGAACAAGACCTGCAGGGTGACATCGTTGCCAAATCTCCCAACCCTGAAGGCGCTGACAACCCGACAATGGACGCGACCAGCGAGGTGTTTCTGTTGCAGGAACAGGGACGTCCAGGTGAATACATGCCGGCCTTCGAGGACGAGCACGGCACCTATATCATGAATTCCAAAGATCTTCGCGCGATTCAACACGTACAGCGATTGATCGACATCGGCATTGATTCCCTCAAGATCGAAGGTCGTACCAAATCCCATTTTTATGTCGCCCGTACCGCACAGTTATACCGTCGGGCGATCGACGATGCGCTGGCTGGTGAATGTTTTGATGTGAGCCTGATGAACGAGCTCGAGAGCCTGTCCAACCGTGGTTACACGGAGGGTTTCTATCGGCGCCATGTACCGAAAGAACTGCAGAACTACGACCATGGGAACTCGCTCTCCTATCGTCATCAATTTGTCGGCGAGGTCACCGCCTTGAATTCGGATAACAGCCTGTCTATCGATGTGAAAAATCGATTTAGTGTCGGCGACACGCTCGAACTGATGACACCTGAAGGAAATCTCGAGTATGTCCTCGATCGCATGTATCGGGAGAAAAACGGGGAACCGATCAAAGTCGCACCGGGTAGCGGCCACCGGGTTCGCATTCCCTTACCCGGCGATGCTGCAAGCGCAAACATCACCAAGGGTTTGTTGTTGCGTAATACTTCCATTGCGAGTATCGGTGCGACCAATATCGATTAATCGCATCGGTAGTCGTTCCCGACATCACAGCTCCGAACGGCCCTCAGGCTACGCTCCAGGTTCGATTCAAGCGTTAAGGAAACTCTGATTTATTAGAGTTTCCGCGGTGCAGGGACGCACCGCCATTTTCAATGACTGCTAAGTCGTTGAAAATGAAGGAAAAACAAAAATCACATTTTTTGTTTCTCCGTGCTCTGACAATTCAGGATGAATTGTTCAGAGCTTCCTTAAGCAATCGATTGAATAATTCGATCAATCCGGGTTTCCAATCGATCGCTGAAGGCATAGCTTGTCTTTCCGGGTAACACGATGCAAATCGCGTTGCCACCGGAACATGCCATTCGCAGCTCTTACCTGGTCGGCCTTTGGGGCATCACTACTGCGCTCGATTTTCCACGCTTGAAATCAGATTTTACTAGCAAAATCCGATTTATTCAGGCAAGTTTATTTCCCTGCTATATCGTTTGCAGCACTGGCCCAGGTACATCGATATCGCAGTGTCGGAGGCGGTGATTATTGGTGAAAGCTAACAGGCTGAATTGAAAGTATGCATCAAGCAAACGATCACGATATGCGCCGGCGCCGGCGTGAAAACCTCAAAAGAATGCTGCGGCCCCGCCATATCGCCTATATCGGCGGCGGCCAGACAATGGGTGCTATCACAGCCAGCCAGGCGCGCGGATTTGACGGTGCGCTATGGGTGGTTAATCCGCTACGCGACGAAATCTGCGGGCTGAAATGCTATACCAGCATCGAAGACTTGCCTGAGGCACCCGATTTGGCATTAATTGCATTATCGTCGGAAAAGTCGATAGAGGCGGTAACAGCGCTGGCAGCAATGGGGGCGGGTTGCGTCGTTTGCATGGCAGACGGATTTGCCGAAGTTGGCTGCGATGGTGCGAGCCTGCAACAGCAGTTGCAGCAGGCGGCCGCGGATCTGGCGGTCATCGGACCCAATTGTATGGGTGTGCTCAACCTGTTCGAGGGTGCCTCGGCCTGGGGAGCGGGAGGCCATATCGAAGATCCTGGTCGGCATGGCGCAGCAATCATATCGCAGAGTGGCGCCTTCCTGTTTGGCATCACTAACGTCGAACAGGGATTTCCGCTAGGCTACGCGATCAGCACTGGTAACCAGGCGGTGACTGACATGGCGGACTGTATCGAGGCGATGCTCATGGATGAGCGCGTGTCTGCGATCGGTATTTACCTTGAGGGACTCGATGACGGCAAGGCGCTCGCAAACGCTTGCTGGCACGCGTTCGAAAAAGGCATCCCGATAATCGCGCTGAAAGGAGGCGATACTGCCGAGGCTGAAACCGTTGCGATCAGTCATACCAGCGCGATGGTGGTGGAGCGAGATCTGTGGCAGGCATTTTGCGAACGCTACGGCATCGTCGAGGTGTCTTCACCGAAGGCCATGGTGGAAACCCTGAAGCTTCTCTCTGTCGGGGGTATCCCGGCAGGTAACCGCGTTAGCGCTATCACCGTCTCTGGTGGATTGAACAGCCTGATCGTGGCCCGAGCCGCGAACCTTGGCCTCAGACTGGAACAACCCACTGCGTCTAATTCGAATTTGCTACGCTCAAAAATGCCGCAAAACATACCCGTTGCAAACCCGCTCGATCTCAATTTGCCCTGGGCATCAAAAGTTGGCATGTCGCTACAAGACGGAGATGATATAGCCGAATGCCTGTGCCGATTTACCAGCGAGGTCGCCGATGCCGCGGTCTTTTTTCTCGATGTACCGCGACCCGATGCACTGGGCTCGGATAAAGACTGGTATCCGGGAATGGAGGCGATGGCAGCTGTCAAAACATCGCTCGGTATTCCCTGCGCGGTCGCGGGAATATTGCCTGAGGGACTCGTGCCCGACCTGAGAAGGCACTTGATCGATCTTGGAATCGCTCCCCTGCTCGGTTTTAGCGACGCTATGGAGGCGCTCTCGGTCGCGGCCAGAGTCGGCCAATTGCGACATGAGCGTACAGGCATTTCCCAACCCGGTGAATTGTTGACTGATCGGATTGGCGGCACTGCAACGCGTTCGATCATGCTGGACGAAGCAGAATCCAAGACAGCGCTGCGCAACTACGGTTTGAAGACGCCCGTCTTTAATGCGGTCAATGCGGCGCAAGCGGCCGAGTATGCCGCCGACATCGGCTTCCCGGTGGCGCTCAAACTCATCAGCAGCTCAATTTCGCACAAGGCTAGAATCGGTGGCGTCAAACTGGGGCTCGAAAGCAAAACTGCGGTCGATGGCGCGGTTGCGGAAATTATCGAGTCCGCAGGTCTGGCTGCTGGTGTTGAAATCGATACTTTCTTGATCGAGCGCATGGTCACCGATCCCTGTGAGGAATACATTATCGGCGTCAAGCGTCAGGCTGCACTGGGTCTGGCGCTGATGATCGGACGGGGTGGCAGTTCGGTGGAGTCGATGAAGCGCTTTGTAACGGTGTTACTACCGCTGGTTGATACCGATCTGCAGATGGCGCTGTCAAACCTTGGTTTTGAACAGATAACACCGGGTTACGCGGCGATGCTGGAGGCGATACGGGCTGTTGCGGCATACGCGCTCGATCATGCGCAAGTGCTGCAGTCGCTCGATGTCAATCCAGTGATGCTCAGCGCGACCGGCGAGGCGATCGCGACCGATGCGCTCATCGTGTTAAACGGAGAAAATTGAAAATGCCTGCTGAAGACGCCGTAGGTCTAACCGGTCCCGACTATGAGATGGAGATCGAACTCGGTAAAACACGCGAGTTTGCGCGTGCCATGAATGCGCCCCTGCCCGAATATATCGAGGGGCGTAACCCGTTGATTCCGCCTACCTTTTTGATCACCGCGGCCTACAGCTGGGGTTACTCGCTGGAGCGACCGCGCGGCACCGTGTTCGAGCAGATTGATCATGACCTGTCGGTACCGCTACACGCCGAGGAGTCATTTATTTTCCATACAGCCCTGCCCCGGGCCGGCGATCGACTGAAATGCCGCGCCTCGCTCGAAGACGTGCACAGAAAACAGGGTGCGCGTGGCGGCGAACTGACTTTTCTGACCATGTTAACGGAATTTCATAACGAATCGGGAGGCCTGGTCGCCGAGGAACGTTCGACCACGGTCACTACCGCCAATTCACCCGATGAAGACGAGTGGACCGTCGAAATTCCGCATTACCACCCTGACTATCCGGAAAACCTCGATCCGGGAGATCCGTTTGCCCATATCACGCGAACCAGATGGGAAGAATTGACCGAAGGCCAGGGGCCGGGAAAGGTAGACAACGGCAATTTACGAATTGGAGATATCGTCCGCTTCCAAAGCGTCGTCGGCGAAGACAATCCGTTACACTACGATCTGGTCTGGGCGAAGTCACTGGGCTATCCCAACGTGTTTGGTCTCGGCTCTCACCAGGCCAGCATGCTAGCCGCCTATGCCGCGCACTGGCTCGACCCGCAGGCGATTCGCGCCTTCAAGGCAAGATTTCGCAACGTTTACTGGCCGGGTGAACCGCTGGCCTACGAGTTGCTTGTCGCACGGAAATACATCGACGACTCGGGCCACCGTATCGCCGAATTGCAGCTTAATTGTACGCGCAACGACAACGATCCCGTGGTAGACGCGTGGATAACCTTCGATTTTGACGCGAGTTAACAGACGCCCGAAATTTTTATTTTCACCTTAATAGCAGAGGAACCCGAACATGAACAACGACAGAGAAGTAACTCTAGTAAGCGCGGTGCGCACCGCGATCGGCACCTATGGCGGCGTACTGAAAGACGTGCCCACGGTGGAATTGGCGGCAAGCTGTATCAGTGAGGCCGTAAATCGCGCCGGCATCGAGGCCGATAGCGTACAGCATGCGTTTTTCGGCAATGTGGTTCATAGCGAGCCGCGCGATGCTTACCTGGCACGCTGCGCCGCCATCCTCGGTGGATTACCCGAGGGAACACCCGCGCTCACCGTGAATCGCCTCTGCGGTTCCGGTCTGCAGGCCATCGTCTCCGCGAGCCAGGGCATATTGCTGGGTGAGTATGACTGCGCGGTCGCCGGCGGCGCCGAAAACATGAGCCGTGTACCCTATTCCCTGCCGGGTTTGCGCTGGGGTCAGCGTCTCGGTGATGGCGTGGCGATCGATGGCGTCAGTGCTGCGCTACACGATCCTTTCGGTAACGGCCACATGGGCTGCACCGCGGAAAACCTCGCTGCGAAATACGACATCAGCCGCGAAGAGCAGGATGCACTGGCCGTGGAAAGTCACCATCGTGCGGCACGTGCCTGGGACGAGGAACGCTTCAGCAGCCAGATTATTCCGATCGAAATCAACAGCCGCAAGGGCGTCAAGATTTTTGACCGGGACGAGCATTTTCGTGCCGACGCGAGCCTCGAGGGCATGGCGTCACTGCGTGCCGTATTTCAGAAAGACGGCTCGGTGACCGCCGGCAACGCTTCCGGTATCAATGACGCGGCCGCGGCCGTGGTGCTGATGGAACGCAAGGCCGCCGAAGCGAGCGGCGCGAAGCCGCTCGCCAGACTGGTGGGTTATGCCTATGCCGGCGTCGATCCGAAAATTATGGGTATCGGACCGGTTCCAGCCGTGCGCTCGGTGATGGAAAAAACCGGGTTGTCGATCGCCGATATGGACTTGATCGAACTCAACGAAGCTTTCGCGGCACAGGCATTGTCGGTGATCCGTGAACTCGACCTGCCGATGGACAAAACCAATCCGAACGGCAGCGGTATCTCACTGGGTCATCCGATCGGCGCAACTGGCGCGGTCATTACGGTCAAGGCGTTACACGAGCTGGAACGCATCGACGGGCGCTATGCATTGATCACCATGTGCATTGGTGGAGGCCAGGGCAACGCGGCGATCATCGAACGCCTGTAGCAGGGCTAGCCTGAATATTCCACCAGTATCCCGGCTAGCAAAATACGAAAGGTCGGGTGGAAAGAGCACAACGCATTCCACCCGACTCACTATCTGACCTGGAAATCGTTCATCGACAAGCGTCGCTGTCAGTCGTACATCCCGAATTACAGTTCGCGGCGCTGAAACACCAGCAAACTTGCGCCCAATGGCAACACTACCCACAACAGCATGACGCTGACCAGCAGCGTGCCGCTCAATCCCGCCTCGCTGGCAACACCGGCGATACCCGCCGCTTCGCTGATCCCTTCGAAGGAACTCAGGTTGAAGACGCGATAGGTGTCAGTCGGACTGATCAGCATCAGCATCGAAAACAATTGCTGGCCAATGACCTGATCCGTGTCCATCATCAAGACGCCAAACAGCAGTAAATCGTACAAAACGACAAAAACCAGCCACAGGCCGATGGCCACGCCAGCGGCCGTCGCCCTTTCCCTGACCAACACGCTGACCAGATACCCCAAAGCGATAAACACCGCGCCCAGCACCAGTGAACTGGCCATCATCAGGGCATAAGCCTGCCAGCCCTCGGTACCGCCGCCGGTGACCAGGGTCATGATGATGACGGCGCCACCGTAACCCACCACGATGGCGATGAATAAAATCGACAGGTGCCCGAGGAACTTACCCACAATGACCTGCCAGCGAGCCACCGGATAAGTCAGTAAAAGCAACATGGTGCCACGCTCCAGCTCTCCCACCATCGCGTCGAATGACAACAACAGCGCAATCAGGGGAATCAGGTAGACACTCAGACTGGCGAGACTGATAACGCTGACATCGATCTCGCTGACGCGCACCGAGCCGGTAGGCGCCGAACCGAGCACCGACAAGGCCAGCGCGAGTATGCCCAGGACGATGATCGCCGCGGCAATCCAGCGGTTGCGAAAACCATCGCGCAACTCTTTCATGGTCAGTATCCACAGCATCTTCATGACGGATCCCCGTTCATAAAGTGGTTGTAGACTTCATCCAGTTTGGGCGGAATAATCTGTAAATCGCTTACCAGCTCGCCGAAATCCGAAATGCGCCGAATGAGTGGCATCTTGTCGCCATTAATACACGACAGGTACAACCTGTTGTCGCCGACATCATCAATCGCCGTTTCGCTCCCGAGCCGCTCGGCAACATGGGATGCCTGTCCCGGAATCACCGAAACTTCAAGCCGGACCGGCAGTGCAGCCTGTTGGTAGAGTTCATCCAGGGCACCACTGGCAACCATCTTACCGGCCTTCATAATAATGAAACGATTAGCCCTGGCTTCTACTTCGTTCAGCGCATGCGATGAAATCACCGAGGTTGCACCCGCCTTATGCATGGCTTCGATCAATTCGTAAAACTGACGGCGTAAACTGGGATCGAGACCGGTCGTGGGTTCATCGAGGAATAATAGCTGCGGGCTCCCCAACATGGCCTGCGCGAGCCCGAGACGTTGGCGCATGCCTTTCGAATAAGTACCGATGCGTCGCCGCGAAGCGGAGGCTAGTCCGACGGTTTCCAGCAACTCCTCGCAGTGACGATGCTCGACTCCCTTGAGACGGGCATAAAAGGCCAGTACCTCGCTTGCGCTCATAGCTTCGTAAAACGCGACACTCTCGGGCAGGTAGCCCAGGGTTTTATGTTGCGCCAACGCGGTGCCAAATGCCGGGTTTCCGCCGAGCACTTCAACCTTGCCGGAACTGGGCCGGGTGAGCCCCAGCATCAGTTTCATCAGCGTGGTTTTTCCGGCACCATTATGTCCGACCAGTACCACGCATTCGCCGGATCGAATTGTTATATCGACGTCGGATAAAACGACTTCACGACCGTAGCTTTTGTTAACGGCATCCAGTGAAATCACACTTTGATTGATTGCATCGGTCATTCGCTTCACCCACCCTGCCCAATAATCAGTGCAATTTTGTCACCATCATCAATTGGCTTTGCCGGCACTGGCAACATCAATGGCTTACTATCGGTGACACCGCCGGGATGGAGCCCGGGAAATTCCGACTGCACCCATTTCAGTATCTGCACCGACGGGCTATTCAAAAGCAACTTGGCGAGTGGATTCCGCCAGACGATCTGATCGACCAAATCGTTGGGTTTGTAAATTTGATCGGCGATGCCGTTACCGTCGATATCGAAACCCACATTGTCACTCCAATAGTTGCCGAGGCCGTCCTTCGACCACTCGATATAACGCGTTCCGACGTATTTCACCTGAGTACGGTTATCGATAAAAGCGTTGGCATAAATTTCATTCTTTTCCGAGCCAGCGGTGAAATGAATACCGATGTAACAATCTTCAAACGAGTTTTGGTTAATCTGGTTGTAATTGGCGTTGTAAATAAAGACACATTTCTCGGCACCGATTACACGATTGCCCTCGATGACCGAATAATTCGCCGCATTGAAAAACAGGCCGCGCTGCTCGTCACCCGATGAAATATTGTTTCTTGCAATAATGCGATCTGAAAACATGATCGCAAAACCGACGTGGTTATTAATTGAAATATTGTCACTGACCACGCTGTCGTGAGCGTACATGTAATGGACCGCAAAGCGTAAGTCCGACATGTGGTTGCCGCTGAATACATTATTGCGGCTACCGTTGACAAAGATACCGTCGCGACCAAATTGAATCACGTTGTCCTTGATCACGGAACCGGGGGTGTCCCACAGGTAGACGCCATTGCCGCGGTCGTTTACACGATGAAACTGGCTGCCGATAATCACGTTATTGCTGACTACGGCCGATTCGGGACCCTTCAGGTAAATACCGATCAGGTTGTCGTCAAGATAATTGTTCTCGATACGCGTACGATCACCCGCGTCGGTAATGAAAACACCGCTGTCTTCATCCTCGGCCACGTCTCCGGAATGCCTGATGTTGAGCCCTCTGACGACGACATCAGGCGCCATCACCTTGATCACATGAGAAGAGCCTTCACCATCCACGATGCTGCCGCCGGTCTCAGCTTTTTCACCATTGCCCGACACAGTCAGGCGCTTGTGGATATTGACCGAGCCGGTGTAAATGCCCGCACTCAGCTTCAACGTATCACCGGGTCCGGCATTATCAATGGCGTTTTGTAAAGTGCCAACACCCGGCTCAACACGCCATTCCGTGGCCGTAGTGGGCGATGAAAAAAGCATGACACAAAGCAGCAACCCGCCGACCAGTCCGACACCAGGTGTCGGACTGGCTGACGAGTAACGCTTGAGCAACTCCGATTTCACGGGAGTCCTAGGCAGGTTCGACAAACATACGACCACGCATTTCCATATGTAACGCATGGCAGAACCATTGGCAATAGAACCAGTGAACGCCGGGGCGATCGGCGGTGAAGGTAATCGATGAAGTCTGTTGTGGACCTATTTCCATCACCAGGCCGTAGTTAGCCATGGTGAATCCATGGGTCAGATCATCGATCGCATCACCGTTACTGACGATAATGGTCACTTCGTCACCCTGCTTTACCGAGAATTTCTCCATACTGAAGCTCGGTGCCAACGACCACATGTAAACACGAACCTTGTTGCCATCACGTACGACCTTGGAATCGACACCCAGATTGATCTTGTCTTTCTCCGCCTGTGCACTGGTTTCGGCCCAGAATGAGTCGCCCTTGGTCCACAGGGAATCCGGGTTGACCAAATCTGCGCGCACGATGATACAGTCGTGCGGCTCGGCATAGGTCGGGCCATCGTGCATCAGCTCCATTTTGTCGCCGGTAATATCGATCAATTGCTCGTTCTCCGGCTTCAACGGACCCACATTGATGTAACGGTCCTTGGAAAACTTGTTCAGGGACACCAGCCACTTGCCGTCTGCATCCTTGGTTTCACCCATACTGGTATGGTTATGTCCTGGTTGATAATGCACATCCAGCTTGTCGAGAATTGGGTTGACATTCTTGCCGGCATAAGCGTCGATCGCCTTTTGAATGTTCCATTTCACCGCCTGGCTGTCGAGGAACAACGTGGTGTAAGCATTACCCTTGCCATCGAAGGCGGTGTGTAACGGTCCCAGGCCCAGTTCAGGTTCGGCAACCACGGTATCGCGCGGCTTGATCTTGTCGCTGAACAAATCGGGCAACTTTCTGACATCTATCACGGTTACCGTCGGCGACAATTTTCCGTTGAACATGACGTGCTTGCCATCGGGTGCCGTATTACATCCATGCGGGCTGTTAGGCACCGGAATGTAACGCGTATATTTCGAGCCTTTGCGGCCGTCGAGCACGGGCACACCGCTGATTTCCTTGAAATCACCCGCCTTGACACCCGCTTCGATTGCCTTTAGATCGAATACCACTGCCCAGTCCCGCTCATTGGCAATCATGCCGCCCAGATTGGTCGCCTCTTCGCTGTTGTAACAGGTGGAGAAGGCATAAAGGCCCTGATAGTCGGCATCGCAGTTATCCAGGTTACCATCCACAATTACCTGCCAGGCAACCTTCATTTCGTCACCGTCGATCGCGGTAAAGATCGCATGATACTTTTCAGGCTCATCCAGAATGCTGCCGTCATTGGGAATCGGCACGCGATGCTCGCCATTGGCGAAGACATAGCCTGTGCGGGGAAATTTTTGCGGGCGCAGGCCGTGAATATCGGCGGCATTTGGAATTTCAATCATTTTGTCGCATTTCATCACGTCGCAACGCACACGGGCAACCCGGGTATTCGCCTTGTCGTTCATGAACAGGTAACGACCGTCGTAGGTACCATCGGTAAAGGACATGTGTGGGTGATGCAAATCACCATTAGTCCAGACACCGCCGCGACCGCCGGAGTCCAGATACTTTTTGGTTTCCGGCAACATGCCATCACGCATAATCTTGCGGCTTTCGTTGGTTAAACCCCAACCCGAGGCACTACAACGATTAAATACCGGCACGCGCATTAATTCTCGCATTGACGGTAGGCCCAGAATGCGCATTTCACCGGCCTGACCACTACTCCAGAAACCGTAGTACTCGTCGAGATCACCGGGTGCCACCTCGGCCTTGTTCGAACTTGCTGCTTTGGCTTCGGGCGACATGGCCGCCAGACCCGCCATCGCACCGACCCCGGCCAGCGCTGTCAATTTTACCGAGCCCCCCAGCAGTGCACGCCGGGATAGTCCTTCTTTCTCCGATTTATCTTTTTCTTCAGTCATCGTACTGTCCTCATATAAAGTTGCCCGCTTAAGGCAGGCGGATTGAACAAGCCCCTGATCTGACGAGGGGTGTAACTCAATAGCGGGTGAGTAAAAAAGGCTTTCAACCTGATTGTCCTGGTAATAAAGCTTTGCAATACAAACCCTCTAATAAAAAATTGGTTAAACTCTGATTACGGCTAAAGCCCGCTTCAGGTTGCAACATCCACTTCAATCTTCCCTTTTGACGAAAAGGCCGCCTGTCGTTCGCGTTTCAGACGCTTCTGTATCAACACCGGACAGATGTGATCATCCGAATAAACCACCTGGCAGTGCAGACAGAACAGACATTCATTCACGTTAATATTGCCTTCCGGATGAATGGCCTGAACCATGCATTCGTTGCCGCATCGTTGGCAGGGACTGCCGCATTCCTTATAGCGTTTGAGCCAGGAAAACATGCGCATTCTGCCCGGAATGGCCAGTGCCGCACCCAGTGGGCACAAGTAACGACAATAAAAGCGTTCGATGAAAATACCCGGCAGCAACAGCGCAAGCGCAAACACAGCATAGGGCCAGTCACGCACAAATTTCAGAATGATGGCGGTCTTGAAGGGCTCGACTTCGGCGAAACGTTCAGCCCATTCGAGCGAGTACAGCGACAGCCCAAACAACAAAAGAAAAATCAGGTACTTGAGGGTCCAGATTCTTTCGTGAATGGCCCAGGGAACCATGACCTGCTTTATCTTGAAGGCCTTGGCAATCCGGTTGATCAATTCTTGCAGCGCGCCAAAGGGACATAACCAGCCGCAATAAGGCCCGCGACCCCAGAACAGCAATGCAGCCGCGACCGAACCCCAGAGAATGAAAATGAGCGGTTCCATCAGAAAATATCCCCAATCGAATCCACTCACCAGGGCGTTAAACATGGCCAGGATATTGACCACCGACAATTGGGCGTTGAAGTACCAGCCAAGGCCAAACAGGGTAAAAACGAGAAATCCGATACGAATCCGATCGGTCAATACGCGCCGCTTGACCAACCAGTCCTGGAAGAAAAAGATCAGTGTAAGAACGCCTAGCGCAACGGCGAGCACGATGATTTCCCCGAGTTTGAACTGCCACATCTTTTTCCAGATTGGCGCTTGTACCCCAGCTTGATCGGTCGTCGCGCCTGCCTCCTGTTGCGGTGCTTCAACTTGACTGAATTCCAGATACTTTTCTGGCGGCACATAGTCAAGATCGAAGGTCAGGAAGGATTTCTTGGTCGGCCCGATGTTTCGACCGACCAGCAACTCCAGCTTCCAGGCTGCGGCCGCATCGAATTTCAACTCTGCCGGGGTCCTGAACAGGTCCACGTCTTTCAGTTCTGGCGCACCCTCGGCGGCCAGGCGGCGCAAACGCTTGTGGTAGCCGTCATTAAAGCGGATCGAGGTATCGCCCTGGACAATCTGAAAGCGATCAAAAATTCCACCGCGTACGTAACCGGAACCCTTAAATGAAAAACGTCCACCGCCTGCCAGCAGTATCGCCTGCTCGCCTGGTTTCAGTTTCTTGATTAAATTTCGGTACTCATTTTCACCCAGCAGGCTGCGACCGATACTGGGGATGGAAACAACCGCGGCATAGAGTTCGACAAATGTCTCATCCGCATCGCCTTCCTCGGGGAATTCGAGTGCGAGCGGATCGCCTGATTCTTCGAAGGCCTGGTTGATTTGCCGCAGACTGATTTTCAGACGGCGTACCGAGCCATCGCCGACCAGACCAACCCAGTCTTCGATCGTATTGATCTCCGGGTTTACCGATGCCACCGGTCCGATTTGCCTGGCTTTGGCCCTAAGCCCGGATAAACCGTATACTCGTGCAACCTTGATAGCGCTCAGCAATATGGTGTCATCCATCACCATGACCGTTACCGTGGCACCGGTCACGATATCGACATTGTGGTCAAGAGTCCCCCTCACCAGCTCACCCACGTCCAGCCCTTCGTAATCCTTGAGCACTGCCGTGATGCGTTTTTCCGGGATCCCGATTAAGACAATGGGTTCATGATGTTCGACCAGCAGTACTTTCTGAATCACGCCCCGCAAATCCATCGCCACCAGCTGATGAATCGGCTTACCCGAATATCCGGTCGTGTTCATAAAATCTGAAGTCAGAAACACGAACCCTAGCTGCTCCCCTTGCCGGTAAGCCGGCGCCACCAGTGGATCACCGCTGGGCGATCCCAGTCGGTCGGCTCCCGGAAAAATCTCTTCGGCACTGATGCCATCGATAAAGCGCGGCAACTCCGACTCGGCCTGAACCACAGCAATCGACAGCGAGCATTGAATCAGCAATAGCCAGAACGCCGGCACAGCGAAACGCCGGTAATTGAAATACGCGGCGACTGTTATAATCAATTTACCGGGGAAATGTGGCGAGGCAAGAAATCCCTGTAGAAAATTCACGTGATAGCGATCAACTATGATTGAAATGACACGATTATGCGAGCGATCAAACACCCGCCATATGACCTAAATCAATTATGTTTAAGTCAGGGTCAGGACAATACGACTCTCAGGGGAGGGCAATCATGTTATCAACCAGAATCAAAACCACCGGCGAACTGATGTCCATCGCGCTGCAAGCCGAACGTGAGGCTATCAGACGCTATGCACAGCTGTCCAGCGATATGCGAGAAGCAGGCAATGAATCCGTCGCAGCCCTGTTCGAGCGCATGGTCATCGAAGAACAGGAACATGAACGCCTGCTGCTGAAATGGATGGCACGCGAATCTATTCCTGAGAATACGGAGATTGGCCCGATAAGCTGGAGTGATCCCCAGGTTTCGACTACCTACGATGACGAGGCATGCAATCCCCACCACAGCACGCCATATAAGGCCCTGGCTTTTGCCGTGCACAACGAGGAAATCGCGTTTCGCTTCTACACCCATGTCGCTGCTGACTCGGACAACGAAGAAGTACGCAAATATGCTGAAATCCTGGCCAGAGAGGAATTGGGGCATGCCGCATTACTCCGGGTCGAGCGGCGGCTCGCCTTTCATGCGCAACGCGATAACAGTTTGAGCGAACCCGTACTCGATCCCGGGGCGGTGCATAACGAAGCGGACCTGTTGACGGCCGCGCTGCATATCGATCGTTACCTCATCGAAGCCATCACCAGGATCGCTGCAGAGTTTCCTCAAATAGGTACGCTGGCCCGGGAAACGCAGCAACAGGTGCGCAATAATGAAAACGCGCTGAGCGACCTGGCGCAGGGTAATAGCAAGCTACCGGGGGCAGACATCTCCAACAACCTTGCTCTACTCGAACAATTCGACGCAAAGAACAGGGAAAAGCCTGCTGACCCTGAAGCAACGCTGCAGCAGCTCGACATCTACTGCGATCGCAGCTTCGCCTTCTACGACGCCATCGTGGTGAAGGCCGCGGATGAGTCCACGATGCTCACAGCACAAAGATTAACATCCTCGGCGTTAGATCGAATCGGTGTGTTAAAACAGATTTCAGAGAGTGTCGCTGATATCGAAGAAGTCCGGCAATAGCCGGCCCGCCAGCCTGGATATTTCACCAGTATCCCGAGTGATGTGATGCAGCACTCCGACGCAGGACAGGCATGCCTGAACGCCGGGCTGGACTGAGAGTCATAGCCGTAGCTATGGCTCGAAGGAAGCCCAAGTTCAGGCGTAGCTGGTCAAGTCAGCGCCGGGATAGGGCTCGGGCCGGTTACAAATTGCACAGTCCCACCTGGCAAAAAAACCATCAATTAATCATTCATATTCAATGGTTTACGACAAGGCTTGAGACCGACTGGTGAAATATTCAGGCTAGCGGCAGTGATTTCAACTTCGTTGGCGCACTGCACAGAATCGGGCGAAAGCCCGAATCCTTCAACGCACGCAGGCCGTTAAAGCTGTTGTTTCGATGCACCGGCTCGCATCCGAAGCTGTGATCTCACTCCTGCCTTAGGACACCTTGTCATCGGCACGTTCGGCCAGTTCCATATGCCCTTCATTTTTGCCGAATAATCGACGCATCATCGGAATAAAAAACTCCAGCGGCTTGCTCGCATACTCGGGATCAAACGCATTCTGATCATAGTGATGGCAGAAATACTTGCAATCCTCGTAATAGGGACTGTCCTTGTACCTCTCTCGCGCATTTCGATCGCCACCGAGATAATGATTGTAATAGTAGCCCTGGAAAACGCAGTGATGCTTTACGACCCAGTAAGTCTTCTCGGAGACGTAGGGTTTCAGAATCGCAGCAGCGACTTCGCCGTGGTTATAAGGTGCAGTGACATCACCGATATCGTGCAATAGTGCAGCAACGATGGTTTCCTCGTCGGCACCATCATTGAGTGCACGCGTCGCCGACTGCAGCGAATGTTGATAACGGTTCAGCGGATAAGGCGTCCAGGGTTCATCCAGCTGCTTGAGCTGAAGCAGCAGCCGGTCGACCAGAGCGGCGTTATACTCCGCTTCGAAATCGATAACCGCTTCAAAATCTGCCTGGGTCGCATTTTCCATAGCAGTCCAGCCAGCATTGTATTTTTGATTCATGATTTTGCCCTCTAATATGTTGATCGCTTGCCAATATTTCAATTTAACTCTAAATTCCAAGCTTCAGGTAAATCTTCCGCGATTCGTTTTTTTGTTTCATAGGTTTATAGATCGACACACACCGGACCGGCCAGTGCTTCACCGGTTTCGATATCGAACTGCCCCATATGCAATAGGCATTCGA
>JAAESG010000710.1 GCA_024229615.1 Gammaproteobacteria bacterium | reverse complement strand
CGCCCGATCGTGCGCGGCAAGGTCAACAAGACAGTCGATTTTGGATCAAAGCTCAGTGTCAGTTTGACCGATGCAGGACTGGCGCGGGTGGACCACCTGCGCTGGGATGCGTTTCATGAAGGGCTTGATCTGAAAAGTCAGGTCGAGGTATACCGAAAACGTACGGGTTGCTATCCGGAATCGGTATTGGGTGATCCGATCTATGGTCCGCGGGACAATCGGCGCCATCTCAAAAAGCTTGGCATTCGCTTTGCGGGGAAACCGCTGGGGCGGCCACGGCAAGTCACCGAAGCAAACCGTGAGGAGTTGAAACGACTGAAAGCACAACGCCGGGAAGACTATTTGCAACGCATTCCGACCGAGGGCAAGTTCGGTCAGGGTAAGAATGGGTATCGGCTCAATTACATCCGGGCGAAGCGGGCAGACACGTCCAGTGCCTGGATCAACAGCATCTTTCTGGTGATGAATCTGGTCATCCTGTTGAAGATCTTTTTTGCGCCCTGGATAACGGCAGCGCGTCAGTCTCTGTCATGGATCTGGACTAGTGCATGGGCATTGCTCAGGTATCGATTCGCAGGCTTGTGCACCAGAATGCCTGGCGGGGCTCGAAATGAAAATGCCGTGTTAACCTGGATTCCAAGTTTTTGAGGAGACTCTAAGTACGATATAGCAAATCTAGCACAGCGCAAAGATACACTCGGGTTGCGACCATCATATCGCCGACTTCAACATATTCATTCATCGAATGAGCCTGCTGCAACGTACCCGCACCAAAGATCACAGTGGGAAAACCAAAATGAGGCGCATCGGTGCCACCAGGAAAAGCACTGGCTTCGGCTGAATTGCCGGTTATGGATCGGATTACGCCTAAAACTGAATTTAAAACTGGATTATCGGTAGGCACATCAAGTGGCAGAACATCGATGGTAGGTCCCTCGATCTCGAATCTGAACTGTGGATGAGATTGAACAACGGTAGAGATCAGGCTATTTAATTCAGCATAAACATCTTCACGAGTCTCACCAGGTAGGGTGCGACGGTCTATCTCCAGCTCGCAGTAATCCGGCACGGTCGAGACTATAGTCCCACCACGGATCACACTAGGGCCGCAACGCCCGTGTCCGCATAAAGCATGAGCATCCCTTGACATCAATTTTTGCTGGAGGGCTTTGAGTGCTTCAATAATATGCATCATGCCCTCGATTGCGTTGACGCCATCCTCGGGACGACTCGAATGCACAGCCTTACCCAACGAACGTACCAGGTAACCGACCTGGCCCTTATGAGCTGAACAGACCTTCATGTCCGATGGTTCCCCGATAATGCCGTAATCTGCCCAGGGGCCCCTTTTACCAAAGTCCTTGGAGCCGATCATCTGGTCTTCTTCATCGGCGATGCCCGTTAGAATCAAATCGCCTTTGAGTTCAATATCCTCATCGCGAATTACTCGCACCACTTCAAGGTAACTTGCCAGTCCATCCTTCATATCGCAAGCGCCTCGACCAAAGACTCGATTGTTTTTGATTCGAGGAACAAATGCATCGGGATAGTTTTCATCGCCAACTGTGTCAAGGTGGCCCGAAAGCATGAGAGAACGCCCGTTACTCCTGCCTTTCAATACGCCCCAGACATTCGGTCGTCCGGGTACAACCTCGCGCGAGCCCACTTCCAATCCCAGATCAGACATTCGATCACAGTAAAACTCGGCCATCTCTTCTTCGCGGTAGCCTTTTCTTACTTCCTGCTGGAAAGGATTCATACTAGGAATCGAGATCATTGTCATGAGGTCTTCGACCATGAGTGACTGGTCAATCTTGTCGCATAGAGCAGTGTATGTTTCTGAGTCTGTCATCTAAATCTAAACGGTATATTTATTGAATCAGGAATCAATGATAACCAGTTCTATCAGTGACTTATCCAGACGCTTTGGACCCGATGGTGTCATCAGGTAACTCCCACCAAGCAGCATGCCATTCTTATCCTCCAGGGACTGCATTGAGGAATGAATGTAAAAGGCCATACCAGATTCGAGCAAGTCATTACATTCGTACTGAATCGTGATCTGGTTTTCCCAAACTGGCGGGTAAGCCGCTGAAATACCGACGCCAAAGCGCATCGGACAACAATCGCCGAGACCTTGCTCGTTGAGTGCTTTACGATAGGCAAGTTCCATATCACCAATTCGTCCATCAACTTTGGCTGCATCCAGACCGGCGAAGAAGGCATCAATACCGCCTTGCGCCATCTCTTTCATACGCGCACTCGGTTCCCCGAGTGTCAGTGAACCCATGGTAACGCACTGGTAACGACGGGCGACGCCCGAGAATTCCGCATGTACAAGATCCCCTGGCTTCAGTATGCGCGGTGATGCCATCGCATG
>JAAESG010000709.1 GCA_024229615.1 Gammaproteobacteria bacterium | reverse complement strand
TGACCTTGTCCGGGCATGGCGGAAAAAATGGAACTGAGGGGCATAGTGATTAAAACGAACCACATTTTGATTTATTCAATGCTTCGACCGTTTTTTTTCGAAGAATGCATTTTTCCAGATCGATTCCGTGAATAAACTGGCCTGCTACTCGTTATTACACAAAGAACATCCAAAAATTCGATACTATTACAAATATGAAACCACTACCGTTCCTAATTGCACCTGTTCTAATGACAGTCGCTATCCTGCTCCCGGTCAATGCCTTCGCTGCCACTGGTGATGAGGCTCAGACAATGAACATTACACCGAGATCCGAAAAGCTCACCCAACAAATCGAGCTGGCATTGAAGGCCAAAGGGAAAAATTACAAACCCAGAACCGAGCACCTGCACAACGATGGGAGCCCAATGTTTACCAATCGTTTGATTCTCGAAGACTCACCCTACCTGATCCAGCACGCACATAATCCGATCGACTGGTTTTCCTGGGGATCGGAGGCATTCGAAGCTGCAAGGCGGGACAACAAGCCCATATTCCTCTCTATTGGTTATTCAACCTGCCACTGGTGTCACGTCATGGAACGCGAAAGTTTCGAGAATCCAGCGATAGCAGCCATCCTTAACCAGTACTTCATCCCCATCAAGGTCGATCGGGAGCGCCGTCCCGATGTCGACAAAACCTATATGCAAGCGGTTCAGCTTATCGCAGGGAATGGCGGTTGGCCGATGTCAAGCTTCCTCACCAACGAAGGCAAACCCTTTTATGGCGGGACTTACTTTCCGCCAGACATGTTTCAGACTTTGTTATTGCGTGTGGCGGATCTCTGGTCAAATCAGCAACAGGGTCTCATTGATCAAGGCGAGCAAGTTTCTCAAGCAATGGCACAAATCAATAATCGCAAACTCGCCGCCGGAAAGCTCAGCAGCGTCGCCGTTAATAATGCCGTCAACCAGGCATTGAGCAGCCACGATGAACTTCAGGGCGGATTTGGCCAGGCGCCGAAATTTCCACGGGAGCCCTTGCTGTTCCTGCTACTCGCACAAGCAGAGCGCAATAACGATATCGAAGCTTTAGTCGCAGTAGAAACCACGCTGGATGCCATGAGCCGGGGTGGTATTTACGATCAGGTTGGTGGGGGTTTTCACCGCTATTCCACTGACAGCGAATGGCTGGTGCCGCACTTTGAAAAAATGCTCTATAATCAGGCGCACCTCGGGCGCGTGTTCCTGCTGGCCTGGCGTTTAACCGGCAATCCCTCTTACCAACGTATTACCACACAGACGCTAGACTATGTTTTGCGCGACATGAAGTCCCCCGAGGGCGCTTTTTATTCAGCTACCGATGCCGATAGCGAAGGTGAAGAAGGTATATTTTTTCTCTGGAACACTGAGCAAATTCGTAAGACGTTAACAAAGGCAGATGCCGAGTTTGCTATCGAACTATTCGGCATCAGCGAAACTGGCAATTTTGAAGAAAGCAATATCCTGCATTTACCCGTGCCGTTAGAGGAAATCGCAGCCGAGCAGAATATCGCACCAGGCGAACTGTCGAAACGTATCGATCGCATTCGCGAAACACTCTACCGCGCTCGCGAAAGCAGAGAACATCCGATACGTGATGAAAAAATACTCACTGCCTGGAATGGCATGATGATTAGTACTCTGGCTCAGGCTGGCACGCTGCTTGATAAGCCAGGTTATACCACTGCCGCGGTGCGCGCGGCACAGTTCATCTGGGAAAAAAATCACCCCGAAGTCGGCGAACTTTCGCGTGTATATCTCGATGGCAGTTCGTCAATACCAGGGCACCAGGAAGACTATGCCTATTTTGCAGAAAGCCTTATGCATATTTATGATGCAACCGGCGAAGCTCACTGGCTAGCGAAAGCCGAAGAGATTGCCAATGCCATGCTTCAGCTGTTCTGGGATGAAAAGACAGGTAGCTTTCATATGAGCCGCGACGAAGAACAGCTAACCGCATTGGAGCGTCCTAAAGATGGCGGTACCGACAATGCCATTCCCTCGGGCAGTTCGGTAGCCCTGCGTGTGTTACAAATGCTCGACGCCCGGGTCGCCAATTTCGAATATGGCAAACACGCAAATACAATTCTCTCGACCTTCGCTAATGCTATCAACCAGAGCCCGATTTATTTTGGATACATGCTGGCCGGTGCCGGTGATCTTGAGCACGGTGAGCTAGGCGCACAACGATATGCTGCCAGGGGTGGTATACGCGCCACCGCTCGTAAAACCGCTGCTCACGATATAGTTGTTGATATCAGCATCTCCGAAGGTTGGCACATTAATTCCAGCCAACCCCTGCAAAAGGGCCTGATCCCGACCAGCGTCTCCATCGACTCTGTTAAAGCGGGCTGGCAATTGGGTAAAGTTAGTTTTCCTGAGCCCATCACTGCAACACTGGGTTTCCAAAAAGAACCACTATCCGTTTACCACGGCGATATTCAAATTCAAGTTGAAGTAGACGCCGATGACAAAAAATCGGTACGTATTCTACCTATACAGCTAGGCATCCAGGCCTGTAATGACAAAATATGTCTACCACCCGAAAAAGTCGCATTACACTTACCAATGCACGTCAATTGAAGGTTATAAAATATTCATCAAACTCGAATTCAAATGAAGCAACGGCGAGTCGCGCTCGGGGGAAACCGCGCTACAAAAAATCAATGAGAGAATGGGTTGAGAGCCTCTTCAGTCGTCCCGGGGAGTCCTTGTAATATCAGTGATAAAATGGGCGCACTACGCCTTATTTGTTCATCGGTGTATTGTCACAAACTTTGAATTCTGATCCATCATCATGGGATTTCCCGATCTTGAGTGTAGGTTCGACGACAATCACCATGACTGCATCCCCATTCAGCGATAACACCAGTATTTGATTTCCTGTTGATCGAGGAATTGCTCGGCCTCCATACCTTGTAACATGGCCAGCGTCGACAGGATACCGGCCTCGGTGCAGGTCGCCGCGGCCACGGTCACCGAGAGTGGTGAATCGGTATTCGGCCAGCCGGTTCTGGGGTCCAATATATGTCCGTAACGGATACCGTCATGTTGAATGAACCTGAAGACGTCGCCGCTGGTGGCGAGCGCACCATTTTTCAACCGAATAACAGCACTTGCGTCCCCCGGGCGATGTGGATTTTCTATACCGGTCATCCATGCGGAGCCGTCGATCATCGGTCCACTGGCGTTACAGTCTCCACCAAAGTTGACCATCAAACTGTGCTCGCTTTGAGATTGCAGCAGCTTTAACACCGAGTCGACCGCGTATTCTTTTCCGATACCGCCAAAATCGATTTCCATTCCCAGCGGCACGCTCAGTCTCGGGTTTTCCCAGCTGACTTTATCCCAGCCGATCTGTGGCAATAGTTTGTCGATTTGCTGTTGGGTCGGGATGCTGTCGCGGTCACTAAAGTTCCATGCCCGCCGCAGGATGCCGGAAGTGATATCAAACCAGCCTTCGCTCAGTTCATAGCAATGTTGCGCGAAATCAAGCAGTCGGGCGGTTTCCGCGTCAACCGTAATGCCGTTCCCACCTTCATTGATACGGTATACGATGTTGTCGTCGCGATAGCGGCTGAATTTCCGTTCGATGCGGGCAGCTTCGCGCTGCGCCAGGCGGATCAGTTTATTAGCGGTGGGCTTTGTTTTGCATTCGATCAGCACTTCGCAGGGACTGGCCATGCAACGAAACTGTCCGATCCACAGATTTCCGCGTTGTGTTATCTTTAAGGCTTCACTAACCAATTTTTTTGCTCAACACCCGGCGCTGGAATCAAACCATGCCGGGTCGCCTGGATCAGCCACCGGCATGGCACCTGTCGGCGACTGGCGCCGATACCAGGCGTATTCTATCGTTGCTTACAGACAGCGCAAATCAGCGGGTGGCAGGTCACCATTTGAAAGAGTAATTGAACTGAACAATGGTGGCTTCAAGACCGGGATACAGGTCTTGCTGGGTCAATTGCCCGAAGGCTTCTGATGGCGATGCGTCACCGCTTTGCAAATATTGCTCGAGTCGCACCGACCAGGAGTGCTGGTCATCGAGTTCGCGTCCGAACTTGACGCCTACCGTGGTTGCCTCCATTTCGCCGAGGCGATAGTCGGCACTGGCGTAGGTTGGGTTTTCACCGGTCAGCAGGAAGTAATTATAAAAGTCGGCTTCGGACTGGTCGTACAGGCGCAGATGCGGTTGCAGGTAGTATCCCGAGTTGAACATGAAGCGGTAAGTAAAATCGAAGGTGTTGGAATCGATGCCCCAGTCGTCAGTCATGAATCGATAAGAAGCGGTGAAAATATCTTTGTTGGCCAGCATTTTCTTGTACTTGGCATACAGGCTCTGACGCGAGCGACTATCGGGTCGACCCTCGAACAATATATCGGTGGGTTCGCCGCTGGTGTTGTCGACCACACTGATAAATTTGTAGGGATCGGTCATGTAACCATCGGCTTCACTCAGCGACAGGTTAACCTGGAAAAGGCTCGACTTGTCTATTACCTGGGTTACCCCGAACAACAGGTCGACGATGTTCCTGCTATCGGAACTGGCACCCTTGTTCTGGGCGGACATGCTGGTCAACGGTTCAGGCACCTTGCCGACCGGGGCGATGTCATCGAGTTCGGCGCTGATGCCATAGGAATAAGTCGTATTCCGTTTATTGGTATCATGCTGCCAAAGCGCGTTAACGCCGAGCGATGTGAAATCGTATTCTTTGGAAATGTTGAATCCGAGATTGCGTCTGTTATTGCGATCGATCGGTTTTTCCCAGTTCATGCTGTAAGCGACACGGGTATCCTTAAAGGTATCGTCGAGCGGTGTTTCATTCGGATCGACGGTATACGAGCCATTGCCTGAAGGACGTGTAAAAGTCTGTACCTGTGTCGATGGCACGGCACCATTTGCCGAAGCGCCGGTGAGGCTGTCGATGACCAGTTTGAGCGACAGGGTTTCGTCATCGCCGAGATCCTTTGTTGCGCTGATGACCGGTTCAAAAGCCGATACGCGACCATCCGATTCCGCATAGAACAGTACTGCGCTGTCGACATCCCAGTCGTTTTCCTCGGCTTGCACAGGGCTGCCGAGCAGGGTGCAGGTTGCCGCTGACAACAGGCCGGCAACTTTCTTTTTGTTCAGTTGCATCCACAGCCTCCTCCTGCAAATCCCTGGCCTCCACTGGAGGCTTCCTTGCTAAAATATATATGTTCATCAAAAGCGAGGTCGATGGCATCAGCTTCCATGAGCATATCTTCGCGTGCCAGCAGGTTGCGTTCCCAGGGTTTGACGCCGAGAGACGAGCACCCGCTCGCGCCCAAAATGGCGCATAGAATTACCCATTGAAAGCCGGTTTTCATAACAACTCCTCGATTTCGCGTTCATATTTATCGACCTTCTTAATGTAGAAGCCAATATGCTTCTTCACCACTTTGCCGCTGGCGTCAATCAGGTAGGATGTCGGCATGCCTTCTATTTCAAACTTTTCGGCGATTTGACCGCTGGGATCGTGATAGATGTCGAAATCTGCCCTGACCTTACCGAGAAAGTGATGCATCGCATCTGATTCAGCATCGAGGTTAACCGTAATCACGGTGAAATTATCGGCCGGATACTTGGTAAGCAGGCTGTTCATCCACGGAAACGACTTCTGACAGGGTTTGCACCACGATGCCCAGAAATCAAGATAGACGACCTTACCCTGGTGCTGTTTCAGGTCAAGTTGATTGATATTGTAAATTTCGGCCTTTACCGGTGTGATCACCAGTAGCAGCAGTAGTAAAAAGTTTTTCATTGCCGGTCTCGCCACGATATTTTTCTGTTTGACACTGACAGTCATGTTAGCGTTCAGGTCGTTAACAGATTGTTAATCCGAAAAGTCAACTTTTGCGATGATACCACCCCTGGGGTTGGACACCAGATCCAGCGACCAGCCGAGGTAGTCACAGATCAGTTTCGATATATACAAACCGACCCCGTATCCCTGGCTGTTCTGCCCGCGAAAGCCGAAATCAAATATCTTCTGCAGGGCTTCACTATCGATGCCGATACCACTGTCTGTAATTGACAATATCGGCGCATCCATGGAGATTTTGATCGAACTTTGCTGACCATGCTTGACTCCGTTTTTAATCAGGTTGGTTAAAACCACCGTAATCAGGGTTTTATCCGCCTTGACGCTGATGTCGGGTGTCAGGTTATTTTCGACGGCTACCTGCTTGGCTGATATCTCGGGTGCCATCGATTCGAGGATCTCCTCGACCAGCGGATGCAAGACGATGTCGACAGGCTGGTTACGGGTGGGCTGATCGCGCGTGACCGCGAGCAGCGCATCGATCATGTTGGTCATGTTGCCCGAAGCACGCTGA
>JAAESG010000708.1 GCA_024229615.1 Gammaproteobacteria bacterium | reverse complement strand
TAACAGATAAACTATAGCAAAACCTATGCAGAAAATAGAAAAAAATCTAAATCATATCCGTACGCAAATAATAACAGCGGCCGAGGCCTGTGATCGCGATCCGGATTCTATTTTGTTACTGGCCGTGAGCAAACGTAAACCAGCCAGTGATATTCGTCGAGCATGGGAGTTGGGGCAAAAAGATTTCGGCGAAAACTATCTGCAGGAAGCACAACAGAAAATTGAAGAACTCAAGGATCTGGACATCTGCTGGCATTTCATCGGTGCTATACAATCCAACAAAACGCGTAACATCGCCGAGACATTCGATTGGGCACACTGTATTGACCGGGTTAAAATCGCGCAGCGACTGAGCGAACAGCGTCCCGCGCATCTACCGCCTTTAAATGTATGCATTCAGGTCAACATCGATCACGAGTCCAGCAAGGCGGGTATCGATCTTGCTGAATTGCCTGAACTCGCCAGCACGATTTATCAGTTGCCCGGTATTCGACTACGCGGGCTAATGACAATTCCGGCGCCACAGGAAACCGAAGCCGCGCAACGTGTTGCCTTTGCGCGCCTGGCCGATGCGTTGGTTTCTTTGCAACAGCAGGGCATCGACTGTGATACCTTGTCGATGGGAATGACCCAGGACATGCCAGCTGCAATAGCTGAAGGATCAACCCTGGTCAGGATTGGAACCGCGATCTTTGGAGAAAGAGATTGAATCGATCGATATGTTTTGTTGGTGCGGGCAACATGGCCAGCAGCCTGATTGGTGGGTTGCTGGCAAGCAGCCGGGATGCGGACCGAATCACTGCCTGCGATGTCAGCACTGAACAACTACTGCAACTACGTGAACGTTATGGCATCAACACCAGCAACGACAGCCTGAATAGCGCGCTTGGAGCCGACATTGTCATGCTTGCGGTCAAGCCGCAAATAATGCGTGAAGTCTGCGAAACGCTCGCCAGCCTGCCGGTAGACCCACAGCAGTTATTCGTCAGCATTGCCGCGGGTGTACCTGCAGAGGCGATCGACGGCTGGCTCGGTGGCGACCGGGCAATCGTACGCTGCATGCCTAATACACCTGCAATGTTGCAACTTGGCGCTACCGGCCTTGCGGCCAACTCGCGGGTCAGCCTTAGCCAGAAAGAATCTGCAGAACTGATCATGCAAGCTGTTGGTATCAGCATCTGGGTAGACAATGAGGCCGACCTTGATGCGGTGACCGCAATCTCCGGAAGCGGCCCGGCCTATTTCTTCTATTTTATCGAGTTGCTCGAAGCGGCCGGCATCAAACTCGGACTACCTCAACAGACTGCGGCAACCCTTGCACGCCAGACTGCTTTGGGCGCCTCGACCATGGCGCAGAACGAAGACGTGGTAAATCTGCGCGCACAGGTAACATCTAGAAAAGGGACTACCGAACAGGCGATACTCTCTTTCCAGCACGACCACTTAGACAAACTGGTCGACAACGCAACCGCAGCGGCACATCGGCGCGCACTCGAATTGACTGAAGAATTAAACCAGGCATAGGTACAGGCGAAATGGGATCCGGCTACTTGACATCACCGTTAATGTTAATCATTAACACCTTATTCGATTTATACATTCTACTCGTGTTAGTACGCTTCCTGCTGCAAATGCTGCGTGCCGATTTCTATAATCCCGTCTCCCAGTTCATCGTCAAGCTGACTACCCCTCCCTTACGCGCTCTTCGTCGCTTTATTCCGAGCATCGGGGGTCAGGATTCCGCCTCTATCGTACTATGCATGTGCTTGATTTATGCCAAGTTTCTGTTGATGCGTGCGCTGTCAATTTCCGTGGTTCATATCGGCGGAGTATTGGCACCGCTTGCTGGCGTCAGCTACGCCGGCTTGCTGGTATTTTGTATCGCCGACCTGGTTGCCCTGGTACTCACGGTTTTTCTCGGCGCGGTCATTATCCAGGTCGTCCTGAGCTGGATAAGCCCGGGGCAATACAACCCCGTGATCGGACTGGTGCACAAAATCGCAGAACCGGTACTCAAACCTATACGCAAATTGATTCCGTCAATCGGCGGCATCGACCTGTCTCCCCTGTTCGCCAGCTTGCTGATAGTGGTGGCAAAAATGCTCATAGTACCGCCAATCATTCATCTCGGCAGTTTCTAGCCCGCATTTCTCACCAGGGGGCGGGATGATCGCGCAGGGCTTTGGATTCACAAGGGATTTTCTGAAGGAGCGGAATAACAGAGCGTAACCCGCCTGAAGAAAATCTCTTGTGAAT
>JAAESG010000707.1 GCA_024229615.1 Gammaproteobacteria bacterium | reverse complement strand
TGTGCAATCCGGACTGCGATATGTGGTTGATATCGACCTGTCCAAATTTTTCTACCGCGTGAACCATGACCGCCTTTTGGCACGTCTGGCAACGAGAGTGAAGGACAAGCGCGTATTGAAACTCATCCGCAGTTTCTTAAATTCCGGTGTCATGATCGGCGGCCTTGAGCAGCCGACAAAAGAAGGTACTCCCCAGGGTGGGCCGCTGTCGCCGATTTTATCGAATATCGTCCTTGACGAACTTGACAAAGAGCTTGAAAAGCGCGGACTGTGCTTTGTGCGCTATGCCGACGACTGTGTCATCTTTGTCGGAAGCAAGCGGGCAGGAGACCGAGTAATGGAAAGTGTTAGCCGTTTTATCGAAAAGAAATTACGGCCGGAGGTAAATCGGGAAAAGAGCGCCGTAGGTCGTCCATGGACACGTAAGTACCTGGGATTTTGCCTGACGAATTCACGCAAGAATCCCAAGATCCGTATCCATTGGAAAACGATCAAACGCTTTAAGCAGCGGGTGCGTGAAATAACAGCCCGCCGCCGTGGGCGCAGTCTCTCCCAGGTGATTGATGAACTGAATCAGTTCATGCGCGGGTGGTGGAACTATTACGGATTGACCGAATCGTTCAACCGCTTACGTCCATTGGCTCATTGGATCAGGCGTCGCCTGCGGGCG
>JAAESG010000706.1 GCA_024229615.1 Gammaproteobacteria bacterium | reverse complement strand
CGGATCTCGTGACTCATGTTCGCCAGGAAGTCGGATTTAGCCTGATTGGCGGTGTCCGCCGCCTGTATCGCCTGTTTCAATTGTACAGTTCGTTCTTGAACGGTGTGCTCAAGGTTGTCACGGTGGTTTTGGAGCTCGATGTTCTTGTCCTGAACCTCGGCCATGAGTTCATCACGGCTCTTTTGCTGGAGAACGGCCCGTGCCCGGGCGATGACGTCCCGGCTTGGCGCTGCGTTATGCAAGCGTTTGTATAGGTTTAGCACGCGAGTTCCGTCAGACCGGTGCCTCTTTTGAATCTTATCAAAAAAATAACCGAGCTGTTCTGAGGGCTGATCGAGATCGTCGTTTTCAACGGTCAACACAAGCATTGATTGGTTGTTATCATTATCCATATGCACGCTAATGACTGGAGACGCGTTTTTCCATGGCAGTGAGCGGCATATTTGGGAGGTGGCGGTCGCAAGCCGTATGGGTATTAGGCTGTCGTCGGTAAACAGTTCGGCAACCACGCGGATCTTATTGCGCGCTTCTATGAATGATCGGGAATGAGAAATTTTAATGTTGCCTATGGTTATCATCGACCATACCTCATCGCCATGCAGGTGGCGTCATCGTATGGTTTTCCAAAGCTAGCCACAATTTTGCGGGCGATCGCTGATGCGCTGTGATAAAGGATCTGGGGATATTGTTCGACATCAAAGCGATCGCTGACGCCGTCGCTATACAGCAAAATGATGCCGGATTCGTTCAACCGGGCAGCCTGCACGGCAGGCGTCCGAAAACGACTTCCGATGATGCCATCGGTTGAGATCAACCGGGTTGCCTGGGAGCCGAAGGTCCGCAAAACTGTATTTCCGACACCGGTGTAGCGCAGATCCCGGGTGACGCTATCCACTACGCAAAGCCCGGCGGCCGCGCCGATGGTTCCCTTTAGTTCTGAATGAAGCCGATGCATGGTGTCGATCACATCGCTGCTCCAGCCATTACGCAAAAACCGTTCAGCTCGGTTGGCTACGGCATTTGCTTGCGGTCCATGGCCCAGAGCGTCTACGATCGCCAAAAAAAGGATTTCGTCTCGATGCTCGATAACAACCGTATCCCCGCTCACCCGTTCACCTAAACAGGGACGGGCGAACGATGCAACGTCTATGTCACCGATATTTAGCTTACGTTTGGTTTCCATGTTCCGATTCGAAAGCTTTGCGTCACAGCCATTTCCTGATGGTCACTGTCGTTCTTTTACCCGGCTCCGAGGTAAGCTCGAATTCAT
>JAAESG010000705.1 GCA_024229615.1 Gammaproteobacteria bacterium | reverse complement strand
CTCGAAGGGCTTTGACTCTCTCTCGATTGGTCTTTTCGCTGGCTCACGTGAACGTAAATCCGGTCCACCCCGTGTCAACTCAGTAAAATCATCTTTTGCTTTTCGCAACTGCGCATCAAACCACTCAGTAGACTTTCGTGAATCTTTACTCATGATCGGGCGGTGGTTAATTAATTACTGTTCTTGTGGATCATAAAGTCACGCCTGGGAGGCGTTCCACGCACGGATTCGATCGATTGCGTCGTCTGCTGTGGTCAGATCGCAATAACGCCGTTCTACATCTCTCAGATTGTCCCGATGGGGCCCTTCCGCCTGATCGCCGACACAATCTTCCGGTACCAAAGTTCTAAATCCCCACTGAAAACAGTCGACGATCGACGCCCGTACGCAACCAGACGTTGTACACCCCACCACATACACTGTATCGACCAATTCTTTATTAAAAAACGCTGCGGCCGGTGTCTGAAAAAACATCGATGCACCCGATTTCCGCATCGCTACGTCGTAATCAGGGTCATAGGTTCGAGGATCAAGCTCTGTCGCTACCTCCCCTTCTATCAGATCTTCCATGACTGCGGTTATCTTCCAGTACGGCATATCTCGTTTCGAGTTATAGCCCGTGTAACAGGTTGCGATGGGCACACCACTCTCTCGGGCAACCCCAAGCAATCGTGCTGAATTCTCCACAGCCCGCTGAACCAATGGCGACCCACCAAGCGTATACGAAGGGTCAGTAAATCCAAGCTGGAAATCAACCACAGCAATACCTGGTTTGCTGCCAAAACCGATGGTTTCGCCGCCATAGGAACGCTCGCTGTAGACATCCTGCAGATCAGTCATTCTACTTTACCCTTTCCACACATCTATTCGGATCAAGACTATCACGCCGTTCACACTTGAACTGAAGTAGCCGCCTGACGCGCGATCACGTCGTCCGGGAATAAACCGGCTTTCATGACTTGTCCTGGCAGTGGATCGTCGAAATACCCTTCTACCCAGGCCGCTACATCGATCAACTGCGGCAAATCAATGCCAGTTTCATAACCCATGTTGCGTAGGACGTAAACCAGATCTTCGGTCGAAATATTACCGGTCGCCCGAGGGGCGAACGGGCACCCACCGATACCGCCAACAGACGCATCGAGAATTCGCACGCCTGATTCCACTGCGGCGACGGCATTTGCAATTCCTGTATTGCGAGTGTTATGGAAATGACACCCGACAGCTGTGAAGTCCTCCAGCGCCAACTGCAGCGCCCCCACGCGCTCACGAACCTGACTGGGCACCGCACAACCGATCGTATCCGCCAACAGAATCTCGTCTACACCCAGGGCCCCCAGGCGAATGCCGATATCAACCACTGCTGATGTCGTGACTTCACCTTCAAACGGACAGCCGAATGATGCCCCAATCACGGCCGAGAACACCTTACCGGATGCTTTAACGCGACCGGCGATCGACTCCAATCCGGTCATAGTCTCCGCAATGCTTGTCCCTTGGTTTTTTTGATTGAACGTCTCACTAGCGACCACCACGTAGCGCACCTCGTCGACACCCGCATCAAGCGCCCTTTCGACACCTTTCATGTTGAGTGCGAGCCCTGCAATCCGCACATCCGCCTTGCGCTCAATCTGCGCCATAACTTTTTCCGCATCTGCCATCTGCGGGACCCGCTTTGGATTGACAAAACTGACCGCTTCTATTCGCTGGATGCCGGTATTGGCTAGTCGATTGATCAGTTCGACACGTTCATTCACGCTCCAAATTCGTTTTTCACTTTGCAGCCCATCTCGCGCCGCGACGTCACAGACACAGACATTACCTTTCCCGCTAGATGATGCCGTCATTTTCCAACGCCTGTAATTCAGTCGGGGTCATGCCCAGCAAGCCGCAATAGATCTCTTCATTGTGGGCGCCTACTTTAGACGAGCCCAGCCAGGCAATCTCGCTCTTGGTTTCGCTCAGCAGCGGAACAAAGCCCGGCACCGCAATATCGCCGAGCTCGTCATCCTGGTAGCGCCGGATCATGCCGCGCGCCTGGTAGTGCGGGTCATTGACGATGTCTTCTATGGAATAAATCGGACCGGATACCACACCATGCTCATCAAGGCGAACATCCAACTCGGTAGCTGTGAACTCCCGTGTCCAGTCTGCAATCCGGGCATCGAGCTCATCACAGTTCTCGCCGCGCGCCTGGTGGGTGCTGTATCTAGGGTCATCCGCAAGCTCCGGCTGCTCCATCGCATCACACAGCCGCTTGAACATTGCGTCCAGATTCGCTGCGATTACCACCCATTTTTCATCCTTGGTTGGAAAAATATTCGACGGTGAAACATTGGCAAGGCCGGTTCCGCTGGGTTGCCGGATAAAACCAACCTTGTCGTATTCTGGCAGCGCACTTTCCAGCAT
>JAAESG010000704.1 GCA_024229615.1 Gammaproteobacteria bacterium | reverse complement strand
TTCCACCGCCAGCCTTACCGTGGGTATCGTTAGCTGGGTGTTGCGAGGCGGTTCCTTGTTGGCGAGTTTCATGTCCACCGTGCCGTTACTCAATCGTTTCGATCCGCTGCCGATATTGAAGAAAAGGGAAGACGAGGAAGATGTCGAGCCCGATGAGGATACGGATACAGATACAGAGGGCAATGCTCATGCGAAAAAAGTGGACAAGATGTTCTCCGCCAAAGATGGAGCACGACGATGAAGGCGATTATGCAAACACCGACAGGTAGGTTTCTTCGATGAATAAACTGAGAAAATCCTTAGGCATCATGTTTCCGGCGATGCGCATCAGTTTCGCGCTGGCCATGCTGACATCCTGTATATTACTGAGCGCCGAGATGCTCGGATTCACACCCGATGAAGACAGAATTCAGCTGAATGCGCGTAAACAGATCAGCGAGTCGATGGCGATTCAGTTTTCGCTCATGGATCCGCGCCAGGATATCAAGAAGCTCGAAGGCCTGGTGCGCATCGTCGCCAGGCGTAATCTCGATATTCTGTCCACGGACATTAGACACCGGCCGGGGAATCTGATTTCCGGATTTACATTTTGCGCCGCAAGATGCACCGAAGACCTCACCGAAACGCGTTTTTCTATTGTTGAGTGGTCATAGAAGCGTAAATGAGCAAGTCGTCGAAACAGGTCATGCCGCAATCGAAGCTGATTCTCGAGGAACTCGAGGAACGCCGCTTGTTTTCGGGTGGCATCGAAGGATTGATCGACACCAGCGTGGATTCCGAAGCGCAGGCTATCTATGCCGACCTCGACGCGAACAAGACCCGATCCGACGGCGCTGAAGGCCAGACTTCCACCGCGACCGAGGAACAACAGTCGCAGGAAATCGTCTTCGTCGACGCCGGCGTCGACAACTATCAGCAACTGATCGACGACCTGCGCGATAATGCCGACAGCAACCGCAACATCGAAGTCGTCGTGCTGGATCAGGATAAGGACGGCATCGAACAAATATCCGCGGTGCTGCAGGAGCGCGACGACCTCGATGCGATCCACATCATTTCGCATGGCAGCGACGGCAGCGTCGAACTCGGCAATACCAGCCTCAACGCCTATACGCTCGAGGAAAATAACCTGAGCATCGCGCTATGGGCGAATGCCTTCGCCGAAACTGGCGACATCCTGATTTATGGCTGTAACCTGGCGGAATCTGAAGTCGGGCAAGGCCTGATCAACAGCCTCAGTGATCTCACCCTGACTGACGTCGCCGCCTCCGACGACCTCACCGGGCATGCAAGCCTCGGCGGTGACTGGGAACTGGAATACAGCCAGGGACAAATAGAAAACGGGAACCTGTTGGCACAAGACGCAGCGAGTGAATGGCAGGGACTACTGGCTGACGTGGTGCTGGAGTCCTACGAGCCGTCGTTTGCCGCCATGTCCGATAAAGCTTTGGAAGTCAAAAGCGGCCAGAGCTGGGGTCAGACGTTTTCCTATGACAGTCCCGGTGCTACATACGACGTCAATAAAATTGAGCTTGTATTGTATAAAGACAGTGATGCATCCAGCCAGACCATCACCGTAACCATACGTAA
>JAAESG010000703.1 GCA_024229615.1 Gammaproteobacteria bacterium | reverse complement strand
TGTATTTGCGACGGATTTTGCAGCCGGGGCGAGAAATAGTAATAGAGACGTGATCGACAATAGTACGCTGAGATTCGAGCAATCGACAAATGAACGTGGATTTCGAGACGTATGCGATACACGCCGCACAGAGGGGCAGCGAGCAGGCATGGCGGCAATTGTTTGAGCGGCACTTCGACGCGGTGTACCGATTCTGCGCTGTGCTTGCAGCCGGCCGGCATGGCATGGCTGAGGAGCTGGCCCAGCAGGCCTTTGTCATCGCAGCCGGGCAGATCCATCGTTTCGATGCCGATCGGGCAACGTTTCGGGCGTGGCTGTTCGGGATTGTGAAGAACCGGCATATGGCAATCCGGGCCAGCGAGCAGCGACGCAAGCGATATGAAGAGTCCTCTGCGAAGGGGGCTCCCTCTGAGGCAGTCACGCGAATGGAATCTGATTTGCGGGTGCATGAGGCGCTTGCCCGGCTGCCCTGGCAATATCGGATAGTGCTCGAAGCAAAGTACCTCCGGGGGCTCAGCATGAAGGAAATCGCAGCAGGCAACGGTGCAAGTATCGAGGCAATAGAATCTCAGTTGCGCCGGGCGCGGGCCGGCTTTGCCCGTGTTTACGAACAGATGCAAACTTTGGAGTAATGTATTATGCAAAGTGACAGTATGAAGGACAAAGACGCGGACAAATATTTAAGTCAGCATTTGTCGGGCAGTCCGCCTCGAGAAGCGTTTAAGCAACAGGTGCTTCGCGACTCGACGGCCGCACTGTTACGGATTCAGCGGCGACATTCCGCCTGGCGGAGGGCGGAATTTGTTGCCGCTGCGGTGTTGATAGCTGGCATTGCATTTATTGGCGGTCGCCTGTCGGTGCCACGTAAATTGCCCAGGAGCGTGGATGTCGCACCGCGGGCGGTCGCCGAGACTGATGGTGTAACCGTACCAAATGACCTGGTCGCCTGGCTGGATGCCGCCCGCCTGTTCAAGCGTTTTGGTATGGAAGAGCGCATGGCCCGTGCCTATGAATACGCAAGTAAGCTGACGCCTTATAAAGCTGTGGCCTCGATTAGTACGACAGGACAAGTCTCAGTCACCAATAGAGGTGATGGGGTTTTCAAAAATCAGAACAAACACTCTATTCTCAACATGATTTTAGGCCCGCATGAATCGGTTGGGAGCGTAAGCGGGATAATAGCACAATCTTTTGGAGATTATTATTATGAAAACGAAATGGATTAAGAAGTCGTTGTGTCTTTTACTATGTCTTGGTATGGCGACGGTTGTAGTGGGCCAGAACAATACACAAAGCGTTCTGGAGCGTGTGCAGAACGAGAGCGATCCGGAACTTGGAGAGTTGATTCGAGCAGCCGTCGAGAGAAACGCAAAGCTGACCCAGTCTCAACGGAAACAACCTTTGGAACTCATCCGCCAAGTCACACTCAGCTACACCCAAATCAAGCTCTTCGACCAGCAGATTGCTGAGGTTTCCAGGAGGCTCGAAGAGGTAACGGGACCTGCCGAGCTGCGGTATGAATTACTGTTGGCCAGAACGGAACTTGAAGCGAAGCTGATGACCGAAGTTGCGAATCTGAGGGAATTGATGGGTATCGTCCCCAGGCACGCTTTCGATCAACTGCC
>JAAESG010000702.1 GCA_024229615.1 Gammaproteobacteria bacterium | reverse complement strand
TTGAATTGCGGACGGTAAAGCACGAAGTCGCCATAACGTGCCACCATGAAGTCAACCACTTGTTGTGGAGATTTTCCCTGCTGCAACATCTCATAAGTCTCACGCCTTAAATCGCGTGCCAGGTCCGCATCCGAACCGGACAGGTTCTGATTTTGGCAAACCAGGCAACGCAACTCATCGATGAGCTTGTTGTAATCAGCCTCCATTTGCGCCGACTCAAACTGGTAAGCTTCGATTGCAGCCTGAACCGGTGTCATCCAAAAACAGAACAACACCAACAACGGTAATAGCCTCAACTCAACAACTCCCGGAGGATAGGCATGATGGTCTGCTCCAGCGAATCATGCGTGACCGGACCGATATGCTTGTACTTGATCATTCCGTCGGCACCGATCACAAATGTCTCAGGCACCCCGTAGACGCCCCAGTCGATTCCGACACGGCCGTCGCGATCGATAATGCTGGTGGCGTAAGGATTGCCAAACTGTTTCAGCCAGCGGGTTGCATCAGCGGGCTCATCCTTATAATTCAGACCAACCAAGGTCACCAGATTTTTTCTGGCCAAAGCAGTAATCACTTCGTGTTCGGCGCGACAGGATACGCACCATGAAGCCCATACATTGAGGATCCATACCTGCCCATTGAGATCAGTATTGGAAAGCTGACGCGATGGCTCATCCAGCATCGGCAGGGAAAATGCTGGCGCCGGTTTGTCGATCAGAGGCGACGGCACTATCTTCGGATCCAGTTGTAAACCGTAGCCAAGCAATCCGGCCATCAGCACAAAAATCACAAGCGGTAGCAGGGATCTATTCATGCGGCCTGCTCTGCGGCACTGCGTTCAACACTGCTGCTGCGCGCAAGGCGTCGGTAACGCTTGTCGCTGGCCGAAAACAGCCCACCGAGGGCCATGATGATTGCACCCAGCCAGACCCAGCGAATGAAAGGTTTGTAGTAAATACGAACCGCCCAGGCACCCTGCTGGTCGAGCGGTTCACCCAGGGCGATGAACAAATCGCGGGTCAATCCGGCATCGATCGCGGCCTCGGTCATCGGCATGGTTTGTACACGATAAATTCGTTTCTCGGGGAACAGGTCGACCTTGAAATCACCCGACTCCGAACTGACACTGAATCCGCCACGGGTTGCGACATAGTTATCGATATCATAATCTCGCACACCGTGAAAAGTGAATACATAACCCGCGACTTCGTAGGTATCCCCCGGCGCCATGCGCAAATCTTTTTCCTGGTTGTACAAACTGGTCAGCGTTACGCCAACGATGAACACCGCAATACCCAAGTGCCCAAGTAACATCCCGTAGAACCCGGCGGGTGTCGAACGCAGGGCATTCGATAAAACGCGTCCATGAAAACGTTCGTAAACTGCGATCCCGACGGTGACCGCGATCCAAAGTGCCATGGCAATACCGAGATAGGCGGTCCAGATCCATTCTGGCAGCGCAAAGCTAAGCAACAATGCCAGCACCAACACCACGATAGCCGGAATTTTCAATTTCGACCCCAGACGTTGCAGACTGTCGCTCTTCCAGCGGATCAGCATGCCGATACCAATCAACACGCCCAGTGGAGCAGTCAGGGATAAAAACATCAGGTTGAAATAAGGCGGACCGACCGAAATCTTGCCGCCCATCGCATCGATCGCAATCGGGTAAAGCGTCCCCAGTAGAATGGCACTACACGCGACCACGAGAAAAATATTGTTTAGCAACATGACGCCATCGCGGGACAGCAGGTTGGTCTTTGCTGCACTCTTGAGCATGGGTGCACGCCATGCGTACAGGGCGAGTGAACCACCTACCACAACCACCAGGAATCCCAGAATAAAAATCCCGCGTTGCGGATCACTGGCAAACGCATGCACCGAGGTCAAGACGCCCGATCGCACCAGAAAAGTGCCGAGCAAACTCAGGGAAAATGCAAAAATTGCCAGCAACGCGGTCCATGCCTTGAAAGTGCCACGCTTCTCGGTAATCGCGAGTGAATGCATCAGCGCTGTGCCCACGATCCAGGGCATGAAAGACGCGTTTTCAACAGGATCCCAGAACCACCAGCCACCCCAGCCAAGCTCGTAGTAAGCCCACCAGCTGCCCAGTGCTATCCCCAGGGTCAGGAATAACCAGGCAATATTAGTCCAGGGTCTGGACCAACGGGCCCAGGCGGAATCGACCTGGCCTGAAATCAGCGCCGCGATCGAAAACGCAAAAGCAACCGAAAAGCCGACATAGCCGAGGTAGAGCATCGGCGGATGAATTGCGAGCCCAATATCCTGCAACAAAGGATTTAAATCGCTACCCTGAGCCGCCGCCGGAAACAGGCGTTCAAAAGGATTAGAGGTGATGATGATGAAAAGCAGGAAACCACAACTCACCAGCCCGAGTATCGCGAGGACACGTGCGCGCATTACGCGCGGTACATTGGGCGTAAATACGGCAACTGCCCCGGTCCACAAGGCCAGTACCAGCGCCCACAGCAGCAAAGAGCCTTCGTGTGCGCCCCAAACTCCCGAGATACGATAAATCAACGGCAGTTCACTGTTCGAATTCTTGACCGCATAAAGTACCGAAAAATCATGATTGATGAAAACCCAGGTGAGACAGGCATAAGATATCCCGATAAACAGCAACTGAGCCAGCGCGGCTGGCACCGCCAGCGCAATCCAGCGCTGTACTCCCAGCCCGGCGCCGGCCAGCGGCACCGCGGCCTGAACGAAAGCAATGCTCAGCGCGATGATGAGCGCGAAATGACCGATCTCGGGAATCATGACTCGCTGAACCCGTCTATATTACCTTGGAAGAACACTAGTTCCCCTCACCCATTTTCATATCGGCGAGTTCAGGCGGCATATAGGTTTCATCGTGTTTGGCGAGCACTTCCTCGGCGACGAACTCGCCCGAATCATTCAATCTGCCATTGGCGATAATACCCTGCCCTTCACGAAATAGATCTGGCAGTATGCCGGTAAATTTGACCGTGACCTGTTGTTCGTTATCGGTTAAACCGAACTGCACGGTTAATCCGTCACCGGGGCGTCTAACACTGCCCTCTACTACCATTCCACCCATGCGAAATAACTTGCTGTTGGGCGCCTTGCCTGAAATAACTTCGCTTGGTGTGAAGAAAAACATGATGTTTTGATTCAACGACTTGAGCGCGAGCCCGACACCAACTGCGACGCCGGCCACCATCAACACGATTAATCCAAATCTTTTCTTTCTGGCAGGTGTCATTTCTGCTCATCCCTCTGACGCCTTTTCAACTGACGTAGTTGTTTCTCATGCTGTTTGCGTGGCAGATACCAGTTCAGCCATAGCACTACCGCAACCAGAGCATAGCTTGGCCATACAAAACTGGCGTAACCACCCATTTGGAAAAATTCTGTCACTTAAAGTTCCTCTACCCACTTGCTGTTACGCTCGCGCTGTAACAATTCCACACGACATTTCTGGAACAATGCCAAAACATAGTAGACTTGAAACGCAATTGCCATCAGCAACAATGGCAGTAGCATGCTCCAGTGGATCGACGGTTTGTCGAACTTGGTAACTGTCGCCCCCTGGTGCAGGGAATGCCACCATTCCACCGAGTAATGTATAATCGGGATATTCACCACCCCGACCAGAGCCAGGATAGCCACCGCTCTGGCGGCAACCCGTTTGTCATCGATCGCGTTGTGCAATCCGATAACGCCCAGATATAAAAATAGCAGGATTAGCTCAGAAGTCAGGCGTGCATCCCAAACCCAGTAGGTACCCCACATTGGTTTACCCCAGAGCGAACCGGTGACGAGCGCGAGAAAGGTAAAACTGGCGCCTATCGGAGCACTGCTGATCAGCACCACTTCGGCCAGTTTCATGCGCCAGATGATGATTACCGCACCACAGAAAGCCATTACCACATAGATGAATAACGACATCCAGGCTGAGGGCACGTGCACAAAAATAATCCGGTAGCTTTCACCCTGCTGATAGTCAGGTGGCGCCTCGATTAAACCGCCGTACAAACCAGCCACTAGAAATGCCAGAAAGATCCAGCTTAACCATGGAATCCACTTGCCGGCGATGCGGTAAAAGTGCGGCGGAGAACCTAATTTGTGAAACCAGAGAAACATTTGCACCCGTTTAACTTGCTGACATTCGTAACGCCGCCGCTGTGGCCCAGGGCGACAGTGATAGAGACAGAAACAGAAAAGCCAGTAACATATAAATCTGCGCGGATACGTCAAATCCCATCGCAGCATTTTCAATCGCGCTGGCCGCAAAAATCAGCACCGGCACGTATAAGGGCAATACCAAAAGCGACAGAATTATACCACCTTTTCGTAGCCCAACTGTTAGCGCAACACCGATTGCGCCGATCAAACTTAAGATTGGGGTTCCGATCAAAATAGTCAATAGCAGAGTCATCTGAGCAGAAGACGGCATTCCCAGGATTTCGGCCATTGATGGCGCTTGTAGCGGTAATGGCAGACCCGTCACCAGCCAGTGCGCGCAGACCTTGGCCAGCACCAGAATCGCCACCGGATGCGCGCTCAGCAGTATCTGTTCGAGCGAGCCATCGTCGAAGTCCGAGCGAAAAATGCTATCCAGTGACAACATCGCCGCGAGCAGCGCCGCCACCCAGATAATGCCGGGTGCGAT
>JAAESG010000701.1 GCA_024229615.1 Gammaproteobacteria bacterium | reverse complement strand
TTCAATGGCGGCACTGGTAGGTGGTGGCTCTGTACCTCGGCCCGGCGAGATCTCTTTGGCGCACAATGGCCTACTGTTTCTTGATGAGATGCCCGAGTTTGAGCGTAAGGTGCTCGATTCATTGCGTGAACCACTGGAGTCGGGTGAACTCATTATCTCGCGGGTCGCGGGCAAAACTCGCTTTCCTGCGCGCTTCCAGTTAATTGGTGCATTGAACCCTAGTCCAACTGGTTACTATGAGGGTAATCAAGCGCGTGCCAACCCGCAGATCATATTACGCTACCTCAACCGACTATCAGGGCCGTTGCTTGATCGGTTTGATATGTCTCTCGAGATCCCACTATTGCCCAAAGGAATGCTCGCCGAAGGTGGTGATCGTGGCGAAACCACCCAAGTCGTGAAGCAAAGAGTCAAACAGGCTCGTCAAACCATGTTGTCTCGAAACTATAAATCGAATGCACTGCTCGGTAGTCGAGAAATTGAAAAGTACTGTCCACTGCGGCGCGAAGATGCGGAGTTTCTTGAGACAGCACTGCATCGTTTGGGGCTATCGATTCGTGCCTATCACCGAATCATCAAGGTCGAACGCACCATCGCTGATCTGGACGGTAACGAGCAGATAGGAAAGAAACACTTATCCGAAGCGCTCGGTTACCGAGCGATCGATAGGTTGTTGA
>JAAESG010000700.1 GCA_024229615.1 Gammaproteobacteria bacterium | reverse complement strand
GTTTAAAAAATTCCCGCTTAACCTATGGGTGAAGCTAAGATTTTTTAATTCCACTGAGAAACCAATATCTTACGCCCTGCATCCGCCCTGAACCTACGGATTCAGGTGTAACTGAAAGGGGGACAAGTTCTGGGTAATCTCGTCACCGATATTATTGTGCCACTGTTTGCAATCATGGTGTCGGGATATCTTGTAGGTTTTTTCAAGCTACTGCCCGAAGGCGCAAGCGAAATATTAAGCCGCTTTGTTTTCATGATAGCGCTACCGGCGCTGATCTTTGGCTCCTTGTCCAGTATAACGCTCGCCGAATTCTTCAACTGGCGCTATATCGGTGCTCTGGGCGGGGGTATGCTGGCGATGTTCTGCATCGGTATGGCGGTCGCCCGTATTTTTTTCCCGGGCAATCTGACCGCGCTCAGCCTGCATGGTCTGACCGCGATGTACTCGAGCACGGCTTACATAGGCCTGCCAATCATCCTGACCATTTTTGGTGATGCGGGCAAGGTTCCCGGCATTATCGGCGCGATCATTACCGGCCTCATTTTTTCACCACTCGCCATCCTGCTGGCCGAAATCGATAAGGGCCGCGGTACAAACTTTAGCCTCTGGCCTCCGCTGTTCCAGGTCTTCAGCAGGCCGCCCATTATCGCAGTAATAGCCGGGCTCTCGGTATCCGCGACGGGGATCAGCCTGCCCGCTTCGGCGGTAACGTTTTTCGATTTACTGGGCGGGTCCTTCGTGCCCTGTGCGCTATTCGCGGCCGGGCTATTTGTGGCGAGCTGTTCGATCCGTGGTGCGACGATGGAGATCAGCTGGCTGGTATTCGCCAAATTGATCCTGCATCCACTGATCACCTGGTGGTTAGCCTTTCGTGTATTCGAACTGGAGGGTGTATTGCCAGTCATCGCTGTCATCCAGGCGGCATTGCCGAGCGGGGTCCCGGTCTTCGTATTGGCACATCAATATAAAACTTTCGTTACCCGTAGCAGTGCTACTATCGTCGTATCGACGGCCATCTCCGTAGTGACCGTATCGGCTTTGTTCATCTTGCTTAGTTGATTACGCAATACTGAAGGCTTTATCTAATTACGCCTGACGGGTTCAGAAAAATCAGTTTGACCTATAAACTATTGCCGGATGACACATTTGCCTCCACAGAGGATTAATGCATGACCGATAATCCGCTTTGGCGCTGGTTCGACGATACTTTTCTCGATCTTGGACGGCAGTTTCGCTGGTCTTACCTGCCACCATTAATGATTTATCTTGCCGCCGGAGTCTCCGGACTGACCTCGATCGTCGGCACATTTTTTATCAAGGAATACCTCGACCTGTCCGCGGCATTCCTCGCCGGATTGGCTTTCTGGGCAGGCATTCCATGGACTTTAAAGATGCCGATTGGTCATCTCGTCGATCTGATCTGGCGACGCAAGGCGTTACTGGTTTACCTCGGCGCCAGCCTCATCGCTCTCTCCATTTTGCTCATGTACGCGATCATCGCACACACCGAAACCATGGCCGAAATCCTCAAGGTAGAAGCCTGGTTCGTGATCGCCACGATACTGGCGCCAACCGGCTATGTGCTGCAGGACGTGGTCGCGGATGCGATGACGGTAGAAGCCGTACCGACCATCGACGAGCAAGGCAATGCTTACCCGGAACCCGAAATCAAGACCATGCACACCACCATGCAGACGCTGGGACGGGTCGCGATCATTGGCGGTCTGATCGGGGTTGCCGCGCTGAACATCACCATGTTTGAAGGTGTCGAAGACATGACCGAAGAGATGAAGGTCGCGATTTACGCGGACATTTACCTGCTCGCATTAGTCATCCCGCTGATATCGGTCATGGGCGTTATCCTCGGAGGCCTGTTACTGCGCCGACGCGCGCGGCAGATGGAGGCGTTAGGCCACGACCACAGCAGCATCGATAAACTGCTATTCGCCCCCGCGGGTGAAATCAGTCCCAACTGGTGGATTCTGGGTGGCAGTCTGGTGTTTGCCGTGTTCACCGTCACCATGGGCGTCAGCGATGTACCGCTGGCGCAGGAAATTATTTTCCTCGGTTCGATGTCGATTATTTTGTTTCTGATGTACCGCTTGCTGCTCGAACTCGAGCCCGAGGCTCGCAATATGTTAATCGGTACCGCGATCATCATTTTCGTGTTTCGTGCTGTACCCTTACCCGGACCGGGTCTGGCCTGGTTTGAAATCGATGTGCTCGATTTCGACCAGCAGTTTCTATCGGTACTTTCGTTGATAGCCTCCGCACTGACCCTCGCAGGTCTCGTGGTACTGCGTCCGATGATGGCGAGGCGTTCGATCGTCTTTGTCATCGTCATTCTGACCATTGCCGCAGGTATTTTGTCGTTACCCAATATCGGCCTCTACTATGGCGTGCACGAATGGACCGCTGCGCATACAGGGGATATCGTCGATGCTCGCTTTATCGCACTCATCGATACCGCGATCGAATCGCCGCTGGGCCAGATCGCGATGATTCCGATGCTGGCCTGGATTGCAAAAAATGCACCCTCCCATTTAAAAGCCACCTTTTTCGCGGTGATGGCTTCTTTCACCAATCTGGCACTATCGGCATCGAGTCTCGGCACCAAGTACGTCAACGAAATATATACGGTCACTCGCGAAGTTCGCGATCGCGTGACCGATGTAATACAAACCACGGCCGACTACAGCGAACTGGGCTGGCTGTTGGTTAGCGTAGCGCTGATTGGTGTTGCAGCACCCCTGATCACAGTCATGATCATCCAGGACTCGCCACTGCGAACCCACCAATAGACCACGATTAAAAGGTGGTGAGAAATGCGGGCTAGTGGTCTGCGGGTTTACCAGCCCCTTATCGACTAGCAAAGTCTCCAGCGCCTAGACTCGCAAGGCCGGTTCGGCAGGCAGATGACTGTGCAGGTGCTGATGAATCTGCGCGACTTTGTTGGCATCGAAATCGGGCATTGGATCAGCTATCAAAAGATCAAGATCCCCAGTTTGCTTAATCTGATTCCTAATATCAGCTACCGATTGCAATTCAAAGATCGTCTTTGTCAGGGGCAACGACTACACTGCGCCGATGTTATCCGCAATCCGCCGCCCTACCCTGTACGATGTCGCGAAATTGATCTTTCTCGGCGCCATCTGGGGTAGCGCATTTCTATTTATTTCGATATCCCTGAACGACTTTGGACCGATTAGCATCGCCACCTGGCGCGTCTCGCTCGGTGCCGTGGTTCTGGTTGTCATCGCGATGCTGATTAGACAGAAATTTCCCCGCGGGTCGCGCAACTGGCGCAATATCGTGATTGTTGGTTGCCTGAACAGCGCAGTACCCTTCTTCCTGATCAGTTGGGGACAGCAATTCATCAGCAGCGCGGAAACTGCGGTGCTGATGGCGGTAGGCACATTCTATGCGCTCGTGGTCTCGCACTTTACCAGTCACGACGAACGCATCAACGCCTTCCGCGCACTCGGCGTCAGCATCGGTTTTATCGGGGTGCTGGTGCTGGTTTTGTGGGAAATTCTCGAGACCGGGCTGGGCAGTCTGCAGGGACAGCTGGCGGTCATCATTGCCGGTTGCAGTTATGCCAGTTCATCGATCATTTCGCGTCGCCTGACACATTTACCGATGATTTCGACTTCGGCGGCAACCATGGTGAGCGCCAGTCTCTACATGGTACCGCTAGCCTTTCTGCTGGAAGATCCATTACCGGCAAATGTCAGCAAGACTTCGCTGTTCGCACTGGTTTACCTGGGGGTGGTCGCAACAGCGCTGGCGATGACCCTGCGTTTTTTCATCATTCGTGCCAATGGCGCCGTTTTCATGTCGCTGGTGGGCTACCTGGTGCCGTTGTTTGGCGTGCTCTGGAGCGGCCTTTATTTCGCTGACGCAATCAACCTGCAAACCCTGTTATCGCTGGCCTGTATTATGCTCGGTATCGCAATCACCCGAAAAGGTAGTTGACACCCGGGATTGCGTGGCCAGGTGGTCGGAGCGCGCTGTCGGTCTATTCAGTCGTTGAGGAATTTAGCGTGGTAATCGAAGTGATCCTCGATAAAACTCGCGATGAAGTGATAACTATGGTCATACCCTGGCTGCATGCGAATTTTTAACGGTTGTTCCGCAGCATCGCAAACCACCTGAAAATTATCCGGTAACAGCTGGCCTTCGTGCAAAAACTCGTCGGCATCGCCCTGATCGATCAGGATATCGCCAACGCGCGCGCCGGCCTGTACCAGGCAACTCGCATCGTAGGCTTCCCAGCTCGCGGTATCGTCGCCGAGATAGGCGCCAAAGCAGCCCTGCCCCCAACCACAGTTAAGCGGATTTGTAATCGGCGAAAACGCAGACACCGAGCGAAATGCTCCGGGGATCTTAAGCGCGCAGATCAGCGCCCCATGACCACCCATAGAGTGCCCGCTGACCGACTTGACCCCGGGAATCAAGGGCAGATTCGCCTCGATCAAGGCCGGTAATTCGCAGGTCACGTAATCGAACATTTGATAGTGAGGCGTCCACGGACTTTGCGTCGCGTTGACATAAAAGCCGGCACCCTGCCCGAGATCGTAGCGTTCCGCTTCGTCGGCGACGTCTTCACCGCGCGGACTGGTATCCGCAAACACGATGGCAATACCGTGCCTAGCGGCAAAGCGTTGAAACCCGCCCTTGGTGCGCGCATTGTCGTCGTTACAAGTCAATCCCGACAACCAGTACAGCGCGGGTACTTTTTCGTCGCGTGATTTGGGTGGCAGGTAAACCGAGAAAGTCATTTCGCACTGGCAACTACTCGACTCGTGGGTATAGCGGTTCAGATAGCCACCGCTTTCCTTGATACTTTCAATTTCTTTCATCTTGAAAAAGCACTAAAACAGGATGACGGACTTGATGCTCTTGCCTTCATGCATCAAATCGAAGGCGGTATTAATCTCTTCCAGCGGCATGGTATGCGTCACCAGGCTGTCGAGCTCAATAGTCCCGTCCATATACTGATCGACCATCCCGGGCAATTCGGTACGTCCCTTGACGCCTCCAAAGGCGGTTCCGATCCAGCGACGACCGACAACCAGGTTGAAAGGCCGCGTTTTGATCTCTTCGCCCGCGCCGGCAACACCAATGATGGTCGAGGTTCCCCATCCCATGTGAGTGCACTCAAGCGCATCGCGCATGACGTTGACATTACCGATACATTCGAACGAGTAGTCAACACCACCGCCGGTCATTTCCTGGATGTACTCGGGTATCGAGCCATCGATTTCTTTCGGGTTTACGAAATCGGTCGCACCCAGTGCTTTCGCCATTTCCCACTTGCCGGGGTTGATATCAACCGCGAGAATTCGCTCAGCCTTGGCCATAACCGCGCCCTGTACCGCAGACAGACCGACGGTTCCGAGCCCGAATACCGCTACCGACGAGCCTGGCTTCACCCTGGCCGTATTCAGCACCGCACCAATACCGGTGGTCACACCGCAACCGAGCAGACAGGCTTTGTCCAGGGCCGCGGCCTTGTTGATTTTGGCGAGCGCGATTTCAGGTACAACCGTGTATTCGGAAAAAGTCGAGCAACCCATGTAATGGTAAATATCCTTGCCGCCCTGCGTAAATCGGCGCGTACCGTCCGGCATGAAACCGGTCCAGACGGTGCCGGCGATGGACTGGCACAGATTGGTCTGATCGGAAGCGCAGAATGAGCAGCTGGCTTCGCCACACTCGGGAATATAAAGCGGGATAACATGGTCACCAACGTCCAGCGTGGTGACACCAGGACCGCACTCGACGACTTCACAGCCACCCTCGTGCCCGAGGATCGCCGGGAAAGCACCCTCGGGATCTTCACCCGAAAGCGTGAACGCATCCGTATGACAAACACCGCTGGCATGCACCTTGAGCAGCACTTCGCCTTCTCGCGGGCCTTCGACTTCGACTTCTTCTATCTGGAGGGGTCGTTTCGGCTCCCAGGCGACTGCGGCTCTCGATTTCATGCTTGCTCCTGACGTTTCATGGATGTAATTTGATGGCCGCAGACTAAATATAATAGACGAACGAGTCAAGTCGGCATTAAGTACTGTGAATCTGATAAGATAATTGAATTATTCCAACAGTTTTGGCTCCAACTCCTAATCTACCAGTCCCGGAGTTTGAAATGCGTTTATTGCCGTCAAAGAAAACCAGGATAGTTGCACTGGTTGGCATACTATTAGGTATCGTCGTTTACAAGTACGCGGTCTCTGCCGGCCAGGACAACGGCTTCGATCTCTCCAACACGACTTTGCCGCGTGAACAGATACTCCACGGAGGCCCCCCAAGGGATGGCATCCCGGCCTTATCCGATCCAAAATTAGTCGCTGCCGCCGCGGCCAACTACCTGCAACCGACCGACCGGGTCATTGGCGTCACCCTGAAAGGGCGCTCGCGGGCATATCCGATCGGCATCCTCAATTGGCATGAAATCGTCAACGATGAAATCGAAGGCCAACGCTTTGCCGTTACCTATTGCCCGCTCTGCGGCACCGCGGTCGCATTCGACGCCACCATTGACGGCAGGCCCACCGACTTTGGCGTATCGGGACTACTGTATAACAGCGATGTCCTGCTATATGACCGGGATACCGAATCGCTTTGGTCACAGATTTTAAGCCAGTCGGTTTCAGGTGAGCGCGTCGGGCAAAAACTCAAGCCCATTCCGATCAGCCACACTACCTGGCGCGACTGGCTCGCAAAACACCCGGATACCCAGGTGCTATCCGACGACACGGGGCATTCTCGCGATTACCAACGCAATCCCTACGCCGGTTATGAAGAGTCCCGCTATACCTATTTCGCGGTCAACAATGAAGCACCGGATAACTATCATCCCAAGGAAATTGTAGTCGGGCTCGACGTTGACGGCGTGTTCAAGGCATACCCATTCGTCGAACTCGACAAGCAAGGTCAATCCCGCTTCCGCGATACCATCAATGGCTCGCAATTTGACTTTGCATGGGATACACAAAATCGAAGCATCACCATCACCGATGCCAACGGCCAGGAAGTTGCCGGAATCCAGGGATTCTGGTTCGCCTGGTTTGCCTTTCATCCCGATACCGAAGTCTTCAAGCCCGCAGACTCCTAGGTACTCCTTCAATGGCGGACCTGGTGAACAGGCAATTTTGTTAAGGCAGGATTAACCAGAACAGGATAATGTGCCAGAATGTAATTATTTTCTGGTTAATCGTTGCTGCACTCACGCATTTTTCTGCTTGCAGGTCTGGTATCTGTGCTTGCTTTCAAACCTGGTTTTACCGCGGAGGACTGGAGCCTGTGCCGTATTCCATCGTTTAATTTCATCGAATTCGAGGAACTGGCGGCTGATGAAACTCTGATCGAAGCACTTTCCATTGTCAGTGAAGACAACGAGTCAATCCGTCTTACTGGCGATGTAAGCGTTACCCGTGCAGAGCAGAAGATTAGCGCCGATGACATCCTGTACGACAAGCCAACCGCATCGATCGAGGCCAACGGAAACGTCGTGTTTACGAACGCCGATTACCGCTTGCAAAGCCCGCGTATTGAGTTAGACAATCAAAACGATCGGGGCTTGTTCGAGCAACCGCGATTTGAGTTGCAAAACCGACACGCACGTGGACAGGCCGATAAAATCGAGAGACTGGATCAGTATCGCACCCGCTTCGAGGATCTGACCTATAGTGCCTGCGACCCGGATGACAGAGATTGGCACCTGCGCGCCTCGGAACTGGAGTTCGACTATGAAAGCGGCCTTGGTAGCACCTGGCATACCACGTTCTACCTCCAGGAGGTTCCCTTCCTCTACCTGCCCTATTTTCAGTTTCCAATAGATGATCGGCGTATGTCAGGGATTCTGGCCCCGACTATCGGCTATGACGAAGCAGATGGCAACACGGTCATTGTCCCAATTTACTGGAATATCGCAGCAAATCACGACATGACAATAACGCCGGCCTTCTACAGCAAGCGTAGCCTGCAACTCAATACCGAAAATCGCTACCTGTTCAAGACCCAGCGAGGCCAGCTCGATTTATCCTATCTTGACGACGAAGATTTCGACGACACACGCTGGTTTAAGCAATGGCAACACCAATCCAGTTTTGCATATGACGTAAAAGGCGATTTGTTGCTGGCGGAAGTCTCGGACGAAGACTTTTTTGACGATTTTGGTAACGTTGCAGCCACATACAAAAACACTCGACACCTGGAGCGCCATGTTAGTTTCGTCCGTAATGGCGAAGTCTGGAGCAGCGAGCTGCAATGGCAAAATTATCAGACCATCGACCTGGACACTGCTATCGAGGATCGCCCTTACAATCGCCTGCCGAGTCTGGCGATCGACGCAACACCTGAATCGTGGATTGAAAATGTCAACACCAGTGCTCATTTCGAGTGGGCCGACTTTGATCGCGACAACAGTGTGACGGGCAGGCGCAGCAACCTTACAACCACGATGAGTTGGGATGCGTCACAAAGCTGGTACATTTTCAAACCGGAATTGCAATTGGCTTTCAGCGATTATGAACTCGAAGATAACCCGGGAGATAATACGATCGAACGTGCTCTGCCTACTCTGAGCGTCGATACCGGGTTGACTTTTGAGCGCCTCACGGGCTCCCGCAACCAATGGCTGCAAACACTTGAACCCCGACTCTATTTCCTGCACACGCCGTTTGAAGATCAGGATGAAATTCCAGACTTCGACACTTCCCTGAGCAGCAGAACCTATAACAACCTGTTCACCAACAACCGTTTCACCGGCGCCGACCGAATCGGTGATGCAAACCAGGTCACCTTCGGGCTCGCCAGCCGGGTTTTTGACAATGACGACGGCAGCGAACTACTGAATATGCGCCTGGGGCAGATTTTCTATTTCAAGGATCGCCGCGTCAGCCTTGATGGAACGCGTGACGAGGAACCCAAATCTGACGTGATCTCCGAGCTCGATATCTGGCCTGCGCAGGGCCTGAAAATCGCCGCTCGCCTGGTTTACGACCAGGATCAGAGTGAACTCAACGACAAGGATTTGTCTATAAACTATGCCAACAACGGGATCGCCGCAAACTTCGGATACTATTTTACCGACGAAGAACTGGAACAGGCCCTGGCTTCAATCGCCTACCCGATTAATGAACGCTGGACGGTGATCGCCAAATACCACCGTTCGCTGCTGTTTGAAAAACCGGTGGAGAATTTATTGGGGCTAAACTATGAATCCTGTTGCTGGGGCCTTAAAATACTGGCCGGTCAGACTGGAGATGAAGCCGATGACTTTGCGGAAACGGACACCAGTATATACTTTGAGATGACGTTCAAGGGACTAAGCCAGGCAGGTCAGGACGTCGACGCCCAGTTACGTGGTGCAATTCCCGGCTACGAACCCAGTTTCTGAATATCACAGGCAAACCATGAAAATATTTCAAATCAGTACACTTATTCTCGGCATTTTGTTGTCCCTGCCACCCGTGACAGCAGCGCAAACCTCGCTCGATTCCATCGTCGCAATCGTCGACGAAAGCGTCATTACCGAGCGCGAGCTGGAAAATCGCGTCAGCCTGGTCAGCATCGAGTTCAAACAGTCAAATCGTCAGTTACCGAAGAACAATGTGTTGCGGCGCCAGGTGCTCGAGGCCCTGATTAACGATTCGCTGTTATTGCAGGAAGCCAATCGTCGAGGCATCAAGATTTCCGACAGCCAGCTCAATCAGACCATGCAGCGACTCGCGCGAAAAAATAATCTCAACCTGTCGGATTTTCGTAAAACCCTGATTGCCGATGGCGTGAATTACGACAAGTATCGCGACACTATCCGAAAGGAGATAACCATATCAACCTTGAGCCGCCAGTACAGCCAGCGCTACGCGACCATCAGCGATGCCGAAGTGGATGATTTCATCAAACTAAGCGGCGACGACAACACCAGCTTCGAATATCGACTGGCGCATATACTCATTGCACTTCCCGATGCCGCAACACCGGAAGAGGTCAACAAGGCACAGCAAATCGCGGATCAGATTTTGTCCGAACTCGACCAGGGAACCTCCTTCGATGAACTCGCCAATACCTTCTCCGCCGGTGACACCGCACTTCAGGGAGGGGATCTGGGGTGGCGTCGCAAGGCAGAGATTCCAAGCCTTTTTACGACTCAGGTACTGGACATGGAACCGGGAGGCCATACCGAACCGATTCGCAGTGCGAGCGGATTCCACATCGTTCATCTCAAGGAGCGGCGAGACCTCGAACAATCAATCAGTCAGCAGACTCGCAGTCGCCATATTCTGATAAAACCCAATGAGTTAATTTCCGAAGATGATGCGCGTAAGAATCTGCTCGAGTTTCGTCAGCGAATACTGGACGGCGAAGACTTCGCAAGACTGGCTAAGCTTTACTCGGTCGATTACACCTCTGGCGCCGATGGGGGTAATATCGGCTGGATGGATCCGGGGGCTACAGTCAAGGAATACGAAACAGTCACCGACCAGCTCAAGGTGGGTGATATCAGCCAGCCCTTGCGCAGCCAGTTCGGCTGGCATCTGATCGAGGTGACGGGTCGGCGCAGCGTGGACGAGACCGAGCAGAATAAACGCAACAAAATATACACCCAGTTGCTGCAACAAAAACAGAGTGAAGTGTTTGATCTTTGGAAGCGCCGTCTTCGCGATGAAGCTTACGTGGTTTTTCCAAGCAAACCCGATGCATGAACCCAGGATAATAATCAGCTCTGGCGAACCCGCAGGTATCGGCCCGGACATCATTGCAAGCATCGATCCGTGCAAATTCGCTGCACGTTTAGTCATAGTCGGCGATAAAGAAATGCTGCGCAGCCGCGCGGCCGCGCTCGGATCAAAAATTAAATTCGTCGATCACGCCGATGAAGCCAGATCGGACGATGCGATAGAAGTTATCGATCAACCGCTCGAACAAAGCGTCGTGGCCGGCGAACTGGATAGTGCCAACTCAGGCTATGTATTGAAACTCCTCGAAACCAGTTGCAAGGCTTGCCTCGATAATCGATTCGATGCGATGGTGACAGCCCCGGTTCAAAAAGAAATCATCAACCGCGCGGGAATCAAATTTTCAGGACATACCGAGTACCTGGCCGACATCTGCAACACACCCAGACCGGTGATGTTGCTCATTGCCGAGCAACTCAGGGTTGCACTGGTAACAACACATCTGCCGTTACGCCAGGTCGCCGATGCAATCAATGCGTCGGCGATCAGGGAAGTCATTGAGATCCTCGATCGAGATCTGCGACAGCGTTTTGGTATAGCGTTTCCACACATCAAGGTATGTGGCCTCAATCCCCATGCGGGCGAAAACGGCTACCTCGGAGACGAGGAAATCGAGATTATCATCCCCGCTCTGAGCAGTTTAAAAAACCAGGATATCAATCTGAGCGGGCCCTATCCCGCCGACACTCTGTTCACCGATCACATGCTGGCGGATGCCGACGCTGTGGTTGCGATGTACCACGACCAGGGTTTGCCGGTCGTCAAACACATCAGCTTCCACAATGCGGTCAATACCACGCTGGGACTGCCAATCATCCGAACCTCGGTTGATCACGGGACTGCGCTCAACCTGGCAGGAACCCCGGCAGCCAGGCCCGACAGCCTGTTTGCCGCAATCGACTCGGCGATCTTTCAAAGCCGCAACAAGTTTCACAATGCATCGAGCTCGTAAACGTTTCGGCCAACATTTTCTGCATGACCAGAACGTCATCGAATCCATTTTACGCGCGCTCGATCCACGCCCGGGCGATAATCTGATTGAGATCGGTCCCGGACAGGGTGCGCTCACTTTTCCATTACTGAAACGCTGCGATGCTTTGACCGCAATAGAACTCGATCGCGACCTGGTGCCGGTACTGAGCCGGAAAGCCGAGGACATCGGCACCCTCGAAGTGATAAACGCCGACATACTGGAGTTTGAGTTAAGCAGCCTTCCGGGTAACAAGATCTATCGTCTGCTCGGAAATCTTCCCTACAATATATCAACACCGCTGATGTTTCATTTGCTTGAATCGGTTCAACAAATCAAGGATATGCATTTCATGGTGCAAAAGGAGGTCGCGTTACGTATCGTGGCCAAAGCCGGGGATGCCAACTACGGACGCCTTTCGGTAATGCTACAGTATCGATGTGAATGTCAGTACCTGTTCGATGTTGCACCCGACAGCTTTTCCCCACCACCCAGGGTGGATTCCGCGGTGATTCGTCTGATACCCCTGGACAAATCCGAACACGATGTTGGCGACTTCAGCCATTTTTCCAGAATCGTGCAATCAGCCTTTGGCCAGCGTAGAAAAACTATTTCGAACTCACTGAAATCGCTGCTGGATCGCGAGACAATCCTGGCTTGTGGAATCGATCCGGGACTGCGCGCCGAAAACCTCAGGCTTGCCGATTTTGCCAAACTCAGTAGAGCATTTAAGCCATGACCAGACTTAGTCTAATTGCCGCCATGGACGAAAACCGCTTGATCGGAAGCAACAATCAGCTGCCCTGGCATCTGCCTGCCGACCTGGTATTTTTCAAGCGAACCACCATGGGTAAACCGATCATCATGGGGCGTAAGACCTTCGATTCGATCGGCAAACCGCTGCCGGGTAGACGCAATATCATCATTTCCCGCAACCCTGGTTTCAACCCTGAAGGCTGCGAAATTGTCGACAGTATCACGGCCGCGTTGTCACTGCTTAATGATGTCGACGAGGCCATGCTCATCGGTGGTGCGAGTCTGTATGAACAAACCATCACAAACGCAGATCAACTACACATCACATTGATTCATCACGAGTTTGAAGGCGATACCTGGTTTCCAGAAATCGATCCATGCGAGTGGAAACAGGTCCATCGGGAAGATTTCGATTCAGATCCGAACAATTCATACGCCTATTCGTTTATAAAATTTGTGCGGGAATTTTGATTTTATTTGGGGTAGACTGAGTCGCCCAGCTGGCATGGGAGACGGAGCGAATGTATAAAGATTTAGACGAGGAGGTAAAGCGCATGGAAAGCAGAACATATGTTATCGGCAGGGAAGGCCACATCTATATCAATGACCCAACCGTCAGCAAACAGCACGCTGAAATTCAGGTCATCAATGGTGAAGTTTATCTTCGCGACCTCGGCTCGACCAATGGAACCTTCCTAATAAAGAATAACCGACTAGTACCCTTTCACGAGGGCTATGTCCAGCTACATCAACCGATAGTGCTGGGGAATCGACAGTATACAATCCAGAGCTTGCTTGAAATCGCGGGGGCTTTTGCCGCGCAGTTCGACGGCTCCTGAAACTCCCCGGTTCCTGCTTATAACCAGTGCGAAAAAACCGGCTGACAGCAAAATACTACCTGCATCCGACGTTGGTTAGATACCGACAGCCAGCAGTAGCAAACCCACAACCCACATCCAGGTAGAGTCCGAAGACTCTTTTTCAATCGGCTGCTCCACCTTCTGCGGCAGGTTGGTGTTAAATTGCTGTGCTTCGTCGACATCGAGAAATCCGACCGGAATCGGTGCCTCGTCTTCAACGACCAATACTTCCGGCGTCGCCGTACCATATTCTCCCATCGCCATCAGGATTTGCACATCTTCATCGGTGGTCAGTGTGATTGACCCTTTAAGTACCACCGCGTGCAGTTTTGCACCCGGGTCATTGCGGCTGAGGGTCTGCGTACAGTCATCATCCTTACAGAGTTTGATGACATACTCGGTGCCGCGAATACCAATCGTGGCCAACCCTGTCTGGACCTGGTAATTGGCAAATGCGCTTGCGCCTATCGCGCCGGTAATCTTGCGCAAGCCACCCCGCAAAAGGTCGAGAATACTGCTGCTATTCTTGTCATACCCTGCGGTGATCACGTATTCGCTGATCTTGAGCACCGAATCTTCCTTCAAATGAACTTCAGCTCCGTCGTCCATCAGAATATAAAGACGCGCGCCCATTTCGGTTTCAAGCCGGTCACCTTCAAAAATCTGTGAATTGATAGTTAAATGCTGCACCCTGCCGTTGATATCCCTTGCTATGGCACTTCCTCCCAGTTGGGCGACATATCCGACCTTGATCTTTGGCGTTAACTCTTCCTCTTCGTATATGCGCTTGATATCCACCAACTTCAAACGCAGACCCGGTATCAGTCGATCCGAGTACTGCACAAATGAGTTGGGATTGGATTCGATCAGCTTTTGCTTGATCTGTGTCCACAGATCCTTGTCCTTGGGATATACGCGCCTGATGATATCGTCGATTGTCATACCTTCGGTAATTTTCAGGATGACTCTCGATGACGGCACCAGCTCAACACTGGCAGCAGTCGCAACAGGTTGGAACACGGCATATGACATCAGCGTCAATAACAGGGTAAACAGCAAATTTTTATTCAAGATCTTTCACCTTCCATCAGGGTTATATCTTCGGCTTCCTGCAATGCCTGACTGACAAATCGCGCTGTTACCCGCAAAATGGCAAGATCGTTATCATCAAACTGGTCGCCGGACATAATATTGACTACCTCGATAGCCCCGAAAGTTTTTGCGCTGTTGAACAATGGTGCGCACATCAACGCGTTAGTATTAAAACCTATGACCCGATCAACTTCGGCGGACCACTTCGACGAATTTTGCACGTCGGTTACCAGCATCGCCTGATGTGTCCTTACTACATGCCCGACAATTCCAGTATCATTATCGATGCGATGGTTGAGCAACTGCTCCCTGGCAGCCCCGACCACCTCGGCGAACACCAGTTCGTCAGTGTCATCATCAACCAGGATTAACGAGCCATTTTCCGAGTCGCAGGCATGCAGGACAAGTGCAAGTAGGTCAGTGATCAGTCGCTTCAAATCGAAACCTGATCGCATTGCACGCATGGTTTCATCCATACGATTGAGCGCGCGAAATGCCTGCTGGTGTCGCTTTATCCGGGCATCAAGCTTTTGATTGCGAGCCTTGAGATCTTCAATCTCGCGTTTCAGCATCTGGACGATATCGCGACGGTCTATTGCCATGGTGACACTGTTGGTCTCAACAAATTATAGTGCTAAACCGACTGAAGATAGCGAAAAACATCGCTTTTAAATGCCAACTGCTCGGCAAAAGTGAATTAATTACCGCGCCGCTATCTTCAGCCGCCATTCCACAGCGGAACTCCTCAGCAACCCAGATAGATTCACGGTCGACACGAGTCGCGAAAGCTGGAAGTTGTAGCCCGCATTTCTCACCAGCTTTCGTAGCGAGACGACGAGAGGTCGTGCCCTGCCTGTATTTT
>JAAESG010000699.1 GCA_024229615.1 Gammaproteobacteria bacterium | reverse complement strand
TGCTGCATCGCCCCCCCAAAGATCCCCCGGCAGGCGGTTTGATCGAACGGCTCATCCAGACCATTCAAATGCAGCTGGAAGCAGAAATCCGTGCCGGGGATATCCTAACTCTGGAGCAACTCAACCGGTGCCTGTCTGCATGGCTGGCTGTCAGTTATCACAAAACCATACACAGCGAGACCAAACAGCCACCCGAGCTACGCTACCAAACCGGGCTGACGGTCATACGCCAAGCCGATATGACTAAAGTCATTGAGTCTTTCATGCAAAGCGTTAATCGCACCGTCAATAAAACATTTTCCGATGTTCAACTCGATAAACGCTTTTATCGCGTCGATCCCAAGCTGCGCGGCGACCGCGTACAGGTTAAATACGATCCGTTCTCATCGTGGGATACCGTTCACATCTATTCGCTTGCCGGTGAATATCTGGCAACCGGTACCCTTCACGATCGTACGATCGACGTGCCGCAAGCCCCCCAACAACCGCTGAGAAAACCCAAGCACAGCTACACCGAGCTTTTGATCCGCCAGCACAAACAAATGCTCGCCGAGCAGACCGGCAGCATCGATTACCGTAAAGTTGTTCAGCGACGCTATTGGCCTTTTCACGAGTTTGCCAAAACCGTGGCTCAACTGATGGGTAAAAAGGCCGCACTGGCCGATCTTTCCGACGGCGAGCTGGTATCGCTTAAAAAAGTGTACAATCAGAGTCGATCCATTAATCGGCAAATGGTCAAACGGGTCTTTTAAAACGTCCTTTAGCCAAAACTGCCCCAGACCGCCCGCGAACTTAAACGGCTAACCCGA
>JAAESG010000698.1 GCA_024229615.1 Gammaproteobacteria bacterium | reverse complement strand
TTGTTGGGGGATCACGCGAGTAGACCTAGAGGCGTACGTTGCCAGGACTGGAGCCAGGAAAACTTCCCCGCTAGTCAACTCGAGCTCGACCCTCTAACGTTCCATCCAGGATACGGCTTGAATCTGCAACCAGGTAAACCATCGAATGGTCAGCTGAAAATTATTTCAAGCGAAACGCCCTTTGGCAACGCCGGCTTGATCGAGGAGGCCCTGGAAGCGGCACTGGACTTTGCCAGGGCTATCACCGGTCTGGATATGCCGTTGGTTGACACCCCAAATGACTAATATGGATGGATCATGAATGGTTACAACTTATTTTTCGCTGGTTCGAATGGCTTGAAAGCAATTCTGCTGATGATAACGCTACTGCTCCCCGGCCTCAGCCTGTTCGCGGCAGATCCCGAGCAGGAAGTGGTTTCATTTAAGTGTGGACTGGCAATCGACGCGGTGTTTGCCGAACTGGACACACAGGCGGATAACCCGGTGACTCAGGAAGCACTCGACAGAATCGACGAAAGCAATGGCGAGTTTGTCTGTATCTCTGCAGATGAATCCGATATTTTCGTCAAACTTCAGGCCAAAGACATGGGACCGACGGAGAACAGGCTGGTATTCAGGGTTGACACTCGAACCTACCGGGTCGTTAAGACACTCTTCGGTCGCTAACTCCTTTTTGTTCATGCGTCGTATGAGTCATTGGGAAAGGTTCCATATTTTTCAATTCAACGCAGGGTTATAGACAATGAAACAGGCATTAATTGTGGTCGACGTGCAGAATGATTATTTCGGTGGCGGTACGATGGAGCTGGCCGGCATGGACGCAGCTGCGACAAATTGTAAAAAACTGCTGGATTCCTTTCGTCTCGCTCAACTGCCGATTTTTCATATACAGCATCTGTCAACCCGCGAAGGCGCGACATTTTTTGTACCCGGCACTCGAGGATGTGAAATCCATACCAGCGTGGCACCACTCGAGAAAGAAAGCGTAATTGTCAAACACTTCCCAAATTCATTCCGTGATACCAGGCTCAACGAATTGCTACGGCAAGCGGGCGTAGAAGAACTGGTCGTTTGTGGGGCGATGAGTCACATGTGTATCGATACCACGGTGCGCGCTGCCTTTGACCTGGGATATCGATGCCAGATAATCGCCGATGCCTGCGCAACCCGGGATCTCGAATTCAATGGGCTACTGGTTGAGGCCGCCGATGTGCAGGCCGCTTTTATGGCCGCATTGGCTGTGCCGTTTGCGCAGATATCATCGACAGATCAATTTATAGCGAGCAGTTAACCGAAATGACACAATCGGCGTTATAATCCGCGTAACACATCAACCGTCAACCGATCGACTGACACTCATGACCACAGCAAACGATACCCATAGCAAGTTGATCGGTTACATTCTGTGGATTTTCGGATTTATCGGCGCCCACCGATTTTATTTTGGCCGACCCATCTCAGGCACAATCTATTTTTTCACGCTCGGTCTTTTATTAATCGGCTGGATTGTTGACCTGTTTCTGATCCCCGGAATGGATCGCGATGCAGACCTCAGATACCGCAGTGGTAACAAAAGTTACACCCTAAGCTGGGTCTTTCTCACCTTTCTCGGGATTTTCGGCTTTCACCGATTTTACCTCGGCAAATGGATCACCGGGCTGATTTGGCTATTTACCGGAGGTCTGTTCCTGTTTGGTTTGCTCTACGACTTGTGGACACTCAATGAACAAATCGACGATGTAAACTGCGGTCGCGTTTAACGACCGGACAAGGCTTCGTTATCAGGGCACTGCATCGCAGATGTTTAATCAATAACCTTACGCTTTGTGCTTCAATGGTTTCACGTCAATCTTCTATCATGCGACTTGTTCTCAAAGGATAATTACGATGCTAGCCTGCACCCGAATTCACCTCGGTCAACCAGCACGGCGAAAATGTTAACCTCGCGCAATATCGTGGCAACCACAATGTAGTGCTCTATTTCTACCCCAAGGATAACACCCCGGGTTGCACCATCGAGGCCAACGAATTCCGCGCATTGATCGACCAATTCACCGCCGTCGACACCGTGGTGCTCGGTGTCAGCAAAGATGGCTATGAGAAACATCACAAATTTATCAGTAAATACAGTCTCAAAGTTGACTTGCTGGCGGATACCGGCGGTAAACTATGTGAACTTTATGGTACCTGGGGCGAGCGTAAGTTCATGGGCAAAACCTACATGGGGATCGGTCGTTCAACCTTCGTCATCGACAAGCAATGCATCCTGGTCGAGGTCAACTACAAGGTCAAGGCAAAAGGGCACGCCCAGGCCATGCTCGAACTGGTTCAAGGGTTGACCTGATCCACGACATCCTGCTAATTCAGGCGGCCCGCAGCATCGCAGTACTGCTGAGAAATTATTTCCCAGGTTTACACCCGCCTGGGTCATGCCCCTGTGAAAATTCATTTTTTGAAAGAAATTCAGGGATATTCCTCACCAGCCAACGCGCGGCAACACCCTGAATTGTTACGCCAAAGTGTGAAATCGTCGCTTGTGCAATGGCGCTACATCATTATAATCGCGCGCCTGAATCCTGCCTGCATACCCCTATGACCACCCAAAGAGAAAACCTGCGGAATATCGCAATCATTGCACATGTCGATCACGGCAAAACCACGCTGGTCGACCAGTTGCTGCGCCAGTCCGGTACCCTCGATGCGCGTGCCGAAGTCACCGAGCGCATGATGGATTCAAACGACCTCGAAAAGGAACGTGGGATTACGATTCTTTCCAAGAATACCGCGCTAAATTGGCACCATGAGCAACGCAAACAGGACTATCGAATCAATATCGTCGATACGCCGGGGCACGCCGATTTTGGCGGTGAAGTCGAGCGCATCCTGTCGATGGTGGATTCGGTGTTACTGCTGGTGGATGCGGTCGAAGGACCGATGCCGCAAACCCGTTTCGTGACCCAGAAGGCATTCGCAATGGGTTTTACTCCGATTGTCGTCATCAACAAGATTGATCGGGATGGCGCGCGTCCGGACTGGGTGATCGACCAGGTTTTCGATCTGTTCGATCAACTCGGTGCGACCGACGAACAGCTCGACTTCCCGGTGATCTATGCATCGGCACTGGATGGCTATGCCAGCAGCGACGACAAAGACCGCAGCGGTAACATGAACCCCTTATTCGAAGCCATCATCGAACATGTCGCGCCCCCTGCCGTCGAGCTCGAAGGAGCATTTCAATTGCAGGTATCGAGCCTCGATTACGACAGCTACAAGGGCGTACTCGGTATCGGCCGTATCAGCCGTGGACGAGTAGTGCGCAACTCCGCAATCAAAATTATCGGCGCCGATGGCAAGATCCGCGATGGACGCATGATGCAATTGTTTGGCTTTGATGGTCTTAAACGAGTCGAAACCGAAACCGCCGAAGCCGGCGATATCATCGTTTTCTCCGGTATCGAGGAATTGTATATCTCGGATACCCTGTGCGATCGCAATCATCTCGAAGCATTACCGACGCTGAGCGTCGATGAGCCAACCGTGAGCATGACCTTCAGCGTCAATAGTTCACCCTTTTCGGGTCAGGACGGAAAATTCCTGACATCGCGACAGATCGACGAGCGCCTGCGACGCGAGTGTTTACACAATGTCGCATTGCGTGTCGAACAGCTGGGTGATTCAGACAAGTTTCGTGTGAGTGGACGTGGTGAATTACACCTCGGTATTCTGATCGAAAACATGCGCCGTGAAGGTTTCGAATTGTCTGTTTCACGCCCCGAGGTCATCATCCGGGAAATTGACGAGGTCGAATGCGAACCATACGAACAGCTGACCGTCGATGTCGAAGAACAGTACCAGGGACAGGTGATGGAAGCGCTTGGCAAGCGCAAGGCAGACCTCAAGAACATACTTCCCGATGGGCGCAACCGCGTGCGTTTAGACTACATGATTCCATCACGTGGATTGATCGGATTCCAGTCCGAATTCATGACATTAAGCTCCGGAACCGGATTGATTTACCATGTCTTCGACCACTATGGCGCCAAGGTTGAAGGTGCCATAGGACAACGCCTGAACGGCGTGTTGATATCAACCGCAACCGGCAAGGCCCTGGCTTACGCACTGTTTAACCTGCAGGAGCGTGGGCGCCTGATGATCGGTCACGCGGAACCGGTTTATGAAGGAATGGTAGTCGGCATTCACAGTCGCGCCAACGACCTCGTAGTCAACCCGCTCAAAGCCAAGCAACTTACCAACATCCGCGCCGCAGGCACCGATGAAAACCTGGTGCTGACCAAACCGGTCAAAATGACCCTGGAACAGGCACTGGAGTTCATCGACGACGACGAACTGGTTGAAGTCACCCCGAAAAGCGTACGCATCCGTAAAAAACTGTTGCTCGAGCACGAACGCAAACGCGCCTCTCGCAGTAGCGCCGCTTAAGCCGCAAAACAGGGCGCTTCTGTTAGCGGACAGCGCAGCTTATAATTGCAGGCTACACTTTCAGAAAAACAAGGCGGCACATGACATTGTTTCCGGAGCCAACCCCGCTCACGCTTGCGAGACCAGTTTAAGCAATGAAGCTTAATTATTTCGCATTTGGCTCCAACCTCTCCAGCCCACGCCTGCTGCAACGGTTACCCGAAGTAAGCGTACATTGCGTCGCAACCTTAACCCAGCACCAGTTATGCTGGCGCAAGAACGACCGCGGCCAATCCGGCAAATGTGATATCGAATTTACCGGTAAGCACGATGACATTGTCTACGGGGTGATTTACCTGATGACCCACGATGACAAGCTCGAGCTGGACATCTACGAGACAACCGGTTTCGGTTACGACCACAAGCATATCGAGGTCACCACGATTCACGGTGAATCCATCAAGGCGTTCACCTACTACGCGCTCGATATCGATCATTCACAACAGCCTTTCCACTGGTACAAGGAACATGTTTTACGTGGTGCCCTGGAACATGATTTTCCATCACATTACGTCGAACACATCCGTACCACTCGATCGATTGACGACCACGATGTGGATCGTCATCATCGGGAGTTATCGATTTACCTGGGCGATTTATGAAAAATATTCTGGTGTTGCAACATATCGCGCTCGAGGACCCCGGATACATCAAGGACTTGATGGAAGCCGACGACTGGTCGCTAACCCAGATTGAACTGGATGAAGGTGAATCGATACCGGCTGACATGTCGGGTTTCGACGCGATGTTGTGTATGGGTGGCCCGATGGATACCTGGATGGAGGACGAGTATCCATGGTTGATCGAAGAAAAGAGGCGCATCCACGACTGGGTCGTGGTAATGGGTAAGCCTTTCCTTGGATTTTGCCTGGGCTGCCAGCTGCTCGGCGAAGTACTGGGCGGCAAGGTGGTAAAATCCGAGCCGCCTGAAATCGGTGTACTGGATATCGAGATGACCGACGCAGCGAAGCAAGATCCGCTATTCAGCGAATACCCGCCGACCATCAAGGCGGTACAATGGCACTCGTACGAGGTACAGAATCTCGAATCGAATGCGGACGTCAGCGTGCTCGGATCATCAGGCGATACCCAATACCAGATATTCAAATATCGCAACCATGCTTACGCGATGCAGTTTCACGTCGAAGTTCGCGCCGACACGGTGATGCAATGGGGTTGTGTACCGGAATACAAATCGGCGCTGGAAAACAGTCTGGGTGACGGCGCGCTGAAAGGACTTGATCAATCGGCACGTGAACATATGCCCGAAATGAATCGCCTGGCCGCCCTGCTCTACGAAAACTTCAAGCGCTTGCTTTAGTGCCTGTTAACCGGGCTACAGGCGCGGGCTGAACGCAAGTACCTGCACATTACCTGGCAGGGTCGGATTGAACAGCCGATTGTGCCAGTAGGTCGCCTGAAAAAAGGCGTCATCCTGATCCACTGAGACAACATCGAAATCGAAGCCGTGTTCGATGCTGTCCTGTGTGATTTTCAGGTGGCATTGACCGGCCTCGATCAGTGCCGCGGCCAGATTTGAATCGAGACTGAAGAGCGCACTCAGGCGGTTTTCGAACTGATCGGTCTCATGGTAGTGCAATTCCGACAGTATGCGCAGCCCATTCTTGATCCAGTCTGCGGGATCAGCCGATTTACTCACGATATGGCGAAGCTCGGCGGTGCGTGCCTGTGGATCATTCCTGATGATCATGAAGTTCAGCCGACTTTGCTCCTCGCCGCCTGCGATTGCATATATCCCGGCACTCATACCCGGCGTCGGACGTCCGCCAAGTTCACGCATGCTCATCTTGCGCAGCCGACACTGCCATGAAATAAAACGCTGATATGACTCGGCGGCCTGCATAATCGAACTAGAACAATCCCTCTACATGGCCCTGATCGTTGAGGTGGATATTGTCTGCTGACGGCACACGCGGCAAACCGGGCATGGTCATGATGTCGCCGCAGACCGCGACGATAAACTCGGCGCCAGCCGACAGGCGGATTTCACGAATCGGCACTTCGTGTCCACTGGGCGCGCCCATCAAAGCCGGATCAGTGGAAAAACTGTACTGGGTTTTGGCCATGCAGATCGGAAAACCTCCGTAACCATCGGCTTCGAATTTGGCGAACTGATCGCGTACCTTTTTATCGGCGATAATGTCGTTCGCGCCATACAGAGTGCGTGCGATGTGACGCGCCTTGTCCCAAAGCGGCATATCGTCATCGTAGAGGGTGTGAAACTGAGCCTGACCGGAATCGGCGACTTCGGCGACATGATGCGCCAGTTCCTGTGTGCCCTTGCTGCCTTCGCCCCAGTGATTACAGTCAAACGCCTTGACACCGAGCTCGACGCAGAATTCACGCACCGCGGCCAACTCACTCTCGGTATCGGCCGAGAAGCGATTCATCGCCACCGTAATCGGCACCCCGAACTGGCTCAGGTTACGGATATGACGACCGAGGTTTTCACAACCACTCTTGATTGCATCGACATTTTCCGAGGAGAGTTGATCCTTGGCAACACCGCCGTGCATTTTCAACGCTCGTGCAGTAGCGACCAGCACCACAGCGTCCGGGTTCAGTCCCGCCTTGCGGCACTTGATATCGAAGAATTTTTCGGCGCCGAGATCAGCGCCAAAACCGGCTTCGGTGACCACGTAATCGGCCAGTTTGAGGGCTGTTTTAGTCGCGATTACCGAGTTACAACCGTGCGCGATATTGGCAAAGGGTCCACCGTGTATGAACGCCGGGTTATTTTCCAGGGTTTGCACCAGGTTCGGCATGAATGCGTCCTTGAGCAACACTGTCATCGCCCCCGGGGCATTAACGTCGCGTGCATGTACCGGCTTTTGATCGCGGGTGTAGCCGACGACGATGTTACCGATGCGTCGACTCAGGTCGTCGAGATCAGTGGCGAGACAGAAAATTGCCATGATTTCGGAAGCGACGGTAATGTCGAAACCACTTTCCCGCGGCGTGCCGTTACCCGGGCCACCCAGTCCGATGGTGATGTCGCGCAGGGTACGGTCATTCATATCCATGACCCGTTTCCAGGTAATGCGACGTGGATCGAGACCCGACTTGTTTTCCCACTGGATATGATTGTCGATCAATGCCGAAAGCAGGTTATGCGCCGCGCCGATCGCGTGAAAGTCACCGGTAAAATGCAGATTGATATCTTCCATTGGCACGACCTGGGCATAACCACCGCCGGCGGCACCGCCCTTCATACCGAAACAAGGACCCAGACTCGGCTCACGCAAACACATCACGGCTTTCTTGCCGATGCTGTTGAGACCGTCACCCAATCCAACCGTGGTCGTCGTTTTGCCTTCACCGGCGGGGGTCGGTGAAATCGCCGTAACCAGGATTAACTTGCCATTCTTGTTACCCTCCAGCGAATTGATGAACTCGGAAGTCAATTTGGCTTTGTCGTGACCGTAGGGCTTGAATGCCGTGGCTGGGATATCGAGCTTTTGCGCGATTTCGGTAATCGGTTTCAGAGTTGCTTCACGTGCAATTTCGATATCGCTTTTTGCCATAATTTTCTCCAGATCGTGGGAATCAACGGGTTGCTGCGCGAGAAACGCCGCCGTGTCTCTGCACCGTTCAATCGACGGTCGACAGAGTATAAAGTCGCAATATCATAGGGGTTGACCCCTTCTGAAAGTATCGCGAAAGCGACACATTGTTTAAGCTAAACGCTAGCTATTGCGCCATAACGCCCTGCGCATCGGCGCATAGAGAAATTCACTCATTCCAGCGATCGTAATCAGAGCAATGCCGCTGAGCTCACGCACTCCCAGCGGTTCATCGGCCCAAATCGCTGCAGTGATAGCACCGACACTAATTTCAGTCATCATCAACAAGCCTACCACCCCGGGATTCAAATGCGGCGCGCCCCAGAAAGCAGCGTAGGCGCCCGGAATCACGATCAATGCAATCGGTAGTATCCAGGGTAATACTGCGACAACGGCTGACCAGGTCGGCAGCTCTATTGCTCCAGCCATCGGTGACAGCGCCAGTACTATTGCTGCGACAACACCATAGAAAAAATACACCGCGCATATTTCCATACTACGACTACCGTCATCCTTGCGCAGCAAAACTGCCGCAATCGCCCAGCCCAGGGCACCAATCAACGCCATCCAGTCACCGATATTTTTGGGCCAGGGGAAGCCCAGATCGATGCCAAACATCACCAGCACTCCGGCGACACCAAATATGATCGCCAGTAGACGCGGGGTTGTAATACTTTCCCCCAGTACTATCCGCGCCAACAATAATGACCAGACCGGGGTCGTGTAATACAACACCAGGCCACGCACGACCTCGGTGTAAAGCATTGCGTTGGAATAGAACGCCAGCGAAACGCCTGTGGCGAGGCCAATAAAATGCAGCGACCAGCCGCAACGCGCAATACGGCGCCAGTTCTTAACAATCCACGGAGAAAACAGGATTAAAGGGATGAGGTAGAAAAGCACCGTCGACCAGGCACCATTGATGCCGACACTATCCATCCCCCGCAGAGGAATCCAGAAAACTCCCCAGGCGACACCACTGTAGGCGCAAGCCAGACTTGCCCTCGCCTTCAGGCTCAGATTAGAGAGCATTCGATGTAGATAGATCAGACTTCCGCTTCGAATAATTCGGGGACAGTATAGAATGGCACTTGCTTGAGCTCGTAACCATCGTCATACCAATCCAACCAGGAGCGGAAAAACGGTGAAGGTTTTCGCGAAGTAAACCGCAGGCGGCGTAGCCGCAGAGGCATTCGCGAAAACCTTCACCGTTTTTCCGGCCTTGAAATTTATTGGGCATTTAAATTCTGGATATGTTTCGAAAATCCATTCTTTCGGTCTAATGTAAGTGTCATTGGGAACAGCATACCTGTTTAGCCGTTGTCGATGCAGACTTCGACGTGAACAGTGGCGAGCCAGGTATACCGTACCCGAATTTATGCTGCTATCAATTAACAATCGAGCGTGTTAGCGCGCTCCCAGCTACTTAAATGCTTGCTGTAACTATCCCATTCCTGAAGCTTCAGCTTGACGAAGGCATCGACCAATTCATCACCAAGACCCTCCCTTATTACCTTATTCTTGTCAAGCTGACGCAAGGCATCGAGCATGTTTTGCGGTAGCTTCTTGGCGGTTTTCACCTTGTGACCTTCCTCATACATGTTCAGGTGGATCGGATCGCCGGGGTCACGCTTGTTTTCGATTCCGTCGAGTACCGCGGCAAGCACACCCGCCTGTAACAGATAGGGATTTGCCGCGCCATCCATCAGTCGTAGTTCGAAACGCCCATCGTCCGGTACCCGAACCATATGGGTACGATTATTGCCACCATAGGTCACCGCGTTAGGCGACCAGGTTGCACCGGACACGGTGCGAGGTGCGCTGATCCGTTTGAAAGAATTGACCGTCGGATTGAAGATAGCAGTTAAATCCTCGGCGCTGTGCATGATGCCACCGAGGGCCTGGTATGCCAGCGGTGACAGCCCTAGCCCACGAGGATCTTTCCTTCCAGTGGCGAACAGATTCTTCTTGCCGGTCCTGTCCCACAGGGAGACGTGTGCATGACAACCGTTACCGGTCAGATGGGTAAACGGCTTCGGCATGAAAGTCGCGCGCAAGCCGTTTTCCTCGGCTATGGTTTTGGTCATGTACTTGAAGAACACGTGACGATCGGCGGTTTTCAGCGCATCGTCGAAATCCCAGTTCATTTCGAACTGGCCATTCGCGTCCTCGTGATCGTTCTGGTACGGATTCCAGCCCATTTCAATCATCGCATCACAGATCTTGCCAATCACAGGATACTGACGCATCAGTGCCAGCTGGTCGTAACAGGGTTTGGACTGAGTGTCGGAACCGTCCGCAATATCGCTTCCATCCGCGTTGATCAAGTGAAATTCACATTCGACACCGGTTTTCATGCGATAACCTTTCTTCATCGCTTTCGCCAGTTGACGCTTCAACGCGACCCGGGGCGAGGCTTCGACTTCCTTGCCGTCCATCCACAGGTCGGCCGCGACCCAGCCGATCTCCGGCTTCCATGGCAATTGAATCAGGCTATCGGGATCCGGAACACCGAACAGGTCCGGGTGCGCCGGCGTCATGTCTAGCCAGGCCGCGAATCCGGCAAAACCGGCGCCCTCTTTTTGCATGCCCTTGATCGCGCGGGCCGGCACCAGTTTGGCGCGCAACGAGCCAAACAGGTCGACCCAGCTCACCAGGAAATATTTGATTTTTTTGGATTTAGCGATCGCTTCGAGATCTTTTGCCACTTTTTGCCCCCTATGGATTTTTGGTTGTGTCGTTGTCGTAATTCTATATCCAACTAGTGCTGATGCAAACTACCCGCCATCGGCACGCCCGCTGCCCGCGATACGATCAGCGTGATGGCGCGCATATCTTCGGGTTCGAGATTCTGCAGGTTGGTTTTGCCGGTGCAGCGCGCCATCATCGATGCTTCCGCGGTAAACGCCTGCAGTAGATTGGAGCTGCGTTCTTCGCGTTCCGCCGCATCCAGGTTGGCATTGAAAACGGTCGTGCCGCTGGAGATATCCGCACCGAGCGCAAGCGCCATCGACGCGCCAACGGTAACCGCAATCGTACCGAGCGCCAGTATCTTGGCCGCATCGGTGCCGGTACGCAGACCACCGAAGTAAACCAGATCGACTTCTTCTTCGCGGTTCAATTCGCGCAGTCGTGCCACGGCACGGTGCACGATCGAAATATCCGGTGCACCGGCGAGTTCCCCGGCAAGCCCGGGCAAACCATTGGTTGGATCGAGTAACAAAAAATCGAGACTTTGTGCCAGTGCGAAATCGACCGCGGCTTCTACGCTACCGGAATTAACCAGCAAACCGGCGGGCTGTCCTGCCTGCGCCCGTGAAATCTGACCTGCCGCGATAGCCTGAACGGCATCGACCACGATCGCATCCGCCGCCGGATCCACATCTGTGGTGACGACCTGGATCCATTTGGCATCCTCGCTGAGCGTTGTGGCACCGATATAGGCGGAGCCGTGTGCGACGATTGATTTAGCCACCGATTCACGAATCTCGCTCGGTGCGTCGTCCAGGCCGGTAACAGTGAATGGAATATCGAGTTTGAGGCTCTGGATAGCGCCGAATTTTGTCGCGGTCACGCAACCTTCACGGTACGGATCGATGACCAGTCGTGACAGGTTTGCGGGCAGGAACACGAGGTCGTCCAGGGTCGCAACATGTTCCTCGGTAAACGGGTTATCACGATTTTCGAGACGTTTCTCCAGAATACTGGTTTGTTTATCGAGATCATTCGGATTGATACGCGCCATCGCGAAAATGGACTCGCGGCTGCCCACGGTATAATCCGCGGATCCGGTCTCGGCATCACAACGAAAACAGCGCGCGGCCTCCGTCCTGGCTTCCGCGGCGCTATAGGTCGATTCGACTTCCGGAAATTCGATCGGTACCTGGCCAAGGCCATGAAACTGCTGGTGCACACGTGGATTGACTTCCCAATCCGGGTCGTTACAGATCGGTACTCGCCGGGTTCTATAGGGAGTACGATATGATAGCGGTGCATTATTACCTTCGAGGAAGGCTTTCATGTAGTAAGCCGCGCGATGCCCCTGGTACATGGCTTCGACGATGGTAGAACCGCCGAAAGCGCCGTCACCCGCCGCGAAAACCCTGGGGTCTCCGGTCGTCATTCCTTCCAGGTTTGTTTTGACACGGTCCCATTCCATCAAACCCGCAGCGTCGAGTTCCGCGCATTCGGTTTTCTGCCCGACCGCGGCGATTACCATGCCGCATTCGATGTCGTGCTCGGAACCTTCGACGTTAATCGGTCGACGGCGGCCGTCTTCGTCGGGTTCACCGAGCTCGGTACGCACGCAACGCAATGCGTTGCCGTCGATAACTTCAACCGGTTGCGTGTTGTAGACTATCTCGATGCCTTCATCGATCGCACCCTGTAATTCCTCACACCGCGCCGGCATCGCGTCAAGGTCACGTCGATAAATCACCTTGACGTTTTTGACGCCGGGCAGACGTTTCGCCACCCGGCATGCGTCCATCGCGACGTCACCGCCGCCGATCACCAGCACGGTTTCCGGTAAGGTTGGTTTTTCACCGGCGTTGACCCGGTAGAGAAAGCTGACGCCGTCCTCGACATAGGGTGCGGATTCACCGGGCACACCCATCGGTTTGCCGACGAAGGCACCGATGGAAAGCAGCACGACATCATGTTTCTGCTTCAATTCCTCGAGTGAAACCCGATCGCCGAGCGCAGTGTTCAAATGAACCTTGATACCGGGGCAATGACCGGTAATGCGGTCGATATCCTGTTGCACCGCTGCTTGCGGCAGACGAAATCGCGGAATACCCCAGAACATCATGCCGCCGAGCCGATCGGTGGCCTCGTACAGGTGCACCTCGTAACCGGCCTCGGCGAGATCGTGAGCCGCAGTCATGCCGGCCGGACCGGCACCAACGATACCCACGGTTTTTTCCTGTGTTACTGCAACCGGAGGCAAGGCATAGCCTGGGCCCAGGGTTTCCAACACGTAGCGTTTCAGGTTGCGGATAGCGATCGCGCCATCGCTGTCGGCACGCCGGCAGGCGGGCTCGCAGGGAGCATCACAGACACGACCGCAGATCGCACTGAACGGATTGGTAGCATTGATCGCTTCGAGCGCTTCTTCGTTTTTACCTTCCCATACGTAGGCGATATAAGACGGCGCATCAGTACCGATCGGACAGGCCACCTGGCAAGGTGCCGGAACATAGTGGATGTCCCGGGTGTCGTCCTTCAGATCCGGGCCTGCGGTAATTGAAAACTCAGTTTTAATCATAGTCATGACTGGTACTCCTTCAATGAGATATCTTAGGATGCAGGAGTACTACCCCGCCTTACGGTCGAGTACTTCGAGGCCCAGTTCGGGCCGATTCAGCACGGGATGCTCGGAGAGCAGCGGCAATCCGGTAATATCCGCGGCCTCCGGGGTCAGCGCGACGAGATCGTCACGGCTCACTTTGTGCACGTCGTCATAGCCGAGCGCCTTGGTGATCGAAGCGATCTGCCAGCGCAGGGATTCAAAATAGCGATGCATATTTTGCGACTGCAGATCGATGTCATAACGCGCTTCATGCTCCTTGTCCTGGGTCGCGATACCGACCGGGCAGGTACCGACATGGCATTGCATACAGGCGATACACCCACCGGCTATAATCGCTGAGGTACCGACCGATGTACAATCCGCGCCCAGCGCGAGCATCTTGACGACGTCGACACCGTCCTTGATGCCGCCCATCATCACCAGATCCATATCGTCGCCGGCATCGATTTCCTGCAGTCCATCGATTGCTTCCTGCACCGCGGAAAGGGTTGGAATACCAACATTTTCGAGTACCTCCGTGCTGGCCGCGCCGGTGGAGCCCTGCAAACCATCCAGCTCAACGAAGTCAAAACCATCCTTATATGCGATTTTGATATCGTCATTGACACGTCCCGCACCCATCTTGATGCCGAGCGGCACCTTATGCATGGTGGCTTCACGAAATTCCTCAACCTTGATAACCAGATCGTCGGCACCGAGCACATCGGGATGGCGCGACGGCGAACGCAGGTCGATGCCCTGTGGAATACCGCGTATTGCGGCGAGTTCGGGCGTGACTTTTTTCGCCATCAACTGGCCACCCAGACCCGGCTTGGCACCCTGCGAAATATAGATTTCGATCGCATCGGCGCGCTGCATGTCCTTGACGTTCCAGCCGAGGCGTCCCGACAGGCACTGGAAAATCAGCTGATCCGCTTCTTCGCGCTGCTCGTCGAGCATTCCACCTTCACCGGTATTTTCAGAGATGCCGGACAGGCGTGAAGCACGCGCCAGGGCAATTTTGACCGAGCGGCTAAGCGCACCGAAACTCATCGGCGCAATCATCACCGGCATCGACAGGCTTAAGGGCTTGGCACCGTAACGACCCCCAACCGTGGTTTTCAAATTGACATCCTGTAACTCCTCGGACTTGTATTGTCGTGAAGTCACGTCCTTGACGAAGGCGATATCGTTCAGATGCGGAACCGGTTTTGAAGCGCCATAACCACGAATCCGGTAACGCCCTACTTCACCCTTGATCCAGATATCCTCCTGCACCTTCGGATTCCAGTAATTGCTCGAATTTGACGATACGAAGAAGGGTTGAGGACGCGAGCGCGGTTCAGAGTTTGCATAACGCAGCTTCTTGCCGGCACTGACGACCTTGGTGAAGTCGCCCTTGTAACTCATCTTGTAGCGTTCGAGAAATTCCATGATTTCATCGCGCTCGCCGGCTTCCATATCGACGATTATGGTGTCGTTGCCAAGGCTTTCGATCTTGCCGCCGACAAAAATCTCACCGGCACTCATGTCCTGGCCAACCTTAGCCGCACCATTACCCAGGATGATGATGCGCCCACCGTACATCATGTAGCCGGCCATGAAGGCCGCGTTTCCACCACAGCATAAGGTACCCGCCTTCATCACCTGGCCGGCACGGCTGCCCATGTTGCCGCGCACGACGATCTCGGCACCGCGAATGGCAACACCGGCGATTGCACCGGCATTGCCGCCAACCACGACCGAACCGGAGTAAATATTGTCTCCCACGGCCCAGCCGGCATTGTGTTCGATTTCATAGTGCGCGCCGTCCGACAGCCCACCACAGAAATAGCCCGCGGAACCCTGGACGTTGACCGTAATCGGATCGACCAGGCCAACACCGATGTTGTGACGGGCATCCGGATTGATGATTTCGACGTCCTGGCCGTCGCGACCGCAGTCACGAATTCGGTTATTGGCATCGGTAATTTCGGTTTGGCTTAAATCGATCGTGACCATGTCTGAAAAGTCCCCGGCGCAGGTTCGGTTGAATTGATGGATTGTCCCGGAAACAGCCGGTTGAGGCTGACTTCCTCTGACGCGATCGCAATCATGTCATCGGTTTCGTACAACACCATCGGTTTCGCGGCCAGGTTATCCTTGGCGTAACCAATTTCATTCGGCGTCGACACCAGGAAAGAAAAGGTGCCATCCAGGTCCGCGATCGCGGTTTCGAGCACGTGGTCGAGGGTCTCGCCCTGCTTGAGTTTATCGGCGAGATAAACCGCAACCAACTCACTGTCGTTATCGGTATGGAAAGTAAAACCGCGACGCTCAAGACGACGGCGCATTTTCCAGTAATTAGTAATCTGGCCATTGTGAACGATGGCGATGTCTTCGAATCCGGTGGCCCAGAAAGGGTGCGCCGCCTCGGGGCGAACCGCCGATTCGGTCGCCAGGCGTACATGGCCAATGCCATGGGTGCCCTTGACCTCACCGACCTGGTAAGTCGAATCCAGTTCGTGCGCAGTGCCGTCGTCCTTGATGATATCCAGCGTATGTCCAACCGAAACCAGTTTCGCGTGTTCTTCGATATCCTTGGTGAAACGGAGCAAATCACCTTCAAAATTGACCGCGATCTGGTAGGAGCAACCGACCGACTGCTCGGATTCGATGGTGGCACCGTGACGTGCCAGCAGTGAAGCGATGTTATCAACCGCCTTCTGTCTCGCTTGCGTTTCGGTCGGCACGATAAAGCGCAGCTGAAGCTGGTCCTTGTCTTCGCCGTACAACGCAAATCCGGTACTGTCGGGACCACGATGCTGACAACCGTCGAGCATTTCAATCAGTGTTTTACCAATTTCATGGTCGCCGGCCTGTTTGTATAAGACACCCGCTATGCCGCACATATCAGTCACTCTCCTGGAGGCAATCGTCAAGCCTCCGAGCTTACGCAAGCAATGTCTCCATGTCAACTGTTGTGAATAATTGTTTCCTAACAGGAAACTGCCTAAGTAGAGGTCGCCTCTGAAATAATGATCGAAAGATAGCGGCAAGGCAGTTTTTGAATCTCGTCGGGGCCATGCGAGGCGTCGGCATCGAAAAAAAGCGAGTCACCCGGTTCAAGGGTGTAGGTTTTATTGGCGTGGCGATAGGTGACGCGACCTTCCAGCATGTAAATCAGTTCGGTGCCGGCATGTTGAAACACAGGAAACACTTCGGATTGATCATCGATCGTAATCAGGTACGGCTCTATATTATAGGGCTTGCCGATGGTATGCCCGAGTAGCTGATACTGGTGTCCGGCACCGGAACCACGGCGTTCGATCGGCAGACCCTCACCCGCCTTGATAAAAGTGACATCGCGTTGCTCTTCGTAGCCGCGAAAGAACGAGGTGACCGGAACCTGCAGCGCATTGGCAAGCGAAGTCAAGGTTGCCAGAGACGGCGAAGTTTGGCCATTTTCAATTTTAGACAACATGCCGGTCGACAGCTGTGCCTGTTTGGCAAGCGCCGCGACCGTCAGGTTGAGCCGCTTGCGCGAACTGCGCACCTGTTTGCCGATTGCTATTTCGAGCGCTTCGACACTGTGCTGTTCGGGCAGTAATTTACTGTCTTGCTGGTTATCCTGGTCGGGCATTGGCGTAGTCTGCAATCCTTGGTTAATTTAAGGAAGCTCTGCATAAGTCATCCCCGAATCAAGCCCGGGGCAAGCTCTGACTTAGCAGAACACGAAAAACACAAAATGCAATTTTACGTTGTTCTATATTTTTCAATCACTTCCGCGATCGAAAAATGGCGGCACATCCCTGTACCGCAGGAATCTCTGCATATTGCAGGGATTCCTTAACATATCAAACCCCAGCATGCATCTGATTGCAACTTGCCGTTTTCGTGGTTATCGTTAAACGCTTTGCAGACAACCAGGATGCCATGGCTAAATCCATGCCGACACCGAAAAGCATGTCCGAATCCAAAGGCGACGATGAGCGCCTGGAAACCCTGCTGCAAAACTTGCCTGGCATGGCCTATCGCTGTCTCAATCTGAAACACTGGCCGATGGATTTTGTTTCCGACGGCTGTTTCGACCTGTGCGGATATCATCGCCAGGAAATCGAAAGCAACGAGGTACTCTGGGGCGATTTCACCCACCCTGAAATGATCGAGGAAGTCGATCGCAAGGTACGTAGCGCCGCCGAAAAAGGGCAACCGTTCGAAATCGAATACCGCATCATTACACGCAGCGGAGAAGAAAAATGGGTCTGGGAAAGGGGCCGCGTGATCGATCATCGTGACGATGGGGTTGCCATTCTGGAAGGATTTATAACCGATATCACCGACCGTAAATTGACGGAATATGCGTTGATGCGCGCCGAAGCCTATGCACAGGCGATTGTCGACTCCGCTGTCGAAGCAGTCATCACGATCGATAACGAAGGAAGTATTGAAGCTTTCAACAAGGCCGCCAGCGCTATGTTCGGCTATCAAATATCCGAAATCCGAGGCAGGCATTGCCGTAGTCTGGTCGCAGTAAACTATTACCGTGATTTTGAGCAGTACTTTCAACAATCAATCAACAAAACCCAGCGTTCGAAAAGTATCGAAATCCACGGCCATGACAAGGCCAATCGTGAATTCCCGATGGTATTGTCGATGCATGAAATTCACGACGAACAAGTACAAAACCTGGTTCTGCTGATCCGTGATCTGACCGATCAACGCACCGCCGAGAAAGAGGTACGCGTACAACGCGATATGCTGGCACACGTCGATCGACTCAACACACAAGGTGAAATGGCGGCTGGAATTGCCCACGAAATTAACCAGCCACTCACTGCGATATCGATGTACGCACAATCCGGCCTGCGCTTTCTGCAAAGAGATGAACCCCAGATCAAACGCCTCGAGGAAGCCCTGGAAAAACTAAGTCAACAGGCCCATCGAGCTGGCGCGATGATCGAACGCATGCAGGAAATGACTCACCAACACGAAAGCTACCAGGAAACGGTAGATACCCGGCGCTTGTTGCACGAGTGCCGCGACCTGGGTGAAATCGAAGCACAGATTCGAAAATTCACCATCGTATTGTGTCTCGATGACAATCTGCCTCAGGTCAAATGCGATCCGATACAAATTCAGCAGGTCGTCCTGAACCTGTTGCGAAACGGCATGGAATCGATGCAGGAAATTCGCTGCGGCACGGATAGCAAGATCGTTATACAGGCAAGACTAGAGTCGACACACATAAAGATTGCGATCGTCGACAGTGGCAAGGGGATTTCGCGTAAGCTCGAAAAACAACTTTACCAGCCGTTCACGTCGAGTAAAAAATCCGGCATGGGTCTTGGTTTGTCCATCAGTCGATCGATTATCAATGCACACGGAGGGCAATTGGAATTCACCAGTAATAAAAATGGAGGTGCTACTTTTTTCTTCAGCCTGGAGGCTATCGATGAATCCTGAAACCCGCGATCAACGGGTTTATCTCATCGATGACGATGAAGCGGTGCGCGATGCCATGAGTATGTTGCTCAACTCCGCCGACTACGCCTACCAATGTTTTGAAAGTGCTGAGGACTTTCTACAACATCACGATGTTTCATGGCGGGGATGCCTGATACTCGATATCAGAATGCCTGGATTGTCGGGACTTGAATTACAAAAGCGGCTGCAAAAAACAGGATCGACCTTACCGATTATTTTCATCACCGGGCACGGCGATGTACCGATGGCAGTCGAAGCAATGCGCCAGGGTGCTATCGATTTTTTGCGTAAACCAATCAGCGAAGAGGATTTATTAAATCGTATCCAGCAGGCACTTGAGCATGAGTCAAATCTCCTTGAGCAGACAGGATTTCGTCACCAAAACCTGGCTCGCCTAGAATCTCTAACCCAGCGAGAAAAGCAGATATTCAGACAAGTCGCCGAAGGTCAGGCCAACAAGGCCATCGCGATTGATTTCGGTATCAGCGAACGCACGGTCGAAGTGCACCGCTCGCAGGTGATGAAAAAACTGGAAGCAAAAACCCTGGCGCAACTAGTACGTATCTATATCGATCTGGAACATTTCGATGCGTACTGAAAGAGTTAAGGAAACTCTGATTTATTAGAGTTTCCTCGGTGCAGGGACGCACCGTCATTTTCAATGACTGCTAAGTCGTTGAAAATGAAGGAGAAACAAAAATCACATTTTTTGTTTCTCCGTGCTCTGACAATTCAG
>JAAESG010000697.1 GCA_024229615.1 Gammaproteobacteria bacterium | reverse complement strand
TTTCACGCTTGGTCACTTCAGGGTCGGCAATCGGTACCGCTGATAACAACGCCTCGGTATAAGGCGAATAGGGTGGCGCGAAGATTTGTTCCGTGGTGCCTCTTTCAAGAATATGTCCGAGATACATGACGACAACGCGATCCGACAGGTAGCGCACGACACTCAGATCATGGCTTATGAACAGCAGCGTGGTTTTATGTTCGCGCTGAATATCCATGAGCAGCTCGGTTACAGCCGCTGCGACCGAGACGTCCAGGGCAGAAACCGGCTCATCGGCAATGACCATGCTCGGGTTTCCGGCAAATGCCCGGGCGATACCGACACGCTGCTTCTGTCCGCCCGACAACTGCCTGGGTTTTCTGAAATAAAAATCTCTCGGCAATTTGACCGTATCGAGCAGTTTCATGACGCGGTCAAATATTTTCTGCTTATCGGTTTCGACGCCAAATTTTTTGATCACCCGTGATATCTGGCCGCCGATGCTGTGACTAGGGTTCAACGTGTCAAACGGATTTTGGAACACCATCTGCAGCGAGCCGATCTGTTCAGGGCTGCGGTCGCGAACCGCTATCTCCGAAAGATCATTGCCGAGGTGCCGGACCGCGCCATCCGTACCGGTTTCCAAACCCATCAGCACTTTGGCAAAGGTTGATTTGCCGCAGCCGGATTCACCGACGATGGCGACGGTTTCGCCCTCTCTGGCAGAAAAGTTTAACTCCTCATTGGCCTTGACATAACGAATTCGT
>JAAESG010000696.1 GCA_024229615.1 Gammaproteobacteria bacterium | reverse complement strand
ATGCAGCGCATCCACCGCGTAGGAGAAGACGGGAAACACCGTGCTGGGCGGGACCGGATCGAGCAGATTGCGGATGTGGTTGTCGCTCGGGGTCCGCGTCATCGCGAACAGGCTCCGGGCGTTGCTGCATCCCTGCGTCACCTCCAGGTTGCGCTGGGCATCCAGGAACGACGGGCTTTGGGTGAAGAAGACCGAGAACGCCCCCATGGCGGCATCCGCCATGGAATACTTCAAATCATCGCCGGTGCGTTCATCCGGAAACCTATCAACGGTCGAGCGAAAAAACGCCACCAGGTCGTTGAAGGTCCGGGGACGCAATCGTGGTTGAAAGGGGAAGCTCATGGGCACTGGAAATCCGGTTGCATTTTCCCAGTGTCTTATACAGAAACAGCGATGAGTTGTCTAATACATTAAATCACGAATGGTTCGTATTCGTATTGAGAATTGCTGGATGTCTGTGCATAGGCTGGCTATGCGCCTCGAATCGGGATAAAATTGGCCTTGCTCTCCCACTCCCTCACCTCGTCCCTCGCTACGATCCGTTACGATCGCCCATAACCCGACAAGCCTCCTAGAGATCGAATTCTATACTTTAAATTTTATAGGGGATTTTGAATAATGAAAATTTACCTTTTTTGCGTGCTGCCCCTTATTGTTGTTGCACCGACTGTCGGAAACGCCGAGTACTCGTGGGATGGAATAAAGGAGCGTGCGGCAAAGACTGCGAAGAAAGTCGGTGACACCACGAGCAACGCTGTCGATACCGCGGGTGAGTGGACGGGTAAGGCGACCGATGCGGTCACGGATACCGTCGAATCCACCAAGAAGAGCCTGCGTGACGAGGCGACACCGGAAGCCACTCGCGCCAAGCTCGATGCCATGGCGGAGCGGACGTTGACGCGACTGTTCAGCGAGCAACCGGACAGCCGTGCGCTGTTTGATCAAAGCAGCGGCTATGCGGTGTTCGATGCGCGGGAAGCAAGCTTCTACGTCGTCGCCGGCTACGGGCGCGGTGTCGCGGTAAATCGGGAGACCGATTCGCGCATCTACATGAAGATGGCGACCGGCGGGGCCGGGCTGAGTTTCGGTATCGGCGGCTGGGAATCTCAACTCGTGATCCTCTTCAAGGACGACACCGAGTTTGCGGAGTTTGCTGAGCAGGGCGTGGATGCAACCGCTGAAGCCGGCACCATGGTAGGTGAGGAGAAGGACCAGGTTGTACAGCGGTTCAACGAAGGTAAGGCCGTTTTCGTTCTGACGAAGAAGGGGTGGAAAATCGGTGCGAAACTGACCGGGTCGCGTTACTGGCCTGATGAGGATCTCAATTCTACCGAATCAGCGGGAACAAAAGAATCAGGCAGTTAGGCGAAGCCGACGTAACTTCTCAATCAGCCGGGGCACTTTTTGATAAATCCCCCTCAATCCAAGCCGGTACACAAAGGT
>JAAESG010000695.1 GCA_024229615.1 Gammaproteobacteria bacterium | reverse complement strand
TCCCTTCTCAGAAAAAACCCGCCTCGCCATAGGCACGATCAACCGCTGGTGTCGTCTTTATAAAGACAGCAATGGTGATTTAAAGTCGCTGCAGCCCAAAGATCGATGCGATCAGGGCAAAAGCAGGGCCATGGATGAAGAGACCTGCCTGTCGCTGATCGAGTTAAAATTAGAGATACCAGCGCTTACCGTGCCCCAGCTTATCGAACAGATGAACCGGCAAAACCGGGTTAGCTCGGGCATCGTACTGAACAACTCCACGGTTTATCGATTTTTGCATCAGCACAACCTGATCCATGCGCAGCTAAAAAAGCCTGTGGATCGGCGCAAGTTTGAAGCCGAGTTGCCCAACGACCTGTGGCAAAGCGATGTCATGCACGGTCCCAAAGTCGATATTAACGGCAAAATGCGAAAAAGCTATCTGATTGCCATCCTCGATGACCACAGCCGTCTGATTGCCCATGGCCAATTTTACCCGTCCGAAGCCCTGGTCTCTTATCTGGATGCCTTTGAAAATGCCCTGGCTAAACGCGGGTTGCCACGCAAGCTTTATGTGGACAATGGGGCCGCCTTCCGCAGCCGGCACCTGGAATATATCAGCGCCTCATTAGCCATCGCGCTGATCCATTCCAAACCCTACACACCC
>JAAESG010000694.1 GCA_024229615.1 Gammaproteobacteria bacterium | reverse complement strand
TCCACCACGCAAAGCCCGGCGGCCGCGCCGATGGTTCCCTTTAGTGCTGAATGAAGCCGGTGCATGGTGTCGAGCACATCGCTGCTCCAGCCATTACGCAAAAATCGTTCAGCCTGGTTGGCTACGGCATTTGCTTGCGGTCCATGACCCAGAGCGTCTACGATAGCCAAAAAAAGAATTTCGTCACGATGCTCGATAACGACCGTATCACCGCTCACCCGTTCACCCAAACAGGGACGGGCGAACGATGCAACGTCTAGGTCACCGATATTTAGCTTACGTTTGGTTTGCATGTTCCGATTCGAAAGCTTTGCGTCACAGCCATTTCCTGATGGTCACCGTCGTTCTTTTACCCGGCTCCGAGGTAAGCTCGAATTCATCCATCATTCGTTTGACACCCGGCAACCCCAGCCCGAGCGTGTCGCCGGAACTGTAATGGTCTGCCATCGCTTTTTGAATATCCTCAATACCGGGGCCTCTGTCCCGGGCAATCACTTCCATGCCCATTCGGCTTCCGGCAATGATACGGGTCATTAGAATTTCTCCGCTGCCGGCGTATTTGACGATATTGTTAGCCAATTCAGAGACTGCGGTCGCAATCATTTGACAAATATTCTCATCAAACCCGATTGCCATCGCGGCTTTCCTTGCTTCCATAACAGACCGCACAGTACTGGTCTCATCCCTGACCGTGATCCGAATTTGATTCTTGTCCATCGTTTAAAATTTCCACAGACTTAGTTGACTTTTCTCGGATTCCATCCAGCAGTCGAAAAGCATCATCAAGATTCAACACGGCATTCACACCCTCCGGATCAGCTCCTAAATCGATCAGCGCTGATACCACACCGGGCTTGAGGCCTGATAGGATCGGCCGTGCTCCCATAACTTCCGCCATCTCCATCGTACTGCGCAACCCATTGAAATCGTCCAGATCCAGAATATCAATTCCGGACACGTCCAGGATGACACCGTTTGCTCTGGATTTCTGCACGCACTCCAACAGATCGATTCGAAACTGCC
>JAAESG010000693.1 GCA_024229615.1 Gammaproteobacteria bacterium | reverse complement strand
GTGTCCATCGATTACCACGCCCTGTAAGCAATCCGTTGCGATTGAGTAGACCCGTGATCATATCATCGGAACAAACTCGAACGAGTACCTGTACTGCATGAACGATCTCTTTCGATGTATGCTGGCTGGACTGACCGCGGCGACGCCGTGGTACGCGCAGTTCCGTATGCATGCCTCCTTTCCAATGAACGACCAGGATGATTTCGCCTGCCTCAGCGTCAACATCGACAACGACTTCATTAATCAGAGTGCGCACGATGCGCTTTTTCAACCGCGCGTCAGTGTCGGGGTGATGCCATAGCGCTTCCAAATCTGCCGCTAGATCCTCAAAGTCCTCAACGCTGACATCGGGGATGTGGACATCATTTGCACGGTACTCGTCAATTCGCTCTGTAAGCGCTTCAACCTGCTGTAAAGCCTGATTCCAGCGTCGCTCGAGCTCGTCTGCCACCAGGCGGTTCTCGGGGTCTGTCGCGTCGTACTGCTTCCAGGCACGGTGAGCCG
>JAAESG010000692.1 GCA_024229615.1 Gammaproteobacteria bacterium | reverse complement strand
TGCTCGAACGTAAGGTCAAGATCGCTTTGGTCAAATGTCCCATATGCAAAAGCCGGTACCGGCTGCTTCCAGCAGATATTCTTCCATACAAGCTCTACTCACTGCCGGTGATCGAACTTTCGGTAAGCCTTTACAACCGAGGAGACCTGTCATTGCGCCAAGTGGCATGGGATCAGCTCTATGGTGAGCGCACGCCTGAGCACACGACACTGCATGGGTGGACCGAGGGCTTGGGAGCCTACTGCCTGGGCCGTACAGTAGGGGAAGTGGCCTTTTCTGTGCCTGCCACCAGGATCCTGGCGGAGTTGGAAATTCGTTTTTCACAAGTCAAATCATTGCATTCAATACCGGTTTGGATAAACCCTCAGCGCTATCGCAGCCAGGGGCGTCGGCAACGTCTGGAGGCCTGCAAACGGTTTGAAATTATTAGCACAATGCTCGACGTCAAAAACGCTTGGAAGTTTGTCGAGCTCAACCGTCTCATCATCAGCTGGGGCAATTCGTTCGGCCTTGGGTTCAAAACCGGAATTTGCTGCACGCCGATTGAACACATTGATTCGACGGATATGCGACCATGGCTGCAAAATTCGACAAAGGAACCATTGTCATGTCCAATCCATGGCAGATCGCCACCTGGCGATTCGATATGATCTCTGCACTGCTTGATGCGAAGCTGACCGAAGCCTAAAAACGGCGTATTATCCGCGAGTGTACCACGCGTGCTGTCCAGTGGCCAAATTCAC
>JAAESG010000691.1 GCA_024229615.1 Gammaproteobacteria bacterium | reverse complement strand
TAGTGTCAGGATTTGCTTCTTCAGGTCGTCGTAGATGGCTTGTTTGTCCAATTTTATCTCGCAACTTCAAGTGTATACATATTGTATACACTTGAAAGACAATTGCAAGAGGCTCGTTCAACCTGGTGCTCTTTTTCAAGGAGATATAGACGGATCAACTACACTGCCCTCCTGGAGCAGGGTGTTTGTTATTTTCTAAGGACAGCGAGCCAGCGCCAGAAATTGAGCAGTGTCGCCAGTGATGCTGCAACATAGGTCCAGGCCGCAGCGCGTAGAATTGACCTGGCCGCAGGTAATTGTTGCTCATTCAGATACCCGGTGGCGAGCAATGGCAATGCCTTTTTGAAGCTGGCGTCGATTTCGACCGGCAGGGTCAGCAGATGCACGACGATTGCAAAACCCATAATCAGGAATGCGCCGCTAATATTAAACATAGCTGCAAGCGGAAGCTTTGTTACCAATACGCTTAAAGGAGCGGCAAACAACAGGAAGGAACCAATCCGTTGGGCAATGACGGATATGCCCGCAAGCCGGGTACGTAGCATGAACATCGGTTCCGCTGCCGCATGCTGGAAGGCATGACCGCATTCATGTGCCGCCACGGTAATCGCGGTCAGGGTTTTACCTTCAAACTTGTCGCGGGTGAGTCGAACCGCTTTTGCCAGGGGATCATAATGATCGCCAAGATCAGTAATACCGACTTCGACTTCCTGAAGCTCGTAACGGTCGAGCAAATGACGTGCCAGCTCGGCACCGGTGCCAGGAAAATTTTCTTCCGTAACCCGGTTATGGCGCTTCAACACCGCCTGCACCCACAGTTGTGGGCCGTAAATGACGATCAAGATCACGAGGATAGCGATAACGTATATCATCGCCGCATAGCCTAATCCCTGGCAGCAAACTATTCCAGCGTCTCAGGAGCTGGTTACTTTTTCGATGCTGACGTTAACCCGCTGATATTCCTTCTGCATGTCGTGTAATTGTTCATGCAGATCGATTCGCACGCGATCACGATAAGAATTTTCCATTTGCGCGGCCAGGTGTGCGAGCCGCATCGCGCCTATACTGGCAGCGGAGGACTTAATCGTATGCGCCCAGCGGTGCAGATCGTTGCTGGAGGTGCGCACGGTGCGGTTCTCGATATCCGACAGGAATTCATCGATCGACTCGATATAGGATTCGATTACCATTACGGCATCTTCACCCATATCTTGTTTGAGTTGCTCAATTACCTTATCGTCCAGGGTTAGCTGGCTTTCAGGATCTGGAACTATTTTCGCCATCGACCTTATCTGCATTAACAACAGCGCGAGTATAGTTGAATGTGTCGATTTCGCCGTGCACAACGACTTTCTGGATAGTTTATGACGAGATTTAGTGAACATTTTTACATTATTGGCCATCGTGGCGCCGCTGGTGAGAAGTTTGAAAACAGCCTAGATGGATTCAAACATGCATTGACGCTTGGAATCGACGCCATCGAACTAGACATCCGCGAACATTCCGGAGAACTCTGGGTAATTCACGATCACGATCTCGAACGCCTGACCGGAAAAGCCGGAATTTTCGAAGCTCAGGCCGACCCATCCCTGATTCGGCTACGTAATGGCGAGACAGTGCCTACCCTGAAGCAGGTGCTCGATCTGTACTGGCAACGGATGCCGGTCAATATTGAGATAAAATCAGTAACCAACCTGCAATTGTTGCTTGATCTGTTGTCGAAGTATCCGACACCCGGAGCAAAGGCCGGTCTGCCGTGGATTCTAATTTCATCCTTTAACCATGCCGCCATGCAACAATTGAAACAACTCAACTGCCCCTGGCCTTTGGCTCCGATCAGCAGAGGGATCCCTCTACAGATGTCTGTTGAACTGGAGCAGATCGCCCCTTTCTCATGGCATTTCGACAACCAGTATCTTGACTTTGCAATGATCCGTAAACTGCGCGAAATGGGCGTACCTAGCCTGGTGTTTACCGTCAACGACTGTGTGCGTGCTCAACAGTTGAAACAGCTCGGAGTAGCTGGGATATTTACCGACATTCCCTCTAAACTGGGATTATTCGACTAGACTCGGGGTTACTAGTTGTCTATCGAAGGATAGGGCGATGGAAAACGGTAACCATCCCGATGTCAAAGCACTAAAGAGAATCAGGAGTCTGAGTCAGTTCAGCGACGAGCAACTGACAGCACTGTCCAGCAAACTACTACTACAAATCGCCGCCAGCAAGACCTGCCTGATCGAACGCGGTTGCAGCGAAAACTTCAGCCTCTACCTGCTCAACGGCATGCTCGATGCGATCACCCGGGATGGCAACATTACCTGTTTTGAAAGCCATCCCGACGGCGAGTTGTTTCCGATCGCTCAAATCCGTCCCAGCATGTACCAGGTGAATGCGAATGGACCGGTCCAGTACGTGAAGATCTACGCCAGTCAACTAACCGATTTTGCGCAGCAGCTGGAAATCGAGAGCAATGAAATAGAGGTGATCGAGATTGAGCAGAGCGAAGAGGAAAACTCGCTGACGATCCAGCTGTTTCAGGACCTTGTGGCAGGAAGCCTGAAATTGCCGAGTTTGCCCAGTGTCGCGCAACGCATCCAGCAGGCCTTCTCCGACAATGCGGTCAGAGCGGAATCGATTTGCACCATCATCCAGTCCGACCCCGCGATCACCGCAAAATTGATCATGATCTCCAATAGTCCACTCTATGGTGGTCGCGCACAAATCGAATCACTACAACAGGCAGTGGTCAGACTCGGCCTTGAAACCACCCGCAAACAGATCATGACTTACGCAGTCAAGGATTTATTCCAGGGCAAGACTTCCGTAATGCGCTCACAAATGCAGCAGCTGTGGAAACACAGTCAACACGTGGCCTGCCTGTGCCGACTGATGGCGAATCATCTCGAGGGCTTCGATCTTGAACAGGCGCAACTGGCCGGGTTGATACACGATCTCGGCAAAGTGGCCATTTTGCAATACGCACAGGACAACGAGGATCTGATAGAAAATCCGGAGTTATTAATGCAGGCTGTCAAGAGCCTGCGACCGCAGATTACCGGCATGCTGCTGAATCAGTGGAACTTCGGCTCAGAATTCGTCACCGTCGGCGAGGAGTGCGAAGACTGGTTTCGCAATCCGGCAGATAAACCCGATCTGTGCGACCTTGTTCTGATCGCCCAGTATCACGCCTTCATCGGTACCCCGGAGATGAAAAAATTACCCCCCGTACCCGCCCTCCCCGCTTTCGCCAAGCTCGGTATGGGTGATCTTGGCATCGAGCAGATTTTGGAGTTCCTGAAGCGCTCGCGTACCGAGATCGAGGCTATCGCAAACCATCTCGGTACAATTTGAAGCATAGCTTTTCCACTAATATCTCATAGTTGAACTAAACTCCAGGCCAAGTATGGCAACTTTTAAGGAAACGCGATGGATAGCAGTAACCATCCCGATATCAACGTTTTAAAACGTATCCGTAGCCTGAGCGAATTCAGTGAGGATCAGTTGACGAGCTTGTCGCAAAAACTGGAAATTGAAAGCTCGGGTAAAAAAACCTGTCTTATCGAATTTGGTTGTAGCGAGAATTACAGCTTTTACCTGCTGTCGGGAAGCTGTGACGCAATTACCCGGGATGAGAGAGTTCTCCAGTTCGAGGGTAGCAAGGCAGGCGAACTCAAGGAGATTGCCAAGATTCGCCCCAGCATGTACCAGGTAATGACGACTGCGCCGGTACGCTATCTGAAGATATATGCAGACCAACTAACCGAGTTTGCGCAACAAGTTGAATCGGATGGCGCACAAATGGATGTGGTTGAGATCGAGCAAAGCGAAGAGGAAAATGCGCTGACCATCCAGATGTTCCAGGACTTGATGTCGGGAAACCTGCAATTGCCTAGCCTGCCCAGTGTCGCCCAGCAAATCCAGCAAGCATTTGCCGACGATGCAGTCAATGCAGAATCAATCTGCACCATCCTCCAGGCTGACCCGGCGATTACAGCCAAGCTTATTATGATTTCCAACAGCGCGCTTTACGGGGGTCAGGCGCAAATTGAGTCTCTGCAACAGGCCGTGGTTCGTCTTGGTTTTGAAACGACGCGCAAACAGGTTCTGACCTATGCGGTGAAAGAACTTTTCCAGGGTAAGACTTCCGCGATGAATTCGTATATGAAGGATCTATGGAAACATAGCCAGCATGTCGCCTGCCTGTGCCGATTGATGGCAAATCATCTGCAAGGCTTCGACCTGGAACAGGCTCAACTGGCCGGTTTGATTCACGATCTCGGTGAGATCGCCATATTACAATACGCCCAGGATAACAAAGGCTTGATCGACAATCCGGAACTGCTCATGCACGCGGTCAAAAAACTTCGTCCGCAGATCACTGGAATGCTTTTGAATCAATGGAAATTCAGCACCGAATTCGTCACCGTCGGCGAAGAATGCGAGGACTGGTTTCGCAACCCCGACGACCAGCCGGATCTTTGTGACCTGGTACTGATTGCCCAGTATCACGCCCTGATCGGTACCCCGGAAATGGAGCAGCTGCCACCGATATCGACCCTGCCCGCCTTTGCCAAGCTTGGCATGGGTGACCTCGGTGTCGAACAGATCATGGAATTCCTGAAACGTTCACGTGCTGAAATTGAAGCAATCGAGGCCCACCTCGGCGCTATCTAGACATAATGATTTGACCTGCCCATCTCAAGCACGTGGGTTATGCTGAGATGGGATATCCAACACAGAGCCATAATTGAGAGGACAGGTCAAATCATTATGTCTAGCCGCATTTTAACTAATCACGATTCCCACAGGCTGAGCCTCTACCCAAACCAAAATACTCAGCTCCCGGCAGCATAATGCTGTAGTACAATCCGCACATGGCTGAACTCGGACATTACAACAAACTGCGTATCCTTAAACGCGCCGATATCGGTGTATTTCTCGATGGCGACGATTATGGGGATATCCTGCTACCGCGAAAATATGTCACCGAGGCAATGCAGATCGGAAGCGACACGGAAGTGTTCCTCTACAACGATTCTGAAGACCGGATTATTGCGACCACTCTTAAACCCAGGGCCCAGATCGGCGAATGCGCTTACCTGAAGGTGGTCAGCACCAGTAAGTTCGGCGCATTCATGGACTGGGGCCTGCCGAAAGACTTGCTGGTGCCGTTCAGCGAACAGCAAAAACCGATGCAAAAAGGATATTCCTATACGGTTTACCTGTTCGTCGACGAATCGACCGAACGCATCGCCGCATCGACTCGGCTCGAACAACACCTGGCCCTTGAAGGCGCGGGGTTCAAACCTCGACAGGCGGTTGATCTGTTGATCTATGGCAAGAGCGATCTCGGATTCAAGGCGGTCGTCAACGGCACACATCTGGGTCAGTTGTATTCCAACGAAATTTTTCAGGCACTGCATTACGGTGAGAGGGTAAAAGGCTATATCAAGCAACTGCGCAATGACGGCCGCATAGATTTAACACTACAACTACCCTCCCATCTCGGGCGCGATCATCTCGGCAGCGCCATTATCGAACACCTGCGGCAAAATGAAGGCGTGTCGAAGCTAACTGACAAAAGTCCACCGGAAGAGATATACCGCGAATTTGGGGTCAGTAAGGCGAACTATAAAAAAGCACTCGGTCAACTCTACAAGCAGCGCCGAATCACCATTGAGAAACACCAGGTAACCCTGTTGTGAAAACCCGTGCCAAGCAACAATGACGCCGTATAGTTTTATCATGAAACTGTTACATAGTTCCAATAGCCTGCACTTTAGTCTTCTGCGGTCTGAATAATATGCTTATCCTGGTAGTTGAGGATGACTGCGATATCCGTGAAATGGTTTGCCAGTCACTGGCACAGAACGATTTACAAACCATGGGATGCGTTGACATGCACGACGCCAAACAAGCCATTAAAAATCACAATCCGGACTGCCTGGTGGTCGACTGGATGCTACCCGATGGATCTGGCGTGGACCTGATTCGCTGGCTGCGTAGAAAGGACCAGTATCAGCAAATCCCGGTATTGATGCTGACCGCGCGCGCCGAGGAAAGCGATGTGCTGACCGGCCTGGAGTCCGGCGCGGACGATTATCTGACCAAACCGATGTCGCTACGTGAACTTAGCGCACGCGTCAAGGCGTTGCTGCGTCGTCCTGCGGTCTACCAGGAGCAAGTACATATAGTGCAATTTGGAGCGTTAAGCCTGAATTCGCGCACGCATGAGGTTTTTGCAGGCAAGACACCGATCGAGCTAAGCAAAACTGAGTTTAAACTGCTAAACCTTTTTATGGAAAATCCAAAAACAGTCTTCACGCGCGATCAGATCCTGGACACGGTCTGGGGATTGAATGCCTACCTCGGTGACCGTACCGTCGATGTGCATATCCTGCGTCTGCGTAAACTGCTTAAGCCGCATGGCATCGACGGAATGATTACAACCGTTCGTGGCATCGGATACCGCTTATCCAATGAAAAGCGAAAATGATGGGATAATTACCTGATGTCAAATATCTGGTCAACCGAGGCATCGGCACTTGCGATTGCCGCCGTGGTGCTGGCACTGTTAGGGTTCTTAACCGGCAACTGGTTTATCGCAAGTCTGATCACTCTCGGAGGCTATATCGCCTGGCTATACCGACGTTTGTTGAAACTGGAAAAGTGGATCAGGAAAGGTACCCGTGCCAGCGAAGTCTACGAAGACAACGGTTTCATCGGGATTATCATCCGCCAGTTGTATCAGCAAAAGAAAACTCACAATCAGCGTAAACGACGTACCAAGCAAATCCTGAGTCGCTTGAATCAAAATATATCGGCGCTGCCCGACGCCACGGTGTTGCTGGACGAGGAATTACGGATCGAGTGGTGCAATGAGCCGGCCAGATACCTGCTCAACCTGCGCTCGCCGCAGGACCTCGGTTACAAAATCAACAACCTCCTGCGCGATCCCGGGCTATTGGCGTACCTTGAAAATCCCGGCGAGCGGGAGTATATCGAGCTTGAATCACCGCTGGATCCAAATATCAGCATACAGGTTAAAAAGGTATCATTTGGTGGCAACCAGTCCCTGTTGATCGCAAGAAACGTCAGCGACCAGAAACAACTGCAGGAAAGTCTGAAGAACTTCGTTGCCAACGCCTCGCATGAGCTGAGGTCTCCGTTGACGGTTGTCCTCGGCCATCTCGAGATGCTCGAAGCCGAGGGCGAAATCAGTGCTTCGGGCAAACGCTCGCTGCAAACCGCTCAGCGTCAGGCCGAACGTATGAAAGAGCTGATCCAGGGGCTATTGTTGCTTTCACAAGTCGAAAGTTACCGCCTGGCTCCCGGTGAAGGCGACAGGATTGCGATAGCGGACCTGATGGCAGCTGTCGGTGCGGCGCTCGGAAAATATGACGACCGGGATCGTGTTCAGACCGATTATTCAGACGACCTATTCTTGCTTGGCATCAACGTGGAGATTGAGGGTATTTGCATCAACCTGGTGGAAAACGCGATCAAATATTCGACCCCTGGCAAACCCATCCGCGTGAAATGGATCGAAAATTCACGCGCCGAATACGTGTTTAGCGTCGAAGACCAGGGGCCCGGTATCGACCAGGAAGACATCTCGAAGCTCACAAAACGCTATTATCGCGGGCAAAAAAGCAGGGCTGGAACAACCGGTTCCGGTCTTGGCCTGGCGATTGTACAACATGCTGCAAACAAGCACGGCGCGGCATTTCAAATTACAAGCGAACCCGACAATGGCAGTTGCTTCAGCGTTACCTTTCCCAGTTATCGCTGCTTGCGCGAAGATCGACAAATAGACAGAGTCATTCAACTGGCAGATTACTAGCCTGAATACTTCACCAATCGGTCTCAAGCCTTGTCGTAATCCATTGAATATGAAAAATTAATTGATAGTTTTTATGCCAGGTGAGATTGCACAATTTGTAACCGGCCTGAGCCCTATCCCGGCGCTGGCTTGTCCAGCTACGTTTGAACTTGGACTTTCTTCGAGCCATAGCTACGGCTATGACTCTCAGTCCAGCCCGGCGTTCAGGCATAGCTGCCCTGCGTCGGAGTGCCGCATCACATCACTCGGGATACTGGTAAAATATCCAGGCTAACGCCCTTTCAATACGGTTTCATCGCTTTCCAGCTGCGGCGGTGCCATGCAGCGACCACGCTTACTCTCCCTCCGCGGATAGGCGTTATCAAGATCGGGGATAAAGCTCCGTTTATTGCAAATTATGTAACACAAATGTCATTTTGATTGATTCTAATGATCCCACTCAATCGGGGGCGACCCTGGCAATCCAGGTTAATCGCCTTCGCGAGCGACTTGCAGTTAAATGTAATGCCAAATCGGCAATCAAACGATAGAGGATAGATAGCATGAAACCTGGACGTATAGTCTTACTGTCAATGGCTACCGCGATAACCCTGAGCAGCCAGAATCTGGCCGCGAACACGCTGATTCAGAACAAAGGTTCGGATACCCTGGTCAACGTCGCGCAGGCCTGGGCCGAGACCTACCCATCGGTCAATCCAGAAGTCGCCGTCGCGGTATCGGGTGGCGGTTCCGGAACCGGTATCGCGGCCATGATCAACGGTACCGTGGATATTGCCAATGCAAGCCGGCAGATGAAGAAAAAAGAGTTGAAAAAAGCCAAGGAGTCCGGGCAGGATCCGGTCGAGCATGTGGTTGGCTTTGACGCACTGGCGGTGTTTATCCATAAAGATAATCCTGCAAAAGAGCTAAGTTTTAATCAGCTCGGAAAGATTTTCGGACGCGGTGGCGATTTCACCAAATGGTCTGATCTGGGACTCAGTGTGCCAGGTTGCGGCAGTGACAAGATCGTCGTGGTCAGCCGCCAGAACAACTCCGGTACCTATGCCTATTTCAAGAAAGCGGTACTGAAAAGCGCGGCCAAGGCCGGCATCATCGTCAAGGGCAGCTTTCGGCAGGGCACCCTGGACATGCACGGTTCCAAGGACGTGGTTGACCTGGTCGAGAAAACTCCCTGCGCCATCGGCTACAGCGGACTGGCCTATGCAACCGATCACCTGAAACTGGTGTGTATCTCGAAAAATGACGGGGACAGTTGCATCAGTCCCAGTGTCACGACCGCCAGTGACCGCAGTTATCCGATCGCGCGTCCTTTGTTCATGTATACCAATGGCAAACCCGTGGGTGCAATCAAGGGATACCTGGACTGGATTCACTCAGTTGCGGGTCAGTGCATACTGAAAAACAAAGGCTATGCTCCGGTTCACGATGTAACCTGCCCATAGGAATACGTCTCCACCAGCGGAGAAGCGAGATAATATGCTCTCCCCTGTTACAAAAAGTTAGCGGAATAAACCATGTCTCATCTTGAAGAACGCCTGGAACATGATCTCACCGAAATTCGTGATCAAATCGCCAACCTGGGCTCAAATGTCGAACAAGCCCTCGAAGGAGCTTTTCGTGCACTCGAAACGGCAAATGACAAACTGGCTTTCACGACCATCCTCTCCGACCTGCCGATCAATCGGCTGATGCGCAAAATCGACCGGATGTGTCACTCGTTTATCGCCGTTCACCTGCCCAGCGCAGGTCATTTAAGGCTGATTTCGTCGGTCATTCGAGCCAACATCATCCTCGAACGAATTGGCGACTACGCGGTGACCATCGCGCGTGAAGCGGTACAACTGGGCGACGTTCCTGAAGGCTACATGTCAATCGAACTGAAAAATGTCAGCACTGAAGCCAGGTCTGTTCTGAGCGAATCGATCAGCGCCTTCAATACCTCCAACGCCGAGCGAGCGCGGGAAACGATAGCGCTGGCGCGACGAGTCGAGCACGATATGGATGGCATCTATGCAGAACTACTGGAAGGCGGTGGTGAGGATGGTGCCGGTTGCACCCGCAACACCATGATTTACCTGATCCTGTTCAGCCAGTTGAAACGCGTTGCCGATCAGGCCAAGAACCTCGCCGAGGAAGCTATTTTTATCGAAACGGGTGAGACCAAGGCGCCTAAAGTTTATCGAATCCTTTTCCTGGACAAGGACAACAGCTGCCTCGCACCGATGGCGCAACTCATTGCGACTAAAGTTTTCCCAGGCATTGGTGACTACACCAGCGCCGGTGTCAGGGCAGCCGATAGCCTGGATAGCAATATGGTCACCTTCATGCGTGAACGTGGGTTCGATTTGACCGGAACCTCGCCCACACAACTGGATTCGAGCCGTGAGTCATTATCCGAACACCACGTCATCGTCGGTCTCGATCAAAAGGTGCTCAAGGCGGTTGGCAAGATTCCGTTTCGAACTTCGGCCTTAAACTGGAAGAATCTCAAAGTTCCCGAAGATGGTGATGCAAATGCATGGGAAACCCTGCATAAAAACCTGGCGCTGCAGATTCGCGAGTTGCTGACACTGTTGCGTGGTCACGAAAACCTGTGAAATGATCCGATCATCTCGACAATCGGCAGGTAATCTACCCGACATCAACCAGCGCAACGCCGCCTGGTATATCGATAAACTGGTACAGTACCTGGTGTTTCTGAGTGGCATATCCGCGATTGTTCTGATCGTCGGCATATTCATTTTCGTGACCATCGAAGGCCTCGGTTTCCTGTTCGAAGATTTCAGCTTCAGAGAGTTCTTCCTGTCGCCTTGGTGGGAACCGACCGACGACGATGAACCCACCTACGGCATCCTCGCACTGATGGCTGGCACCGCGAGTGTTACCGGTCTGGCGATGCTGGTAGCGATCCCATTTTCACTCGGCAGCGCAATTTACATCGCTGAATTTGCCACCGGCAGAAAGCGCGAATACCTGAAAATACTGATCGAACTACTGGCAGCGATACCTTCTGTGGTCTGGGGATTTATCGGCTTGACGATCATGAATCCATTGATTATCGATATCTTCGATGTACCCGTCGGTCTGAATATTCTCAACGCCGGAATCATACTCGGTTTGATGGCCGCTCCGATCATGACGTCGATCAGTGAAGATGCACTCAAGGCGGTGCCTGATCGCTACCGTGAAGCGGCCGAAGCGCTCGGTGGAACCCGCTGGCAAGTCATATACAAGACCATACTGCCGGCAGCCAAAAATGGCTTGCTCGGTGGCGTCTTGCTCGGCGTCGGCCGCGGCTTTGGTGAAACCATGGCGGTCTTGATGGCGACCGGACACGCGATCAACATACCGGGCAGTGTCTTCGACTCGGTACGTGCACTGACCGCGACCATCGCCGCGGAACTCGGCGAAACAGCCGTCGGCTCTCCACATTACCAGGCCTTGTTTACGATTGGCATTTTCCTGTTTAGCATCACCTTCATCATTAACCTGACTGCTGACCTGATCGTTCGCGGCATTCGCAAGAGTTAGGAAATAACATGGATAACACGAACGTCGTCGACAACCAGTTCCTCGAAACCAAATTGAACATCAGCGCAAAACGTACCGAAACCCTGTTTCGTATTCTGTTCATGATTATGGCGGCTCTGCTGATTCTGCCGGTTTTGATCATCTTAACCACGCTGGTGGTGAAAGGCGGTTCCATGTTGTCCTGGGATTTCCTGTTTAGCGATCCGGTCAACGGCATGACCGAGGGCGGTATCTTCCCTGCCCTGCTCGGCACCGTGTGGCTGGTTGGCGTGGCATTGATCATCTCGGTTCCGGTCGGTGTCGCAGCCGCACTGTATTTAAGCGAGTACGCACCGGACAACTGGTTTACGCGGGCGATAAACCTCGCAATCATCAATCTCGCGGGCGTGCCTTCCATCGTACACGCGTTGTTTGGTGTCGGCGCCTTCGTCATTTTCTTCGGTTTCGGCACCAGTATCCTGGCCGCCAGCATGACGCTTGCGGTGATGACATTGCCGGTCGTCATTGTCGCAACACGAGAATCCCTGCAGGCCGTGCCGCAGGCATTCAGAGAAGCCTGCTGGAACATGGGTGCTACCCGCTGGCAAACCATACGCCGAGTCATTTTACCCAATTCGGTCAGTGGAATCCTCACCGGCGTCATTCTCGAAGTGTCGCGCACCACCGGCGAAACCGCACCCATCATGTTCACCGGGGCCGCTTTCTTCATACCGGTACTACCCGAGAGCGTATTCGATCAAACCATGGCCCTGTCGCTGCATCTGTTCGTGGTTTCCACCCAGGTGCCGCATGTCCCGGAAGCCTTGCCCTATGGCGTTGCGCTGGTGCTGATCATGATGGTACTGCTGATGAACAGCGCGTCGATTGCTTTACGCATGCACCTGCGCGGTAAAAAGAAATGGTAACTCTGGTCGAGGACATCGCCAATCCGGAGAGTGCCGAGGCCTCCTCGGTTAAACTTCAAGTGCGTAACCTTGCTATTCGCTACGGCTCGACCACTGCAATCTCAGGCATCAACCTCGAAGTCAGGGAAAATGAAATTTTCGGCATTATCGGCCCGGCCAATGCAGGAAAAACATCTTTCCTGAAGACATTGAACCGAATGAATGATTTCAGTTCCGATATGTCGGTCGACGGCGATATTATGTTTGAAGGAACCAACATTCGTGATGTGCGCAACGTCTATGCCTTGCGCAATCGTATCGGCGTGGTTTTCCCGTTACCGGTCGGATTACCGCTCACTATTTATGAAAACGTGGCTTTTGTACCACGTCTGCGAGGCATCAGTGAAAAGGCCGAACTGGATGTCATCGTCGAGCGCTGCCTGACCCGATCGGCACTATGGGACGAGGTCAAGGATAGACTGGATTCACTCGGCAGCTTGCTTTCCGGCGGGCAGCAGCAACGCCTGACGATTGCGCGCGCGCTGTCGCAGGAACCTGAGCTGTTGATGCTGGATGAGTTTTCGATCGCCGTCGACCCGGTAACCACGATGCGCATCGAAGATGTTCTGAAAGAGCTGAAACAGGAAATGACCATTATCCTGGTAACCAACCTGGTACAGCAGGCGCGTCGGCTTGCCGACCGTACCGCTTTTTTTCTCGAGGGACAATGCGTCGAGATCGGTACCACCGAAGACCTGTTTACCGGCAAGGTGAAAGATTCGCGTACCACCGACTACATCGAGGGCCGCTTCGGTTAACACGATGAAGCCAGAGATGAAGGCCACCGATACAGACATGGAATCCAACACCGATCTCGCGATTAACACTGCAGCCCTGAATCTCTGGTATGGGAATTTTCAAGCCTTATTCGATATCAACCTGCAAATCAAGAAGGGTCGAGTTACTTCAATGATCGGCCCTTCTGGCTGCGGCAAGTCTACCTTCTTGCGCAGTATAAACCGCATTAACGAACGCCTTGGCTATGTTCGCATCGATGGTTCCATCGATGTCTTCGGCAATAATATCTACGCCCCGGAAGTCGAACTGGTACAAGTCAGAAAGCAAGTAGGCATGGTATTCCAGCGGCCCAATCCCCTGCCGACATCGATCCGTGAAAATATCCTCTTTGGCCACAAGTTGCACAATCGTGATCGCAAATACAGCCGCGACGACGAAGATGAAATCGTCGAGGATTCGTTGCGCCAGGTATTGCTCTGGGACAAGGTCAAGGATTATCTCAAACGCAGGGCCACGGAATTGTCACTTGAAGAGCAGCAGAAGCTGTGTATCGCGCGATTGTTGCCGGTTAAACCGAGCATTCTGTTGATGGACGAACCCTGCTCGGCGCTCGATCCAAAAGGCACCGCTGCGGTCGAGGAATTGATCTGGGAGCTGCGCGGGAAATACTCAATCCTGATCGTCACCCATAACATGGCCCAGGCGCGCCGTGCCAGCGAGGAATGTATTTTCATGCTGATGGGCAAGGTGATCGAACACACGGTAACGGCGGACATGTTCGTTGTACCCAGATATCAGGAAACAGCAGACTATATCGAAGGACGCTACGGCTAGCCCGCATTTCAGACCACCACTCGTTGCGAGACGACGAGAGGTCGTGTCCTGCCTGTATTTTGCGACCACTCCGAACATTGCTTGCAGTTACCGGCAACCCATGTTCGGAGGGTGCGCAGGCATAGTTGACACTATCCTGAATCCGTAGGTTCAGGACTATCTCGAGCGCTCTGACCGAGCCAAATGCAGGCAGGGTGCGGCATAGCGTCGTAGTAGAAAGGTG
>JAAESG010000690.1 GCA_024229615.1 Gammaproteobacteria bacterium | reverse complement strand
GGCATAAAATCGGAAAGCGACGATGTCGACCAGGTACTCAAGACGATCACACGAGCGTTGCAGCGTGATCCAAGACCAGGGGCCTTGTTTGTGGGACTCCAAGACCACGAAGCCGCCAAGCTGGTCCGATTGATACGAGACGCGGGCGTCGACCTCACGGTTGTTGGGGGGGGGACGCCCTCGGATCGGAAAACTTCCCAAAAAGATTTAAGGACATTTCCTTAGAAAAGAGGAATCCCGGACATTATACTGATGGCATTTATGCGACAACATTCTTTATACGCGACATCGGCAACTTTAAGGCACAGCAATTCAACCATGCATTCAAACGGCGATTTGGCAGAGAACCCGATGAGCTGGCTGCTACGAGTTATGATGCGGCAGCGATCGCCGTGGAGGCTATCAAGCGGGCAGAGCTGGGGGGCGATCTGGCACGGAGTCGCGAACGGGTCCGCTATCAGTTGACGACTTTCAGCGACATTGAAACTGCCTACAAAGGGGTTACCGGCCGCATCTATTTTGATGAACACGGCAATGCCATGAAACCATTTCCTTTCGGTGTTTATTTGCAAAGCAAGCTGATCTCAGCGCCTATTCAGCTCAAGCCGATAGTAAACCCCGCAGCCATCATCGATTTACATGGGGAGTTAGAAGAAGGGAATATTCTCGCAATAGATGATCGCTTT
>JAAESG010000689.1 GCA_024229615.1 Gammaproteobacteria bacterium | reverse complement strand
GGCGGCTACGCCGCCTGCGGTTTACTTCGCGAGAACCTTCACTGTTTATCCGATCCTGGCTTGATTGGTATGACGATGGTTGCGAGCTTAAGTAAGTGCCATTCTAGTCGGTCCCCGTAATTGCGGCATACTGGGCCTAGTCGAGTTCAACCTTGTCGGCGATACCATCAGCAACTACGTCATCCTCGATTTCAATCAAGTCACCCACCGTGAGCAGGTTAAAGAAATCAATCGATGAAAGCGGTCCGGTTGTATCCTCGTATTCCGTATTCATGTCAACGCCATAGGTAATGCCCAATACGGTAATAAACGATAGGCCCGGATCAATCGCATCGACTTTACCTTCAAGCTCGCTGGCATCAGGATTCGTTGCATCCAAGCGCTTGACAGTCTCGGCGGTCACTTCATCCGTCACCTCTCTGCCCTCGACGACGACAAAATCCCCAACACTCATATCCGCGACCGAAAAATTTGGCACCTGCGCGGGACTTTTATCTTCGAACAGGGTTTGTCCATTGGTGTGGACCAGGATGCTACCAACCAGCCCGGTGTAACTGACCTCAAAACGAAGGTTGTCGGGGTATATAAAGGACACAAAGGATTTGAGCGAGGTGTCGCCGTCGCGCAGTTCCAGTTCCTCGGCAATCAACACGCTGCCGACGATCTCGCCTTCGACTTCAACCTCGACCCCATCAGCCAACAGGCTATCCGCATTCGATGGCGACAGGCTCGCCGTGCTGGCATCAACTTGCTGACCGTCAATTTCAAAATTGCCGGGATCGTTGTAGTTCGAGATAATACCCTGCAGGCTGATATCGTCGAGGTCATCACCAAAACCCTGCTCCTCTTCCTCGATTTCTTCGGCGTAAATGGACGATCCGGCCTGATAACTGCCTTCGACTTCGACGTAGAGGCCGTTACTCAGAACACTACCATTGACGTCGATGTCAGTCAGATTGTCGAAATTCACTACCACGCCATCGAGCATAAACTGCTTGGCCGGCGGCACGTAGCCACTGATTTCGCCCCGTAGCTCGATCTCGCTGCCTATTGCCAGCGCTCCTTTGAACTCGATAAAGCTCGCGTTAATCTCCGTCGGCGAGGTACGGAATCCACTGACCTCGATCACATCGTCGACATCCAGATCGACAAAGCTGGTGCCTTCGAATACGGTTCCAATTTCATCGATGGTGATCGTCTGACCAAAAATATTAAAAGTCTTTTGAGACCCACCCGAACCTACAACTTCAACCGGAGTCGCGGCAACCGGCCCCTGCACTTCGTCATCGTAAACGACATCGATGGCTTTATCGGTGAAAACACCGTTTTCGGTTTCAACCCCGAGCCTGACCACCATGCCCACGACCAGATCGTCCTGGTCCGCGTTGCTATTTCCGTCAACGATGAAATTACTCGATGTGGTATCGTATCGATTGCCGTTGACATAGATGCTACCGAATCCGGTGACTTTACCCACGACGACACCCTTGGCCGTCGTAATCCCGGTGCCACCCACGCCGGCAGACTGAGATGAACCGCCACCGCAGGATACGATGAAGACACTGCAGGCTAAAACCGCCACATGCGTTTGTCGAACTACGGCCCGCATCAGTTTAAATACATTCATTTTGCAACTTCCTGGTCTTCAGCTTCGGACTCGTGATAAAACACACCGACACTGAGTTCCGCGCTGGAATCGTCATCCGATTCATGCTGGGACAGGTAGAGATCGACTTCCTCGAGAAAGGCTTGCCCTTTGCGTTTTAAAAATTGTTTTACCTCCGGAATCGAAGTGACCGCGACCCTTGGATTGGATGCCTTGCGCTGGAAACGCAGCTCTTCCTCGGCAGCGCTTAAGTTAAAATCGATGGTATCAACCAGCTGACTGGTATCCATGCCGAGAATCGCCAGTTTTTCTATGGGGTCATCCGATGGCAAATAAGCATGGCTGAGCAAGCGGACTTTATTGTCGTCAGTAAATTTAATATTGGCTGAGCGAAGCAGAACCTTTTGCATCGCGGCGACCGGCATATCACCGCTGTACTCCCTGACCAACTCGCTGAATGAATCCGCACCCTCGTATTCGAGGTCACGCGGATTGCCATCCTTGCGCAAGAAGCGCGGGTCATTGATCCATCCGCTGAGGACACGCACGACTCGATTATATTGGCGGCTATCGCTTGCGGATTCAAAATCGAGCTCGGATAACTTTTTGACTTCCTTACGATTCAGCCCGGTCAGAATCGCCATATTTGACACGGTTTGCTTTTTACCGGCCGGACTAAAATCTTTATTGGCCACGTCGACGAAACACTTGCGCGCAATCTGATCAAATTCACCGTAGGACATGCCATTTCGCAGCAGAATGCGAGTGAGTGACATCAGTATTCTTCTCAGAGTTGTGCGTATAATATCTTGCATATCGATTCAATTAATAAAACCCGAGTGCTGCAAATTCAGCACACGGGTTTCAGTCTAACTAGTCATCCAGCTCCGCTTGTTCGAAGACACCATCGCTATCGGCATCCTTGATCTTGACAAACTCTCCAGCGCTGAGCGATCCGTAAAATGTAACGGCCGGAATGATTTGACCGTTATCATCCTTGTAGGTTGCCGCGCTCAGGTCGAATTCAATCCCCAGCAATTCCACGTTCTGAGCGAGTTCATCCCAGACACTTACCGGGGCGACAACCCTGATCTCGTCAACGTTTTTGCGCTTCACTTCAACCGCATTAATGTCACCGCTGCCATCATCGAATGCCTCCATCTCGACAAAATCGCCTATCGACAAATCGGACAGCAAAATATCGGTATCGGTAATTTCATCTTCCAGCTCGGTCTGGTGATTCACTCGCGCTAAAATCTCGATTGAGTTGAAAGTAAAACCGATCGAGTCACCGTTAACTGCGGACAAGGTCGCATAAATCTTAATTTTCTTGCCCTTTTGTTCGATTTCCTCGGCCAAAAGCACGCCGTTAACAATATGCCCCTCGGCTTCGACGATCAGGTCATCAGCCAACACCAGCGTCGAGGGATAAAGCTCAGCGCCAGTCGCATCGACTTGCTGGCCCTGAACCTTGAAGGTGTTGGTGGCCGAGTCGTAATCGTAGATAGCCCCTTCAACTTCGGCCTCATCCATATCATCGTCAAGACCTTCGTCCTCACCTTCGATTTCTTCGGCGATCAAAGTGGTACCCAGGCCATCGAGCTGACCCTCCACCTCGACGTACAGACCTTCTGCCAGCGCACTGATATCGTCAAGTTTGGTGGTCCCATCGTAGCTTACCGGGAAGCCATTGATTCCAAAGCTGTTGGCGGTCAGGTTTTCGATAACCCCTTTGATTTCAATTTCCAGGTCGTTGTCCTGCAGTTCGATATGGGTCGCCATCAAACCCGTGCCGGTAACAAAGCCACTGACCTCGAGTACATCGCCAACCTGTATATTGGAGAAGGTCAGACCACCATCATCGTCTATCGTGGTATCCCGATCGGCAGTTACAGTTTGACCGAGAATAACCATGGTTGCCGTGTTCGCATTCACCGGGTCGGGCGTGTCGTAAACGATGCTGGCCACCGGACCCTTGAGTTCATTGTCATATGAAATATGGGTAGCAGTTCCACTGGAGTCGCTATCCCTGGATCCTTTGACGGTTACGATCATACCGACTCTTAAATCGGATTCGACGCCATCGTCATCGTCGACGGTGAACTTTGTGCCACCCGTTCGATACTTGACACCGTTGACATAGACACTACCAAAACCGGTAATCAGGCCGCGGCTGACAACCGTTTTATCCGCGACGGTGACATTATCACCACTGGACGAGGATCCCCCGCACCCGCTAGCAAGAAGCGCAGCGGTCATTAGCGTCGAAATCCCGGCTATTTGACTTATTTGCATAATCTTCATCCTGTCCCCCTTTGGGATATTATTCCCAAAACATATAGAAGTCTAAAAAAAACATGCAAATATCAAATTCCCACAGCTCTGCATGTCGTGTTTGGGAATATAATCCCAAACATTTAAAATTACAAGTCAATTCTGTGAAAAACCGGTTATGCCTGAGCCATTACCGGATTGCTTGAAAACTTCAGTTGAACATTTTAAAGATGACGTTGCTTTTGTTATGAATGATTTCAGCGGTTGTCTGATGCCCGGAGTTATTGGCAATCTGATAGGCATTCAATTCTTCATTGTTACGCAATTGCAGGTCGGCACCTACTTCTATCAGTTTCTCGACAATCTGATTTTGGCCGCTACCGGCAGCCAGCATCAAGGCAGTTTCTCCGACATTGTCCTGCGCATCGAAATCGATCCCGCGACTCAGCAGAAACTCAAAAATATCGGGGTTTTTCGATAGCACGGCCAACATCAACATGGTGTTTCCTTCATTGGTGCTCGAGTTCAGATCCGCGCCCGCGTCAATCAGTTGGCGTACTATATTGACATGGCCTTTTATGACCGCCTGTGCCAACGCGCTATAGCCATTGATGTCCTTACGATTAAGGTCGATTTTTCCAGAGCTGATAAGTAACGCGGTGGTTTTTTCGAGCCCTTCGGCGGCGCTATACCAGAGAACCGTCCGTTTCTTGTCATCCACCGCATCCAGGCGGATATCACGCTTGATCAGCGCATTGCTCAGAGTCTCCAGTTTCTTTTGAATCGCCAGTTCCAGCACTCGATGAATTCCCGCGTAACTCTTTTTGGTTTTTAACAAAGCCAGCGCGATTTTTGAGTGGTCATTCCGGATTGCGGCCTCGAGCGGAGTAACTTTGAGCTTGGTCGCGATGGATGGATCTGCCTTGTTTTTAAGCAATAGTTTGACGCTTTGCAGATTGGTGGATTCAACCGCCAGATATAGAGCCGTTTCATTTCTTTTGTTTGTTGCGTTTACCTTGGCACCCTGCAAAACGAGTTTCTGTAAAATCTCAAAGTCACCTTTGCGGGCGGCGACGTGCAACGCGCTATTACCATCCGGGTCAGTTGAGTTAAGGTCGGGCTTTTGTTGCATGAGTTGATTCGAGATCGTAGTTTCACCGAGCTCTACTGCAATGTTGAGCAAGGGCCAACCAGCGTAGCGGGTACCGTGTTTTTTGACCGAAGATTTGAATGTTTCGAGGCTCATGGCAACTTTCGTCTTGGCACTGGGATCGGGCTTTAGTCCAAAGCCTGCAAATATTGCCCTGCTCACGGAATTGTCTTCGGCGTAGGCCAGATCGACGGCGGACTGCTGCTTCTTGTTGGTCAGACTGTGATCAGCGCCCAGATCGAGTAACAACTTGATAATGTCGGTGTTTTTATGTTTCACCGCCAACATCAACGCCGTATCACCGCGCGAATCGGTTTGATTTATATCTACCTTGTTATGCAGCAATGCAATAACAAGGTTGGTGTAACCTCGAGCTGAGGCAACGTGTATGGGTCGATTGCCTAGCGCATTCGCTTCCTCGAGATGGGTCGATCTGATAATCAATGTATCGGCCAATCGTGTCCATCCCGCGAGTAATGCGGTCATCACCGTGGAATTCCCGTGTCGGTCAATCAGATTCAAGTCTACGCCACTCGAAATCAGCGAATTGATCAGCACTTCATTGTTATGCTGAATCGCATCAAAGATATCTTTTTTGCTGATGTCCTGGATTTTGACCTCGGGTGATTCCTCGAGTTGCTCGAGCTTGAGTAAGGCACGGTGATTACCCTGTGCTGCAGACTTTTTATACCATTTGCGCGCCTCGAATAGCGAGGCTGTAGAACTGTCAGTCTTCTCGATGATTTGAGCGATCGCATACTGGGCATCGGCATTACCAGCCTGCGCCGATATCTGATAGAGATCCTTTGCCATGTCCAGATCTTTTTTAACACCTCTGCCGATGCGATAAAGCCCTGCCAGGCGGTACTGCGCTTCGGCATTGTCCGTTGCTGCCAGTGTATTTAAACGACTAACGGCCTGGGTGTAGTCACGTAAACGAATCAGCTTATTAATTTCATCCAGGGATGGATCGAGATTGGCCCAGGCCGGGGTCGAAATCAATAAACAGGTCAGAACTAGAAGATGTGTTTTCATGATCAAAACTGTGTCAAGTCTAGGCCGTGCCGTACTTGGTATCAACACTAATACCGATTTCCTTGAGAAATCCGGTCGGCAAAATACCGCCGGCATTGACAATCACAGCATCGTTTTCAATCGTTATGGGCTGATCCATTTGCTCGAGCATGACCGCTTCCGGCGAAATACTGGTTACGTTCGAAGACAAATAGAGTTTGATTTTGGATGCTGCTGCATACTCATTGATGCGCTCGCGATTTTTTGCCTTGGCACGGGAAAATGTGTCGCTACGATAGGATATCGAAACCTCGGTTCCACTGGCATCGGCGATCGACAGTGCCGCCTCCAGCGCACTATCGCCACCCCCCACGATCAATACTTTTTGCCCGATGTATTGATCCGGATCGATAAGCGAATAAACGACCTTGGGGTGATCTTCACCGGGTACACCCAATTTTCGAGGCGTTCCACGCCTGCCTATCGCGAGTAATACCTTGTCGGTCGTGTATTGACCCCGACTGGTTTTTAACTCAAAGCCCGAGTCATGGCTTGTGATAGCCGCAACCAGTTCCTGGTATTGTATTTTTATCCCGGATTTACTCTTTACACCCTGCCAGAAATCGAGTAACTCTTCCTTGGTGGTTTCCTTGAAATGCATCTTGCCGACAATCGGCAGATCGACCGGCTGTGTCATAACAATCTTTCCTCGCGGATACTTGTACACGGTACCACCTAGCGTTTCCTGATCAAGGGTCAGGTAATTCAGGCCGAGTTCCTGTGCAGCGAGAGTTGCGGCGAAACCCGCGGGACCGGCACCTATGATAATGACCTGATGTCCATTACTACTGGATTTGGGGAGTTTTTTGGCAAGTGCATCCATCGCCGACTTGCCCTGCTCGATACCATTTCGTATCAATCCCATGCCGCCAAGTTCGCCAGCGATGTATATGCCGGCTACGTTGGTTTCGAAATTATCATCTACCTGGGGTATATCCACGCCACGTGTTTCGGTACCAAATACCAAAGTTATCGCAGCCACCGGGCAGACGGTTTTACAGGCGCCGTGACCGATGCAATTGGCCGGTTCTATCAATTCAGCCTTACCACCGAAGATTCCAAGTACATCATGACCGAGCTGTTGCGGGCACGCAAAAACACAGGACTTGCAGCCAATGCATTTGTTTCGATCGATGATCGGGTGCAGCGAAGCAGGCTCCCACAATCCCGATTCAATCGCCTCCTTTCTGGTTCGACTGGTTCTACGCTGACGCCGATGATGGAAATAAACGTAAATTACCAGACCCAGCAAGGGAGGTAACAGCGTTAGCCAGTAATGCATCGTAGTCATGCGTTTGTCAGGATTCCCGGATTAAGATAAAGGCGCCTAAATCTAACGTAAAAAGGGAATAATTTCCCAAAAATATTTATCATTTCCTGTTATATTTCCGCTTCCGTAGCACGGATTTTGTAAGCCATTGGTTGCATTTGACTCCAATTGGTGTATTTAACTTCCACTTAAACAAATAAAGCATAGTTCACACAGGATCTATTGGTGTCCAACAAGTTCACATCCTATTTACTCAATATGACCTCGGTCATCTGGTATTCCGCGACCGCCATTTTGTTGGCCGCGGGTTGGAGTGTGCGTGATCAGAATTACCTGGTGGCCGAATCAGGGATAGGCTACTGGTTCGGAATTATCGGGGGCTCGATGATGTTGCTGATTCTCCTCTACCCCTTAAGAAAACGTTTCAGAAGCTGGTCTAAGGCAGGATCGACAAAAATCTGGTTTCGGGTTCATATGATTCTGGGCGTAGTGGGTCCGGTAATCATTATTTTCCACTCCGGTTTCAAGCTCGGTTCCTTCAATAGCAGCGTGGCATTTTTCTGTATGCTGACCGTCGCCCTTAGCGGCTTGCTGGGTCGTTACTTTTATCAGCGAATTCACCACGGTTTGTACGGCAGTAAAATCCACTTCGAGGAATACTATTCAAAAGACGATTTACCGAGCCTGCTGTTAAGCAGATCAGACAGTGTCGACCCCGAAATCGTGGGTGAATTCAATGAGGTCGCAGAACAACTAACCAATCAACACACCGGTGTTAATCGCTCATTTGGCTTCTACCTTAAGATGAAGTCTCGTGTCGGCGTCTTGCGCCGGCAAATAGCCCGCTCCGACCTGGGTAAACGTGAGAAAGAACTGATTTACGTGAGACTGAAAAACCTGCGCTCGATATGCGTATTGGGAATTAACGAAATTCTTTTCTCCTACTGGCATGTTCTCCATATACCCCTGTTGGTCATGTTGGTCCTGGCGGGCTCGATCCACGTTGCCGTGGTCCATCTGTATTGATGAGGGTTTTTTACCTATCGATCCTGTTGCTGTTTAGCGTCTGCACCGGTAATGCACAAGCTGCTGAAATCGAGCAGCTTTTCATGCCAGGCGAATTGATTTCAGGGCACGATGAGTTTAAATCAGAGTGCACCAATTGCCACGTCAGGTTGCGTGACACAACACAGAAAAAGTTATGTCTTGACTGCCACGACCACAAAACGGTCGCCGAAGACATCGAAAAGCGGCAGGGTTTCCACGGTAAGGATAAAAATGCCAGAGAGCTGGATTGCAAGGCATGCCATAGCGATCACAAGGGCGCCGATGCCCAGGTAATTTCGCTCGATAAAGACAAATTTGATCATGAATTCACCGATTTCATGCTGGAAGGCAAACACCAGTTAGTCGAGTGTGATGGCTGTCACCTGAAGGATAAGAAGTACAGTGAAGCGAAACAAACCTGCTACGAATGCCACTCCGAAGACGATATTCACAAGGAGGAATTGGGCAAGAAATGCCAGGATTGTCATGTGACCAGCGGATGGGCCAGATCCGAGTTCGACCACGACAAGACAGACTTCAAACTAAAGTTCACACATCAGCGAGTGGCTTGTAATGCCTGTCACATCGATGAGAAATACAAGGATACACCCAAGAATTGCGTGGATTGTCATGCGATAAGAGACGTTCACAGCAACCGGTTTGGTAATAATTGCAAATCCTGTCACCAGGAGAGGGGCTGGGATAAATCGCTTTTTGACCATGACCGGGACACCCAATACAAACTCGAAGAAAGGCACCGCCGGGTGGGTTGCAATGACTGCCATGGAGTCGATTACAAAGTAACCAAAAAACGCAATACCCAGCCACGTGATTGCTATAGTTGCCACCGTTCCGACGATGCACACAATGAGTTGAACGGCAAAAAATGTCAGGACTGCCACATCGTCAGGGGCTGGGGATATGCGGAGTTTGACCATGGCGCAAACACGGATTTCGCACTCAACGGTGCGCATAAAGACCTGGTCTGCGACGCCTGTCATATCATTGGCGCAAAAAGCAAGGAAATCGATACGGCCTGTTTCAGCTGCCACCAGCAGGATGATGTCCATAACAGCGATCAGGGAACCGAATGCGACCAATGCCATAAGGAAGTTTTGTGGCAAAAGCACGTGCGCTTTGACCATGATTTGAGCAAGTTCCCACTGATAGGTCAGCACGCGGTGGTCGGTTGTGAAGTTTGCCACACAACCTCGGCTTTCGCGGGCACCAAAAGTGAATGCGTAGACTGTCACGGCCCCGATGACGTGCACAAGCAGGCCCTGGGGGAGGATTGTAAACTATGCCACAACCCCAATGATTGGTTGATTTGGGAATTCGACCATGACGAAACCGATTTCAAACTCCGTCATGCCCATGCCGAACTTCATTGCCATAGCTGCCATTACACACCACAGGAGGAATCCGCCGACAGGACCTGGCGCTGTATTGATTGTCATCGACGCGACGATATTCATGACGGAAACTTCGGCGGCAACTGCGACCGCTGCCATGATCAGAAGAGTTTCAGCACAATCAATATTCAATCTCTGATATCCTTCGAGCAAAAGACAACCGAAGCGACAAGTGAATGAATATAAACTCCCCTGCTTGCGCAAAAAAATCTTCTTTAAACCATTTGATTCTGTTGGTATTGATCGTGTTAGGCGGCCTCTACACTGGAGCCGCTTCGGCACTCGATCTCGGAGTAGAGTTTGATCATGATGCAACGAGTTTTCCACTGGACTTCAAACATGCCCAGGCGAACTGTGAAACCTGCCACTTAAACGGAGTATTTACCGGCACTCCCAGGCGATGTCGCGATTGCCATTCAAATTCAGGTCGCATTAAAGCCAGCGCCCCGTCGACCAGACATATACGGGTCATTGGTGATTGTGACTATTGCCATACCCCCACGATCTGGACTAGCGTCCCTCGAGTCGACCATTCCGTGGTGATTGGCAGCTGTGCGAGTTGTCATAATGCAGTGATAGCAGATGGAAAAAATGCCGGGCACATCCCTAGCGGAAACTTGTGCGAGGATTGCCACACGACCTTCAGCTGGAAATTTAATCATGTAAACACGTCGAGTAATTGTGTTTTCTGCCACAACGGCGGGATTGCCGAAGGCAAACACCCCGGTCATATCCTGTCTACAAACAGCTGTGAAGACTGCCACGACACTTCCGACTGGACGCCGGTAAACAGGGTTGATCACGGCTCGGTACTCGGGACCTGTTTCAGCTGTCACAACGGTATCATAGCCCAGGGCAAGGGTGCCTCGCACATTCCATCCAGCAACGATTGCGCACTTTGTCACAGTGTTATCGGCTGGGTTCCGGCTTTCCCGTAGCGAGTGGATCTGGTGCTGAAAATTCGCTTATTAACTATCGCGGTAACTCGGGGCTCGGGTTACTTAAAGCGAAATTGCAGAGATGGATCACGACTATTCCCGGCGCCAGGGAGTAAATTTGCGATCGAAATAAAAGCTGGTCTGGATGTTTAATTTCAGAATTAGGAATCTATTAATCGGTGTCGTATGGTCCTGTCTCTGGATGGGACCCATGACTAGCGCCCTGGCTGCAAGCTACGAACTTGTCGGTATTGAAGCCGTGTATAGCGAGCCTCCGGAAAACCTGTCCCTACAACCCCGTGCAATCGTCATTGCCTCGAGCCGACAGCGTTTTCGTGGTCTTCCAGAAAATACCCTGAGCATCCTGCAACCCTACTTTGTTTACCAGACCAAGGTTAAGGTTAAGGAGGCGGTTTTCTACCGACTGGTGCTCGGAAACTATAAAAGTGCAATAGAGGCGCAAGCGGATCTTAACAAATTGAAACCCATATTTGTGGATTCCTGGATCTATCAAAGGTCGAAAGAAGAGCTTCAGGCATTAAGCGCGGTTATAGACGATCCGAGCAGCATTCAGCCGTCCAAAGCGGAAAAAATTAGAACCAGCAAGAAAAAGCCCAAACCTGAAGTCAGTATGCTGAGCACGGCAAAACAGGCTTTTCTAGACGAAAACTATACACGTGTCATATCCATCGCTAACAAAATCATCTCTACAGGTGACCAGGAACAGGTACGTGAAGCGCTCGAACTCGCAGGTACCGCACGAGAGCGACAGGGTAGATTTGCCCAGGCTGTGACCCTGTATGAAACCTTGCTCAGTACCTCACCAGAGCCTGAAACAGAAGCGAGAATAAAAAACCGCCTGGAAGGCATTCACACCATGAACATCACACCAAAAGCCCGTCTGCAGGAACCGGAGAAGAAACCGGATGATGGCCTTTGGGTATTTCGCGGAGCATTGCAACAATATTATCAGGACGATGTCATCGATCGATCGGGCGATGGCACGGAAAAGGTCAATCAGGTACTGGTATCCGATGTCGACTTGCAAATCCAGCGTAAAACAAATTTCGATAAACTGACGATCGAGGTCGACGCTGGATTGATCAGCGATTTTATTGAAGATCAAACCGACAACAGGGTTTCCAGCGCTATCATCAGTTACGCCAGAGACAGTTTCCAGGTCATTGGCGGGCGTCAGTATCGTACCGTAAAAGGGGTGCATGGAAGGTTTGATGGCGTGACCTACAGAGACCTGTCACGATCCAATTATCAGCTGAGTTACTTTTTGGGGAATCTGGTGCATTCGTCATACGACGAACTGGATTCCGACAATCCCTTGCTCGGAGCCAATCTGGATTTTAGCCCTTACGATTGGCTCGATGTTAATCTGTACGTAATAACCCAGGAAATATCCGGGCTAACCGACCGACAGGCGCTTGGCAGCGAATTTCAAATGCAAAATGATGTCGGCTTCATTTACGGCATTATTGACTATGACGTCTTCTATGGAGATTTGAATAACATCACGATCAATTCAAATTATCGTTACGATGAACAATGGTCATTTAATTTGACGGTTGGTCGCGTTAATTCGCCAACATTATCGACTGCCAACGCGCTGCAGGGACAGCTGGCCGAATCGATCGATGAACTTGGCGATACTTTTTCAAAAGATGAAATTTACGACCTGGCTGAAGATCGGACCAGCAAGAGCGAATCGCTTTATTTCGGCGCCAACTACAGTATCGATAGCAACCGGCAGATCTATGTCGATTTTTCGATTTTCAGTCTCGATGCCATAGAGGCCTCGGGTGGCGTGGTTGAGATTCCTTCTATGCGTGACATGACGCTGTCGGTAGACTACTCGATCAGAGGCTACTTCTTTGCCGATGACTACACTTCCATGGGCCTTCGCATAACTGACTCGGATTCGAGTGAGATCCAGTCGATTCGATTACGCAGCCGGTTCCCGGGCTACTGGGGCTTGATCTACGACCCAAGGGTTCAAATGGATTTTCGAGAAAATACGAGTAACGGGATCGATCAAACCATTCTGAAACCATCTATTAAATTAACTTATCGAGCGAGTAAAAAGCTGAACCTCGAAGCCGACTTTGGAATCGAGTATTCCGACCTGGATTTGCCCGATTTCGACAAGCAGATCGCTTACTCTATGTACCTGGGTTACACCTATTTCTTTTAATACAGTAAGGAGCGAATACAGGGATTTATTAACCCGCCGACTAAGTATGTCGCCGGGTTAATAGTAAAAATCGCGATGTATCAGCTGAAAAAATCGCTGGCTAGCCTGCATATTGCACCAGTCGGTCTCGCGCCTTGACTTAACCTATTGAATTGTTGG
>JAAESG010000688.1 GCA_024229615.1 Gammaproteobacteria bacterium | reverse complement strand
CGCGCCTTGTTGTAGACCAATTGCAGCTCGTCAATCAGGTCGCCCGCATTGTCCGATGCCGATTTCATCGCCACCATTCGGGCCGCCATTTCACAGGCAATGTTTTCAACCACGCCCTGATAAACCAGTGATTCGATATAACGCGTCATCAGGGCATCGATCACATCCTTCGCGTCTGGTTCATAGAGATAGTCCCAATGATGGGACAAGGTCTCGTCCGGCTGTTCGGCATGAATTGGTACCAGCTGTTCCAGCTGGGGCGTCTGCGACATGGTCGATTGAAAGTGGTTATGTACCAGGTACAACCGATCTATGCGGTTGTCAGTATAGGCATCCAGCATAACCTTGACCGGGCCTATCAGGTCGTCCAGATGCGGGGTATCCCCCAGCCGTGTCGCCTCTGAAACAATGTTGGCGCCTACCCGGTTAAAAAACTGAAGCCCCTTAGAACCGATCGTCGTCAGGTCAATCTCAGCGCTCTGCGATTGCCATTCGGTCAGCGCATTCACAACGTCCCGGAACAAGTTGATGTTGAGACCGCCGCAAAGGCCCCGGTCGCTGGATACGATGATGAAACCAACGCGCTTGGCGGGGCGTTCCAACGTAAAACTGTGTTTGTATTCCAGGTTGGCCTGCGATACATGAGCGATCACGTTGCGCATTTTCTGCGCATAGGGTCGAGCCTGGTACATGCGTTCCTGAGCACGGCGCATTTTGCTGGCCGCGACCATTTCCATCGCTTTGGTGATCTTCTGAGTATTCTGGATACTCTTGATCTTGGTCCGAATTTCTTTTCCGCCAGCCATTTCCTGTTATCTTGCCGAAATCTT
>JAAESG010000687.1 GCA_024229615.1 Gammaproteobacteria bacterium | reverse complement strand
GTCACTTCCGCCAATGGAATACGCGCCATCGCGAAAAACCACAACATCACCGCGACTCCATGCACGACCCCACGATAGAAATAGAGTCTGAAACTGCTCGCGCTGATAGCATGCCAGCGCATCCGCCACAGCATCGGCACCAGTAGCAGGAGACCGATCGAATAGCGAATAAATGCGGCTTCGACCGCCGGCATGTCTGAACCCAGATGCCGTACCAGCACCGTCACTGCGACAAACAGCAACCCGCCGGCGACCATCCACAGGCAGCCCAGTAAATTTGATTGTTGCGGCATGCGCCGGATTGGAACATCATCGTGCAAGCGAATGCAAACTTTCACCAAAAATTTCGATTTTAAATACAACTCTGGCACACCACTACTACCACGATAGCAACATCTTTGCCTACGAATACGAACCTGTTTTTCGCCATCACTGGTGGCTGATCGGGACCGAGGCCTCGTTCAACAATGCCGGTGACTACCTCGCCTTGAATCTGGTGAAATGACCTCTGGTCATCGTGCGAGATCAGCAGTTGGAACTGCGTGGTTTTTACAACCTTTGCCGACATCGTGCCGATCACGACCAAAGCCATACCGACAAGGATTTCTGGATTTACAAGTTTCCCGGGTTGTTATTGCATTTTGCAGATTTCACTTTCAACGCCGAAAGTGTGTTCCCGATCGACACCGGCAAAATCCGCCTGCAGCACTGATTCTGGTCCGATGCTGAAAAACCAGGACACACGAAGTCGCCAGCAAATCAATTCGTCCCAGCTCTGAAAAGGTCATCGACGAAGACATCGCAATCTGTGAACTGGTACAGCGTAGCCTGGCTTCCGGCACATACCCCGGCGGAGTATTATCCGGCCAGCAGGAACCTGGAACGATCTATTTTCAACGCCTCGTCACTAACGCCTTAAACGGTTTTTCCGAGCCTGAAAATAGCGGCGCTAATCGCCGACAGGATTCCGATTAGCGCGGCGATGACCAACGCCAACTC
>JAAESG010000686.1 GCA_024229615.1 Gammaproteobacteria bacterium | reverse complement strand
GCAGCTCGCCGCTACTGGTTTCGATCAAAACATTATCGACGCCACAGCCGCGTAGCGCCGCGAGCAGGTTTCCCACCTTGCCGATACTGACCCCGTGCTCGTTGCCGAGCACCGTGTAAGGGTGTGTGTCGACGACGTTATGCCAGCTGGCGGTGATCAGGGCGCGTGTTATGCCCACGTCACGGCGCAGGAAATGCACGCCGCTGTTGGCCGGTGCCGGCAACAGGCTCATCGAAATCTTGCCGCCGTTGTGTTGACTAAATCCGTCACAATGAATCGGTTCGTTCAGTGTGCACTGAACGGTGCGAATATCCGGCCGTGAATAAAGCATTTTTGCCTGTCTCGATGTGCGGGTTGTGGCTTGTTACTATGCTTCCGGTCGGTACAATAGCGTTAATCTCAACCCGCCAGTTTTCTATCCCGAACACGATAATGCCGACCAGTACGAGTAATTCGATCATCGCCTCCTGGGTTCAGTTGATCGCCCGGGCGATCGATGATTACGGGTATGACAGCCGGGATTTATTCAGACAGGTGGGGCTGGATTACGGCCAATTGAATGAGCCCGGCGCGCGTTGTTCCTACACCGCGGTGTGCCGGTTGTGGGATCTCGCCGCGGCAACAATCAAGGATGCCTGCTTTGGCATGCAGGTTGCGAGTTTATGGCATCCGACGACAATGCATGCGCTCGGGTATTCCTGGATGGCGAGTTACAATCTCGACGAGGCGTACCGGCGCACGGTGCGATATGGCCGTTTCCTGAATTCGGCGACCTACAGCGCCCTCAAAATCCGCGAATCTGCAGAATCCTACGGATTGGTTTCCGATATTAGCCTACTCAATTTCGTTCCGCCGCAAGTAGGGCAGGAAGCCGGGATCGCCCTGTTCCTGAATATCAGCCGTGCCACCTATGGCCCCGATTTTAAACCCGTCGGCGTATCGGTACGGCGCAAGGAGCCGGACTGTGTCGACCGGTTTTGCCAGTATTTCGACACGCCGGTTATATTCTCCGAAACCAATAACGCCTTATGGCTGAATCCCGAGCAGGTCGTTAAACCGCTGGCGACGGCAAACCCGGAGCTGGTGCGGATTAACGACCAGGTTGTTGTCGATTATCTCGCCAATCTCGATCGCAACGACGTCGTCTCGCGGGTGCGCTCTGAAATTGCCGAGCATTTACCGAGCGGCCGCATCGACGAGGCCGAGATTTCGGCCGCGATCAACCTGAGCCAGCGCAGCCTGCAACGCCGGCTGAGCGAGCAGAAAATGTCGTTTACGAGGGTGCTGGAAGATACGCGGCGAGATTTGAGCCGCGAATATGTGCGCGATCCGCAGCGCTCAATCAATGAAATCGCCTATCTGCTGGGATTTTCCGAACCGGGCAATTTTTCGCGCGCATTCAAACGCTGGTACGGCAAAACGCCGAGTGAGTACCGGCAACGGCATCTCATGTAATGGGAATTCTGGTGAATTCTGGTGACAGTTACCTTAATTCAAATTTGAGAGATGACAAGTACGCAATTGCGAGTGCGAGCACTGCCATCATCGACGGGGCTATAATAAGTCTAACTTGATGCCTACACCGATCAGGCTCGAATCGACTTCGGTATCAAATTCGAGATACTCCAGGTAGATATCGATGGTATCCAGAATATCGAAGCTGATGCCCGCGCCGTAGAAGGTTTCGCTACCGTCAAAATTGTCATCATTGACTTCCACTGAAACATCCGCAACACCGATCTTGCCATAGAGTTCGATAAAGGGGCCTAGCGGAATACCCGCGTTAGCGGTCAGAGTAATCGCGCTGGAATCGACTTCGACGCCATCTTCGCTGTACTCACCGAGGTCGTAGGTGCCAAGCTCGGCGGATAGCAGGAAGATATTGGAATCGATCAGGTGATAACCGATAAAGCCACCGATTGTGCTGTCGCTATCGTCTAGAGTTTCAACCTTGGCTTCGCTCTGGTAGGCCCCACCGCCGAAGTAAAACCCGTCTGCGGAGGCGTTCGATTGGAATCCGAACAACAGCACGGCAAATGCCAACGCGACTGAATTAATGTTGCACAAGACTTTCATGCTAAATCCTCGGTTTTGATAGTGGGGCGGGCGATGCTTAATATTATAAATTTATTACAGGTAAATCTACAGAATCGCTGCACCGCAGGGGATTAAGGTGACAGTTACCCTAATTCCGACAGTTAACCAAAATCCGTTTGTTTCGAATTAAGGTAACCGTCACCTTAATTGTTCGGGAGTTAAGGTAACTGTCACCTTAATCCCTGCGTCACCTTAGTCCCTGCACGTCACTGGCGTCGCCACCAAGCGCCTGTCACCGACCCCCTTTACAACCGTGCCTGGCTGCCATGTCGATAGACCACCGCCGTCGCTTACATCCGATAGGCTGCGCCGAACATTGGCCCGGTATAGTCGAGATCAACGCCGAATCCCGAGCCGTCGGAACCCGTGTCGAATTCAAGGTTGAGGTAGCGATAACCGCCGAAGTACTGCCAGTTGCCGTTCCCCCGGTAGGAAGCAAGCGCCATGAATTGCTCGGAACTGCTGTCGGATCCGTCGCCGACGTCCAGCCAGAAGGAGCTGCCCCAGCCCCTGGCGCTACCGTATTGCAGCCGCACCGCGAACACGGTGTCGGTCCAGTCTTCTTCTTTTTCGCGGCTGCTCGGTCGTGACAGGCCGAATGCCGACGCCTCGCTGCTCAGTTCGACTTCGAGGATGGTATGCCTGGCGCCGATGAACAGGTCGATGCCGAGCTCCTTTGTGTCGTACTCGTGTTCGAATACGCGGTAACCGGCGAAACCCTCGAGCACGGTTTGCTCAAACTCGATGTCGAGCTCGACCTCGAGGTTGCCGTCGGTCGCGAAGGAATCGTCGGCCGCCAGCCTGAGGTAGGCCAGGTCGCCGATAAACGACCAGGGACCCCGCCGGTGCTCGATGTATCCCATGTAACCCATATCGAAATTTTCGACGATATCGTCGAATCCCAGGTCGACCTCGGTGTTGACGTTACGGATCCGGGCGTCGCCTTTGATACCGGTGGCGAACAGGTAAATTCCGAGGTCGGTCGAGGTTTCCTCGGCCAAAGCGGGTGCGCTCATCAAAAATGACAGCACGACGACAAAAAAGCGTTTCAACATGGTACTCGGGCCTCCCCGCAAATTTTTGCTGTCGGCCGGTTCGGCTTGACTGCAGCAGTTGAGAAATCAGGCGAAAAATGGATCGAATTCATAGAAGTTTCAAAACCCCGCGACACGCTCGATCAGCCAGAACGCGGCGATGCCGCCGATGCCGTAGGCTGGCGCCTGCCGCACCCACGCTGGCCATTCGAGCCTCAGGCGGCGCAACGCCAGTGCCATAACGAGAATGACGCCAATAAACAATAGTTGTCCAATCTCGACCCCGACATTGAACATCAACAGCGCCAGCGGGACTTCGTTTTGCGGCAGGCCGACATCGGCGAGGGCACCGGCAAAACCGAAGCCATGCAGCAGGCCGAAGATGAAGGCCACGATCCACGGGTAACGTGCGGTCAGGCTGGATTCGCCGCGGTTGACTTTGACCAGTTCACTTGCCAGGAACAGGATCGACAGTGCAATGGTCGCCTCCACCGGGGCGCCCGGCACCCACAGGACGCCGAGCGTGGCCGCCGCCAGCGTGATGCTGTGCGCCAGAGTGAACGACGTGACCGTGACCAGCAACCGGCGCGCGCCGCTGACGATCAGCAGCAACGCCAGCACGAAGGTCAAGTGATCGAAGCCGGACAGGATATGATCGATACCGAGCAGCGTGTAATCCCACGCGACCTGCCACGCGCTGCGCTGCGCGACGACCTCGATCCACGGCTGGCTCGGTCGAGCGATCGCGGTGGTTTCGCTGCCGTCGAGCCATTTGAAACGCGCGAACACGTCGGTGATCGTGGCCTCGAGACCGATGAAACGGATCACGGCGCCGTCGATGGCATTCGCGGGCACCTCGACCAGGCGCCGATGCAGTGCCGAATCCGGTAACTGCTTGACTGTCGGCGTGCTTAAAGTCCGCCAGCTCTCGGGCAGTTCCAGCCTGGCGGGGTGCGGTTTCTTGTAATAAATCGGCGCGCGCCAGATCACTTCGAATCGATCGGGCGTCAGTTGGCGCAGTTCCAGCGAGCTGGGCTGCAATTCGTGTGCGAACGCGGTGCTCACACAGAACAGCAGCGACAACCCCGCGATAAATCGGAAGCAGCCTCGCATTACTCTGTCTCGCCAACGGCGACGCTCGACACAATGCCGCCCGCGGCATTGTCCGGGTGCTCGACCGTAATCTGGTAGGTTTCTCGCAGCTTTTGATAAGCCACGCCTTTTTGCTGCTTGCGCTGCTCGGCCTGGTATTCACGTAAAACCCGGTCGCGGATTTCGGCCAGCGCCGGCAAACGTGCGTCGATACGCCGATCGATCATGACCAGATGCGCGCCGAATGGTGAATACAGGGGGCCAGTCCAGCCTCCGGGCGGCAACGCGGCTACCTCGCGCGCAAATTCTTCGCCGAAATCACGTGCGATTTCGCTCTGCCGCACGAGCAGATAAGCCCGCGGCGCCAGCGTCGGGTCACCGAGCGTATCCGGGTTAACGCCCTGGTTGAGGCTGGTCAGTAATTTCCGGGTATCGGTAGCCAGATCCTCGCGCAGGTCGGCATTCAGGTAAACCTGGCGTAGCGAAAGTTGCGTCTCGTTGCGGAAACGATCTGCTTGCTGTTGTAAATAAGCGTTCAAAACATCGTCGTCATAGTCCTGCGCCGACAGGTCCTCGAGGATGAACTCGAGCTTCATGCGCATGCGACGTCGCACCTGCGGGTCGTCCTGATCGAGCCCCATCGCCAGCGCCTCGCGGTAAAACACCTCCTCGCGCACGTGGCCTTCGATCATGGCGTCGAGCTCTTCCGGCGTCGGCGGGCGTGACCAGGTGCGCTCGAAATTTGCCGTCAGTTGCTCCACCTGGCCGGGCACGACGTGGATGCGCTTCGGCGCCTCGCTGACCGTTTCTCGGGTCAGGCCGTAAAACACGAACAGCGCGGCGCCGATCAGCAGGAAATGCAGCAGCGGCTCGCGCCACAGGCGAGAAATCATGTGGCTCATATCAGTAAATCGACTTGCCTAAGCTTGTCGGACGCCCGCCTTCCTCAGGACGGGTTGTACCAGATCGGCGAAGTATAGGCGCGTTCCTGGTGGACCAGGTCCACTCCTTCGGGGATCTTGGCGCCGAGGCGAACCTTGTCGTAGAGCAACCAGCGCGGGGTCGGTATCTCGATCACGCGGGCGTAGTAGAAGGCCCTTGCTTTCGGGTCGAAGTCCGGGTCTTTCCAGACGGTCGCCAACTCGGAGGCGCCGATGGTATTGCTCCAGTTGGCGGCCTCCAGGTCGACCGTGTTGCCGACCGGCGTTTTGCAGCGGCCGTCGCTGCCGATCTTGCGGCCGTCGGAGACGGCAACGTCATAGATGCGCTCATGTAACTGGCCCTTGACGTCCTGCCAGCCCTTGACGATCTGGATGCGGTCCAGGTTCGCACCGACCGGGTCGCGCAGCGCGAATACCATGAACGTCGGTGACTTGCCTTCAGGGGCTTTGTTCAAATCGCCGCCCATGGGCACACCTTTTTCATAGCCTTTAAAGGCCGGTGCACGGCTGCGCAAATCATCGTCATCGTATTCCCAGCCGCCGAAGAAACGCACCGGGATACGGGGTCCTGTGGTCGCATAGGTTTCCTTGCGTTTCATTGCATCGAAGATAGCCTTGCGCGTGTTCTCGGTCGCCCATACGCCCTGATAGCCGGAGGCTACTAACAAATCGCCTGGAATCTCTCCCAGCCTGGATTTGATGAAAGGGTGTGATATCCGTGTTGCCGATGGCTCGACACTGACGGATTTGCCGAAAAAGTTTTCTTCTTCGGCAGTCGACAGGGAAGTGTGCGAGTCGGTCGCGCCAACCATACCGAACTTGTAGGGATTAATCCCAAGTTCCTGTTCCAGTGTGAAACCGCGTTTCAAGGCTTCGCGGGCATATTCGCCTTTTAGCATTTCGGGTTTCTTCAGCTCCGTTAGGTCGAGATTGCCGATGTCCCAGGTGCCGTAATCCGCAAACTCGTCGTTGGGTGACAGGGTCGGATGCGTCTCGCCGTCACCTTTTATCTGGGTCACTTCGTAGAGTGGTTCCCACCTGGCGCGCAGGGTTGCGTAGTTTTTATCAACCGTGCCGCCGGCATAGGTCTTCTCGAGTGGAAACATCCAGCCCTTG
>JAAESG010000685.1 GCA_024229615.1 Gammaproteobacteria bacterium | reverse complement strand
GTCGACATCGCCGATGCGATCTGGCGCGGTGACGTCATGCGCACCGAAACCGGCAATACGGATTTCACCAGCCTGGTACTGAACTGGTCTTACTCGTGGCGCAGTTGGCAGAAAAACATGAGCATGGGCATCGAGTATTTTCATAACGGCATCGGTATTGACGATGGTAATTATGATCCGGTAGCGCTTGCCGCGAACCCCGAGTTAGTGGCCCGTATCGGTCGCGGTGAGTTGTTCACGCTGGGTGAAAATTACCTGGCCACTGCGCTGACCGTCGAACTAACACCTCTGTGGTTACTCACCAGCAGCTTATTCAGAAACCTGGATGACGATTCGATGCTGCTACAGCTGTTCGGCCAGCACGATCTGCAACAGGATTTACAACTGCTGGCGGCCCTGAACCTACCCACTGGAGATAACGGCAGTGAATTTGGTGGTATCGACTCCGTTGGCGATCAGACCCTCGCACTCGGCACAACCATATTTGCCCAACTCGCCTGGTATTTCTAGAATAGAGACTCCTTTGCGGGTACCCCCAGATGAATTCCACAACTTTGATGACCCAGGGCTGCACCTCGGATGCAGGCAAGAGCACGCTGGTCGCGGGTCTATGCCGGGTATTAAAGCGCCAGAACTATGTGGTGGTGCCCTTCAAACCATAGAACATGGCTCTGAACCGCGTGGTAACGATCGGCGGTGGAGAAATAGGCCGATCTCAGGCTGTGCAATCGCAGACCTGTGGGCTCGACGTGCATAGCGATATGAATCTTGTATTGTTGAAACCGAATAGCGACACCGCGGCACAGATCATCATTCACGGCAAGGCGCTGCAGGATATGGATGCGGTTGAATTTCATCATTACAAATCTATCGCGATGGCGGCCGTACTCGAGTCACATAAGCGCCTGTGTCAACAATACCGGACGATCATCGTCGAAGGTGCCGGCAGCCCCGCTGAAATCAATCTGTGTGAAGGTGACATCGCGAATATGGGATTTGCCGAAGCGGTCGATTGCCCGGTCATTCTGGCCGCAGATATCGATCGCGGTGGCGTGTTTGCGCAACTGGTCGGAACCCTCGAACTGCTGTCAGCGTCGGAACAGGCGCGCATCGTTGGATTCATCATCAATCGCTTTCGCGGTGATGTATCACTGTTGCAAGACGGGCTCGACTGGCTCGAAAACAAAACCGGAAAGCCGGTCTTCGGCGTCGTCAACTATCTACAGGGGCTGCACATCGAAGCCGAAGATGCGATCGACCGCTCGGCTGACCGGCTCGACCCCTCGTCGTCTCGCAACGAGTGGTGGTGAGAAATGCGGGCTAGGGGTGGTGTTCGCCGATACGCGAAAGAGAGGTCACGGTTACGCCTTTTTCGTTGCACTCGATTTGACTGTCAACACCATAGACTTCGGCAATATTTTCCCGGGTCATGACCTCGTTGACACTGCCGCTACAGTGCAACTTGCCATGATTCAACAGGTAGAGCCGGTCGCAGAATCTCGCCGCCAGGCTCAAATCGTGTAGCACTACTATTGCAGCTCGTTGCCCACGCGCATGGTTCCTGATAATTTCCATGACATGCAATTGGTGATATGGGTCCAATGCCGCAACCGGCTCGTCGGCAAAGATTAAATCGGGATCGGTGGCAAAAATCCGCGCCAGCATGACCAGTGTCTGTTCGCCCCCGGACAAGGTCGTGACAATGCGATTGCGATAAGCCAGGGTCTCGGTCCTGGCCATCGCCGCCTCGACTTTTTGCAAATCCTCAGACGACGCTTGCTGCCACCACTTCTGATAGGGAATGCGCCCCAGCTCGACGACCTTCTCCACGCTGAATGGCCAGTGGGCCATCGCACCCTGCACCAGATAACCCATACGCTGCGCACGCGACACTGCAGCCAAATCGGCCAGGCGCTGGCCGTCGAACTGGATGTCCCCACGCGTACAGGCCTCGACGCCGGTCAACAGCCTGAGCAGGCTGCTTTTACCGGCGCCGTTCGGCCCGATCAGCCCGACCATTTCACCGCATTCAACCTCGATATCGATTGCTTCGAGAATCCGTATTGTCTCGATGCTGTAATCGATTCCCTGACCACTGAGCAGGCTCATTGCAAGGTGTTCCTCGATTTCAAAATCAGGAACAGAAAGAACGGCGCACCTACCAGCGACGTGATGACGCCCAACTTCATCTCACCGTTAGCGGAAAGCAATTGCACCGCAACATCCGCGATCAGCAACAAAATTGCGCCCGTAACACCACTCGCCAGCAGCAGGCGCCGGGGCTCATAGGCGACAAAGGGCCGCATCAGGTGTGGAACCACGAGTCCGATAAAGCCGATGTTGCCAGCTACCGACACGGCGGCACCGACACAGGCGGTCACACCAAGAATCAAAACCAGGCGCATTCGACGCACGTCGAATCCCATCGACTTCGCCGTTTCCTCACCAAGCGTTAATGCGTTCAGGAAACGGCCGCAATACAGCACCATGCCCCAGCCCACCAACATGAATGGCAACGCGATATAAAGATCGTTGACGCTACGGTTGGCAACCGAGCCGAGTAACCAGAAAACGATTTCCTGCATCGCATAGGGGCTTTCGGCAAAGTTGAGGGCAAGCGCAATGCAGGCGCCACCCACGGCATTGATCGCAACTCCCGCCAGAATCAGCGTGATGATGGAGCGATTCTGGCCGACCAGTAAAAAGATGATCGAAACCGCCACTAGCGCGCCGATCAATCCACCCAGCGGTAACAGGAACCAGCCGACCCCAGCCAGGCCGTAGTAAAACACGATGACCGCACCGAGTGCAGCACCGTTGGAAATACCGATGATGCCGGGCTCAGCCAACGGATTACGCAACAAGCCCTGCAACGCCGCACCGGCTACACCCAGGGTGGCACCAATCAGCATCGCCAGTAATGCGCGTGGCAGGCGTATATCGAACAGAATCAGCGATTCGATCGAAATCTGACCGTCGATCCAGTCCCGCAAGGCCTTTGCGAGGTCTATATCAACGGGGCCAACAGTTAGCGCCGAGGCCAGCACGAACAGAAATAGCAGCAACAATACGCTATACAGAACCGGGGATTCGATAGCCTTGATGTTCACCGGCGTTGCGCCATGTTATCAATCGCCTCGACGATCATCGGTCCCGCACAGATACGTAGACGCGTCGGTATGTCGAGGAATTCACGGCGCTTTAACAGCTTATCCAGCACCGGGTGGCCAACATAGGCCGTGGCGAGAGATTCCGGGCGCGACAGGCTACGATCGATCTGCAACACATCGGGATCGGCGGCAACCAGTGATTCGAGCGCAATTGGCATGAAGCCGTCGATTCCCATCTCCGCAGCCAGGTTGCGGTAGCCTGCATGCACAAACATATCGTTTTCCAGGGTGTTGGCGCCGATCGTAAAACCGTTAGGACTATACACGATGACCGTTTTTTGCTTGCGCTCGATATAACGTTGGCGAATCTCTGCGAGTTCGCGCTGCATTTGCTCAATGACATCTTCAGCGCGCTGCGGGTTACCCGTCCACTCACCGAACTGCCTTAGCATGCCGTAAATATCCGCTATCGATTTCGCCGGCGGAATCTGTTTCACCTGGTAACCTAACTGTCGTAGAAACCGGGCCGTATCCCAGGCCGCAAACTGACTCGCCACTACCAGATCGGGCTGGTAGCGGATGACGTCTTCGACCGAGGAGTCATTGAGCGGCAAATTTCCAACTGAATCGATCAGGTATGACATGTTTCGATCCACAGCCCAAAGCGAAAGTGACGCAATTTGTTCACGCTCGGCGAGCATCAACAGCAACTGATCGGTACAAAGACCAATCGAGACAATACGCTGTGGTTTTTGAGCGCTCGCAAGCGAAACCCAAACCATCAACACGACCGAGAAAATAACCAAGAAAAGCTTCATGAATACACTGTTTAATCGACTTGCGCTATTTTCCGCATTGAACCCCCACAGTAAAGCTTTCGTTTAAAAGCTTTACTGCTCAAAATATCCCTGACGGTACCGACGAACGGTCCTTTTTTGACTACGAAAGGTCATATGACGCGCCTAAAAACGACTATGCTTAATGTAACGTGTGAATCGCGTCACACTATCACTTTATTAGCTTTTGACATCATTTTTCACTCCGGGCAAAAGCTACCAACCAGATTCGGGGTGAATATGACAGGGAATGATAGGTAACTCATGTTGGCAACCAAACTCGAAGTGGTTAGCTCCAAGGGTGGTAAAAACCCGGTGTATAACTCGGTTAAGCGTTTTGCCCTGGAAGGACTCAGCGATCTGATTCGCGTGTTACTGGAAAGTGTCGATGATTCCCTGTTTGAGCTCTCGGACAAGGTAGACAACGATCGCGAACGCAACATGTATTTCGAAGCAATGCGCGAGATCCGACTCAAGCGCGATGGCCTGAAGCAACATTTCGACTACGAAATGCAGCAATGCTTCGACAGCTTTCTCAGAGGAAAATCTGTCCGCGATGAAAGGGACGACGACGAAGAGCTGACTCTGATCGAACTCGATGATCTGGAGGACACGATCGCCATCGACAACATGATCGCCAAGGCCCGTCCTCACTTCGAAGACGAACTATTCGCGGTAACCGAGCGGCTCAAGCTGGTCCTGCGACGCAAGGAATTCAGCGAAGATGAAAACCCACTCGACCCCAAGGCAATCTGCGACAGTTTTCACAAGGCCTCCGATCTACTCGAAACCGACATTCAGGTAAAACTGATCTTCTACAAGCTTTTCGAACGATATGTCCTCAACAATCTTGGTCATTTCTACAAGGAGTTGAACGAGTTATTTGTCAAAAAAGGGGTGCTACCAGGGTTCAAGGCCGACCAGGAACGCATGAAGCAAACCACGCGATACATGGCCAATCGTATCAAGCAAAACACCGACAGTACGGCAGCAAACTCGCCGCTGGCGATGGCACTGGGTGCCGCGGCAAGTGCCGGCATGATCGCGGGAGCTGCCGGTGACGGCAATTTATTTTCGGCATTGCAACAGGCAGCCGCATCTGCACCCGGTGGTGGTATCGCGGGCGGTGGTGTCGCAGGCGGCGGTGTCGCGGGCGGTGGTATCGCGGGCGGTGGTATCGCGGGCGGTGGTGTCGCGGGCGGCGGTGTCGCGGGCGGCGGTGTCGCGGGCGGCGGTGTCGCGGGCGGCGGTATCGCGGGCGGCGGTGTCGCGGGCGGCGGTGTCGCGGGTGGCGGTGTCGCAGGTGGCGGTGTCGCGGGTGGCGACTTTGTTGCCGCACTAACGAATTTGCAAAGCGCGAGTATTCCGACTCAACCGTTAACCGCAATCGATCCACAAAATTTCAGGACCGAGACACATCAGCAACTGTCTACATTCATGCAACAAAACCAGGGCCAGGTTAACGCCGCCGACAGCCAGACCATCGATGTTGTGTCGATGCTGTTCGATTTCTTTTTTGATGACGAAGCCCTGCCAGCACCGATAAAGGTACTGATCGGTCGACTGCAGATACCGATGCTCAAGGTCGCCATTATCGACAAAGAGTTTTTCAACCAGAAGAAACATCCTGCGCGAAAACTGCTCGACAGCATCTCCCGTGCATCGCTCGGCTGGAGCGATAATCACAGTGACGAACAACCCTTAATCGAAAAGATCGAGGAAATCGTGAATTTCCTGATCAACGAATTCGATCAGGATATCGGTGTGTTCGAGGAAGCATTCATCAATTTCAAAAACTTTCTCAGCGAGGAAAGTGAAGGGATCGAAAAAGCGGAACAGGCGCTGCAGCAGCAGGAAAAGCAAAAAGATGAACAGATCGAGCAAGCCCAGGAAGCCGCGGCATCCCTGATCACCAAACTGATTAAAAATCGCGAAGTGAGTTTTGAAGTGGCCGACTTCCTCGAAACTACCTGGAGTTCGGTTCTGTTCAATGCCTATCTGGCGCTGGGCGAATCTTCGAATCACTGGAAAAACCTGAAACGCATTTCGACCACCTTCGTGTGGACACTAATTCCTAAGTTCAGCGAAGCGGAACGCCTCAAAATCATCAAAACAATTCCGGCCCTTTTGCGTGCCCTTTCCCAGGGCATGGAACTGGTCAAAATCAAAGCGGAGGTACAGAACCGGATATTCGAAATGCTGGCCCAGGAACATGCCAAGATCGTCAAACAAACCTCAAAAAATATTGTTACCCGTGTCGATGATCAAACCGTCTGGCCGGAAGATGCTGGCGCCGCCGCTCTGGCCAACGCAGCGGGTATCGACGTTAACGATAGTCCCGATTTCGAATTCAGCGAAAATGACACTGGCGAAATCGAGGTGATCGAGCTCGACGGCGACGATGAGTCCATCACCGTCATCTCTGCGACACCAACCGATAACGTCATTGAAAATCTGAATCAATTTACTGCCGGCGTAAAAGACGGGCAAATAACGGTCGACGAAGAGATCGTACTCGCCTCGGACGAGGATGATATCCTGGAACTGGTCGACGAAGGAGAATATTTCCTCGAACAGGCCCGGGCGCTACAAATTGGCAGTTGGGTAGAATTCACCGAGTCAGGCTCAAAGACGCTGGTGGCGCGTTTGTCGTGGAAGAGCAACGTAACCGGTAATTTCGTATTCGTTAATCGTCAGGGACACAAGGTTCGAAACATGACGATCAACAGCCTCATAATCGAACTGAGAACCGGGGGTGTCAAGTTAATCGAATCCTCATCGGTTTTCGATCGTGCGATCTACACCATCATGTCGAAGATGCAGCACTAGAGGCGGTTCAATTTTGAACACCGGAAAGGACAGACCAGGCGTAGCGGAAATCAGGATATCAATCCGCACTAATAATACCTGCAATGAAGCATAGCCTGATCTGGATCAATGCAACCCGAATCAACCTCCTCGCGGCAGCGTCAGGGTTTCATTCGGGACTAAAATAACTGAATATTCACAATTTAGGTGTATACATGCCCCTCAAAAATCCGTTCATCGTTGCCCTCCTGATATCGCTTCTGTCCCTTAGCGCCTGCGGTGGTGGTGGCGGTGGTGGCGGATCGGGAGGCGCCAACAACAACCAATCCCTTGCCAGTAAAACCCGGGCGCTTGGCAGGAAAATTTTTTTCGACGAAGACCTGTCCAGCAACGCCAACCAGTCCTGCGGCAGTTGCCATGACCCGCTTTTAGGTTTCGCCGACTCGGCCCCGGACGTCACCGCGGCTGCGCCGGTGTCGGAAGGTTCGGTGTCGGGGCAGTTCGGCAACCGCAACGCGCCGACCGCGGCCTACGCTTCATTGATACCGCCCTTCGTCAAACTCACCACGACCACGGTAGACCTCACGGACTCGAATTACCAGGGTGGCCAGTTTCTCGACGGGCGCCGCAGCACCCTGGCCGAGCAGGCGAAGGATCCGTTTTTGAACCCGGTGGAAATGAATAACGTCGACAAGGCTGACGTGGTTAGCAAGGTTCAGAATTCCAGTTATGCGGATGACTTCAAAGAAGTCTTCGGCGCCAACGCGTTCACCGATGTCGACCAGGCCTACGACAACATCGCGGACGCCATCGCGGCGTTCGAAACTTCCAGCGAAATGAACCCCTTCACTTCGAAATTCGATGCCATCATGGCCGGCCGGCCCGGAGTCAGCTTTAACGCTTCGGAACAGCGAGGTTTCGATCTGTTCACCGGCACGGTCGCCAAGTGCGGCAACTGCCATACGGTTAATTCGCCGGATGCCTCCGGCTCGCTGTTCACCGATTTCAACTACTTCAACATCGGCACTCCGGCAAACCCGGACAATCCAATTTATGATCCACTCTTTGGCAATGATCCCACCTTCATCGATGAGGGACTTGCCGGCAATGCCAATGTGCCCCTTGCCGAAAAAGCCGCGGAACAGGGCAAATTCAGAACGCCGACGCTGCGTAACGTCGAGCTGACCGCGCCCTACATGCATAACGGCGCACATGAGACATTGAATGAAGTGATTACCCACTACGATCTTTTCAGTGATGGTAATATTTCCCCCGAAGTCAATGCCAATATCGCTGAAGAGCTCAGGCCCGGACTATTCCAGCCCCTGGGCCTGTCGGTGCAGGATTCCACCGATCTCGAAAATTTCATGCTGACCCTGACCGACGGGTATTTTTGATCCATTTGTCGGCTGACGCCGACTGTATTCATTTTTCTCGCGACGATGCGCGCGCTGGCGACGCGTTCGCCGTCGTCTTCACCGGTTTCGATCGATTCCTCGTAGAGCAAGGTCTCGAGCCCGCTAACTGCCTGGCGCAGCGCGCCAGGCGCCACCCGGTAGTCATTGCTGGTCGGGCCGATGACCTCGTCGTCGGTAACCAAGCGCCAGTATAGTGGCGAAAGTTTATTCGCTAGCCCGCACTTCTCACCGCCCTTCTACTGCGACGAAAGCTGGTGAGAAATGCGGGCTAGCTTAGCAGAGCACGAAAAACGCAAAAAAACGATTTTACGTTTTTCTTCATTTTTGAATCACTTGCGCGATCGAAAAATAGCGGCACGTCCCTGCGCCCCGAGAAGTCATTTGTCTGTGAAATAGTCCTTTAGATAAGGAATAGTAAACTTAGTTTTTAAACCTGCCACTTCTTTACCGCTCAAGGCTTTTTTCCACAACCTGAATGTTTCGATCCGTAGTTGAAATAAGCAAGGCTGTGCCGGTCATCGTCGCCGACGCTTGTATAATCGAGATTGGTATCATCCGCATCATCACGCCGACCGTGTTCCTGCGGTACCGGTTCTAGCACCCGATCGACGCTATCGAATTCAAGATGAGTGTCATCTCCGTCCTTTTGTAACGGACAATCGTTTTCTGTCGTAATAGTTTTTTGTTCCATCGTTCGTCTCTGCTTAGAGCGGATCAATTCATTTTCTACGCCCTTCCAAATCAAGGGTATTGATTCAGATCAATATTGATTGCCAAACCTATAAACCGGAAATTGATAAACCTCCGGAATATAGCGTTCTGTACCTGTTTATTTTCTACTCTGGCTATCGTCGATGAGGCAACCCAGATCAAACTCAGTCAAGCGTACAAATGTCGGTGGGGAATGCAATCATTTTCCAAAACGGCACGCTGTGAGTGCACCAACGCAATATTCGCAGATCGATTGATTTCAGTCACTTTTTTTCAGCCAGTGAAATACCATATAATCACTATCAAACCACTTTTCCGGAACTTTAAACGTGAACTACACCATAGATTGCCTGATTGAAGGCGCGGATTTCGAAGATATCGATGCCAGAACCCGTATCGCACTGGGCGCACATGGTTTCGGCGTGCTTACCGAAATCGACGTCAAAGCGACAATGAAGAAAAAAATCGGCGTCGACATGGAGCCTTATCGCATCCTCGGCGCCTGCAATCCGACGATGGCGCACCAGGCCATCGGTATGGAGCCTAAAATCGGCGCGATGCTACCTTGCAATGTGATTTTGCGCCGTGTCGAGGGCGGTGTTGAGGTGAGCGCTATCGATCCGGTGGCGTCGATGCAGGCCATCGACAACGAAGACCTTCACGCGGTCGCGGGACAGGTACGTGCAATGCTTGCACAGGTCGTGGCCGATATCTAACTCGACATTTCCTTGACACGGGCAACCAGCGCTTCCAGTTCAGCTTCCTGGTTATAGTAATGCACCGAGCTACGCACCAGGTCTGGCAGATGTCGACGCCTGGCATCGATCAGAGTACTGAATGGGGAGCTGACGCTAACATTTATCCGGCTTGCTCTCAACCCGGCCTCTACCTCTGCCGCGTCGACCCCGGTCACTGAAAAGGTCACGATGCCACATTTGTTCTTGCCGATGTCGTGCAGGCTCACTGCGGGAATTTCGTTCAGCATTTGTCTCAATAATTCAGCCAGGCGCAAAACCTCCTGCCGAATATTGTCGATACCGATGGTTAATGCGTATTCGATGGCGCAGCCGAGACCCAGTTTGGCCGCATAGTTACTTTCCCAGTTTTCAAATCTTTTCGCGTCCTGGCGCAATTCGTAACGATCGGCATCGATCCATTGCGCGGAAAACAGGTCGATCATTGGCGGATGCAAAGAATCAAGAACCCGCTTGCTGACAAACAGGAAACCGACGCCACGGGGGCCGCGTAAATACTTGCGTCCCGTTGCACTCAACACATCGCATTGAATCGCGTTGACATCGAGCGGAATCTGCCCGGCCGACTGACAAGCATCGACCAGGTATAAAATATCATGCGTCTTCGCGACCGCACCGATTTCCTCGACCGGGTTGACGAGGCCGCCATTAGTAGGTACGTG
>JAAESG010000684.1 GCA_024229615.1 Gammaproteobacteria bacterium | reverse complement strand
CGGATCCTAGTCTGGCCGGCGACTACGAGGCCAACGACCGTGGTGTCAAGGTTCAGGACGAACTGGTGCTTAACGGCTACGTTGGCAGCGAAGGTAAGCGCAACTCGCATAAATCGTACGGCTACCTGCGTACCCCGGAGTTGTCGAAGCTGATCCGCAGCTTTATTTAGCCCCCCGGGGTCCGGGCGCCACCCAGAGGGTATCGCCAAGTTACGCATGGCAACGATGCATATGGCATAATAGATTGATGAACGCATCGAAAAATCCTTACTCCGGCCATCGCTATCCCGCCGAAATCATCAGTCACGCCGTCTGGCTGTATTTTCGCTTCGCCCTGAGTTTCCGTGACATCGAAGAATTACTTGCTGCACGCGGCATTGTCGTCACCTATGAAGCTGTGAGGCAGTGGTGTCTCAAGTTCGGTCAGTCTTTTGCTAACGAGATTCGGCGTCGACAAGGGCGTCCAGGTGATACGTGGTTTCTTGATGGGGTGTTTATCACCATCAATGGCGAACGCCATTATCTCTGGCGGGCCGTGGATCAGGATGGTGACGTACTGGATATTCTCGTGCAAAAATACCGTGACAAACGCGCGGCTAAGCGCTTCTTTCGTAAGCTATTAAAGGGCTTGCGTTACGCACCACGCCGAATCGTTACCGATAAATTGCGGAGTTATGGCGCCGCACGCAAAGAAGTGTTGCCCGATGTGATACATGACAATGATAAGTGGCAGAACAATCGGGCCGAGAACTCCCACCAACCGACCCGCCAGCAGGAACGCCAGATGCGGCGATTTAAATCAGCGGGACAAGCGCAACGGTTTCTCTCAGCCCACGGTCCAATCAACAATCTCTTTCGCCTTGGTCGTCACCACATGAAAGCAGCGCATTATCGACTGTTTCGCGATCGGGCGTTTGCTCTATGGCGAGAGGTGACGTGCGTCCAAAACGCGGCCTAACATAGGTTATAACTATCGATTATCAATTTCTAGGACCATCAGCCATTAAGTTGACAGGGCATTGTCAAGTTAACCGTGGCAGCGATGTATGAGGTATAATGAGTGGATGAACACATCGACCAATCCCTATGCAGGGCATCGCTATCCCGCCGAAATCATCAGCCACGCCGTGTGGCTGTATTTCCGATTTACGCTGAGCTTTCGTGACATCGAAGAGTTACTTGCTGCACGCGGCATTGTCGT
>JAAESG010000683.1 GCA_024229615.1 Gammaproteobacteria bacterium | reverse complement strand
GTTCAACCGATCGGCGATTTGCGCGGCAGTTAATGGTCGTGGCGATGATTCAACTAATTCGCGTAACAGTTTGCGTGGCATCGGTGCCAACGGACGCCTCGCGTTACTCGGATTCATCAGGCGTTGTCCCTTCCAGTAGACATTCCAGCTGTTCAAGTCGATGGTCAACTCACCACTGCTGACCACGTTGATGGTAGCGGATAGATCGGAGTCGAGCGAGACCTGGCGTAGCACTGCCTTTATTCGCCAACACAGCACTTGCTCGACATTGTGCTGATGCTTGGCGATGAAATCGGTCGCGGCGAATTGCTCCAGGGCATCGCGTTCAATTTCGGTACCGCTGTGTTCGGACAGGTAAATAATGGGCACCTTTGGCCATTTCTTGCGCAATGCATTGGACACCGAAAAACCGGCCTGATCGTTGCCATTCATACGTGCATCGAGCAGCGCCACATCGGGTGCGGAATCCTTGTCGGACAAAGCAATTTTTTGCCGTGCGGCCTCGGCAAAATTATAAACCGCAAGTGAATTCGGCTTACCGTCAAAGTCCTCATTTTCGAGTACAGAGGAAAGCTTCCTGATCCAGTGCGATTGATCCTCAACCCAGAAAATCGTCGCCATTAAAGCATCCAAACTAGCATTTTAGACATAGACATTAAGTAAATCGGCGCTAACCGGACTGCAGATGGCCACCCCGGAATGTGAAGTATTTCGAAACAAAACAACACTTTGCAGGAATTTATAGCTTTTTTTGGGCGTTTTTCACCGATTTTTCACAGCCGCCTCCTAAATTCACTGCAACTTCAAGAGAAACGAGGAAAAACCAATGTTTAACGAAATTCTGACCGTCTGGTCGAATCAAGCGGGAATATCCGCGACCATCTGGCTCGCGATCCTGGTGTTCGTCGCTTATCTGGCCCGCAACCCGGCGCACGCCCTTATCCGCTCCACCGGCAGAGCGATTTATGTTGCCTGCCGACTGTTCTCGACATCACTGCGCCATCTTGAATCGAATTTGCAGCGACGCAACAAAGAGGTTGTGCTGGCACTCGGACAAGACGCCTGCGAACGTGCGATCGAACGCGAATTCCACCGCGTCAACGCAGTCGTGACCCGGGACTTGAGTGCATACCCGGCGCTACATCGCCAAATCTCGGACACTATCGACAGGATTGAAGTTGACTACCAGGCCGCAACCGACGCACCGCCGCTACCGCCCGCCTGGCTCGATGCGGTAGATTCGATCGCGAGCATCCCGCGTACCGGTGACGCCACCGTCTGTAGCATCCTCGACAACATCGGCAAGACCCTCGAGAGTGCGCACCAGGAAACCCAGAAAGCCTATCGTAAATCGACCCTGGGACGGCATAAGCTGCTCGGTGCGATGCAACCACAATGGCGCAATCTGGGACAGTCCCTTACACGCGTCAAGGAAACTATCGACGGCCTCGAAGAGCGCTCGATCGAAATTGACAGGCAGATGAAATCATACGAATCGATTCGCAACAAAGAAGACACAGTAGCTCGCACCCTGTCTTCGTCATCGCTGACCCAGTTTTTTATTTCCACGCTGGTATTGGTGATCGCCGTATTCGGTGGCCTGATCAACTTCCAGTTGATCGCGATGCCGATGTCGGAAATGGTCGGTGGTACCAGTTATATCGGTCCGATGCGTACATCGGATATCGCCGCACTGGTCATCATCATGGTTGAAATTGCGATGGGATTGTTCCTCATGGAATCGCTGCGCATTACCCACCTTTTCCCAATTATCGGCTCGATGGACGATTCGATGCGCAAGCGCATGGTGGTGATAACCTTCAGCATATTAGCCATTCTGGCAACCGTCGAGGCATCGCTGGCATACATGCGCGATCTACTCGCGCTAGACCGCGAAGCATTGACCCAGTCACTGGCCGGCACCGGTGTCGTCGCCGAGGCGGAATTCCGCTGGATCCCGTCACTCGGACAAATGATCATGGGTTTCATTCTGCCATTCGCGCTCGCGTTCGTCGCGATACCGTTGGAATCATTCATACATTCCATGCGCACTGTGCTCGGCATGATCGCGTTGACCCTGATTCACTCGGTTGCCTTCGTGGCACGCCTGGTCGGTGGCACCGCACGCCAGTTCAGCAATATGCTGGTGAGCCTGTATGACCTGTTCATCATGCTGCCACTGGGTATCGAACGCCTGATCACCAGCAGCATCAAGCGTAAGCAAAAGCCCGCTAGCGCAGATGAAGTAAGAGATCTCTACATGGAGGAACAGTCATGAGAAAACTAATCCTGGCAAGCTTGCTGGTGCTCGGCCTCACGGCCTGTAGTGAACCCCGGTCCAAGGCACGCGCGGTTTACCTGCTGCTCGATACTTCCGGCACCTATACCGCCGAGATGGACAAGGCACAGAAGATCATGAACTACCTGCTGGCGACCCTGGACAGTGGTGATTCGATCGCGATCGCACGTATCGACAGCGGCAGCTTTAGTGAGAAAGACATCATCGCACGCGTAACCTTCGACGATCGGCCGAGTACCGCCAATCAACAAAAGCGCATGTTCAAGGACAAGATCGACGAATTTGTCGACAACACCAAGCGTGGCAGCCGACACACCGATATTACCGGCGGCATGTTGCAGGCGAGTGAATACCTGGAAGAAACCGGTGCCGGCGAGAAATACGTGCTGATCTTTTCCGATCTCGAAGAAGACCTGCAGAAAGGCCACATCCGTGACTTCCCGATCTCACTGCCGGAAATCCATGTGGTTGCACTCAACGTCACCAAGTTACGTAGCGATAACATCGATCCGCGCGACTACCTGAAGCGTCTCAACCTTTGGGAAAAGCGCGTTTACCAGGCGGGTGGCACCTGGGGTGTGATCAACGATCTGGAACGCATGGACCGACTCATTGCACAACGTTAAATCTTCTCGAGCGGCCCGGCCGGGCCGCTTATACCTCAACCTCTTGATTTCCCCCGCTTCGGCGGGGTTTTTTTTGAGTCTATATATTTACAGAAATAATGCTTGAGCCTGTACTGATTACAGGGTTTATGATTTAGGGAAACTCTGATTTATTAGAGTTTCCGCGGTGCAGGGACGCACCGCCATTTTCAATGGCTGCTAAGTCGTTGAAAATGAAGGAGAAACAAAAATCACACTTTTTGTTTCTCCGTGCTCTGACAATTCAGGATGAATTGTTCAGAGCTTCCTTAGATAT
>JAAESG010000682.1 GCA_024229615.1 Gammaproteobacteria bacterium | reverse complement strand
TCCTACCCGGTAACCCAGGTAAGGAGTGAACATCAGATCTTCGGCGGCGACAACGGTCGGCATAACAATAAAGGGCAGCAGCGCGTAGCGAAGGAAAATCCCGAAGCCGGGCTTTTTTGCTTTTATTAAAATCATGTTATTCGTTTCCCCGTTTATTATGGTGACGTTAATTATGGTGACGTTAATTATGGTGACAGTTATCTTATCTCAAGTATATTAAGTTTTGAATTATGAATTAGGGTAGCTGTCACTTTAAATGTCACTATAATTTCCATGATTACGACGGTGTGAATTGACTTCGAGTGGATTATTTTTATCGCGATTGATCCTTTGCTTCGTACTCGGTAAAAAACGCCCGGCAGCCCCCGATGTCGACGAACCGCTCCTGATAATCCTGCATTTCCTCGCGGATTTTCTGCGCTTCCGGCGACTCGTACTTTTCCATCAGGTCATGCGCGTCGCGCCACCAAAACTCGAGTGTGCCGTCGAAAGGTTCGCCGGTTCCCCTGTCGTCCCGGACGACCCGGGTCGCACTGACCTCCAACGCCAGGTTTTTCGCAAATCTTTCCGCTTTCATGATATCGATCGCTCGCTCTAGCAGGGCCTCGAATTCCGGGCTGTTCCAGTGGCGCCTGAAGGCTTCGACGGATATATCCTGGCGCCGCCGGACGCAGTTAATGTATCGAATCATTTCGGCTCTGGCTCCAGTATCGGTTTAAATCCGCTCACAATATAACACTTTCCCAAAAAATGGGGCGGTGGCAAACGGGAATGAAAGTCATTTGTCACCGACCCCTTTCTGGACCCCTTTATTAGCTACTACGCGCGTGTGCTTGAAACCTCGAGAGAATTAAGGTGGCAGTCACCCTAATACTCGTTAGAGGTTAATTTTGATGGTGGTGGTATCTGAAAATTAAGGTGAATTAAGGTGACTGTCACCTTAATTCACCTTAATTGAAAAATTTACAGTGGATTGACGGGACAAATCTGATGAGGGAGTTTGGCGACGGAGCCATCCCAGCCGCCGGTATCAATAGACGGCATATCTGAAACGTTTTTCAGCCACACAATACCGATTGCCACGGAGCAATCGGCAGCTATCGCAGAGTTGTGCGATTAATGGGCATTATCGGGTATCATGTCCGCAACTAAATACTGGTGGCATGAATGACCGAAGAACAGCAGGCGGGGAATGTAGTTGCCATGGTGCGGGCTGAGTATTTGATCCAGTTCGCCAACTGGCTGCGCGGGATTGGGACTCCCGTCGACCGTGAGCTTGCCCGGGCCAGGCTGCCGACCCTGATCGAGGAAATGCCGGATGAATATGTCAGTCTGGATCTTGCCTTTCGTTTCCTGATGAATTGTGTCAGGGCAGAGGGAGTTGATGATCTTGGCTTCGAGGCAGGATGGGGAGTCATGATCGATGACTTTGACCCGATCATGCGAAATGCATTGTGTCTTGCCCCAACTGTCAGGGCGCGACTTGAATGCTTCATCCGTTTCGCAAGCCTTGAAAACAATAGCCTGCGCTGCAGCCTGCAGCCCGAGGGTGAAATGATGCGCTTATGTATCCACCAGTATTGCCCGCCAGGAGGGGACAGCCGTATCTCGGAGTGGCCGGCGATAAAGGCGGTCATAGAGATTTGTCGCGGCGCGATGGGGCCTGACTGGCTACCGCCGGAAATCTGCCTTCAATCTTCCATTAAACTTCATCCCGGAGCCCAGGATCGGCTGGGTGATACCCGGGTTTTGATCGGGCAGCCGATAACATCCATCCTGGTTCCGGCTCGTTTGCTCGCAACACCGGTCACGGGGTTCGGTGGATTTACCTCAGACGTAGAAACGGGCCTGCGTTCCGGCCGAAGCCTGGGCGTGAATGGCGACGGGCTAGTCGAGTTACTGATTCAGGCCCTGTCACCTTATCTCGTCTGCGGAAATCCATCCATCGATCTGGCTGCGGAAATCGCCGGTATCAGTGTACGCAGCCTGCAGCGGCGTTTACATCAATTCCAGACCACTTATTCCGAGTTGGTCGATCGTATTCGGTTCGACCGGGCGGCCCGGTTGCTCAGAGATCCCGACCTGAAAATCATGGATGTCGCGCTGGCAGTCGGTTATGACGATGCATCGAATTTCGCGCGCGCATTTCGTCGTATAGGCGGTATGAGTCCGCGCGAGTTTCGCCTGCAGCAATGAATTGACGTGCGTTGGCGCGAAATGACCGGAAAACTGTTATTTCCTGTTTTAACATGATTGTCGGCGAAACCGGAAAAAAACATCGAGCCAGGATAAATCCATATCCAAGTATTCACTAATCCGAGACTTGATTGATAGGGGGCTGGCCGTTCAAGGATCAGCTGTAAAAAGACGTCATTTATTTTGCCTGTATTGGGGCGTAATATTGCTTGCTTTCTAGAGTGATGAGAAAGCGTTTAAACTTTGTGTAAAAGGAGATGAAGATGACTTTGAATCTGAAATCAAAGAGCTTGTTTTTAATATTATGCCTGACCCTGGCGTCGCCGGTCATATATGCGTCGGACGCTGGCACTCCGGATCCGAAAACGATGAGCAAGCTGTATCCCGGCAAGACTTATTCACCCTATGCCCAACGCTCATTTCCGAGCAATGTCTACTGGGGTGACACCCACCTGCATACCAGCCTGTCGCTCGATGCCGGCCTGTTCGGCAACATCCTGGGACACGAAGACGCCTACCGCCTGGCGCGGGGCGAAGAAATCAAATCCTCAACCGGTCTACCGGTCAAGCTTGGCCGTCCGCTCGACTGGCTGGTGATCACGGATCATTCCGATATGATGGGTTTTGCGGCCGATGTTCAGAGAGGGGCGCCCAACGTTATGGCCAATCCCAAGGGCAAGGAATGGGCTGAAGGTTTTGCCAAGGGTGGCGAGGCCGCGGGCAAGGCGACGTTCGACCTGATCACCCATTTCGCGCAGATGAAAATTCCCGAGCAATTTCTGAATGATTACTCGCCTGGCTCTGCCATCTACAACAATCTCTGGGACGAAATCATCGATGCCGCCGAAGAATTCAACGATCCGGGCAGGTTTACAGCCCTGATCGGTTTCGAGTGGACCTCAGTGCCCAAGGGTTTCAACCTGCACCGCAACGTGATCCTGCGCGATAATGGCGACCGGGCGCGCCAGGTAATTCCCCTGACCACGCAAGCGCCAGTAGGCTCGACGGACCCACTGGATCTGTACCAGTGGCTGGAAGATTACGAAACCAAAACCAATGGCCAGGCCCTGGCGATCGCCCATAACGGCAATCTTTCCAATGGCTGGATGTTTCCGCTCGAGAAGACCTATGCCGGCGGCACGGTCGATAAAAACTACGTAAGCCTGCGCGCGAAGTGGGAACCACTCTACGAAGTGACCCAGATCAAAGGCGACGGCGAGACGCATTCGGTCCTGTCACCCAACGATGAGTTCGCGGACTACGGCACCTGGGACGTGGGCAATCTCGACCTCACGCAACTGAAGAAGCCCGAAATGCTGAAAGGCGAATATGCCCGCGAAGCGTTGAAACGGGGTTTCACCCTTGAACAGGAGCTCGGGATCAATCCCTACAAGTTCGGCATGGTCGGGGCAACAGACGCCCACACCTCCCTGGCGGCGGTCGAAGAGGAAAATTATTTCGGCAAATCCCCCACCGTTGAGCCATCCGCGACGCGGATAGAGCACCCTTTCGTCAAATCAGACCTGGGTGAAATTTCAGGCGATATGTTGGTGGCCTCCGGCTACCAGGGCGTATGGGCGGCCGAGAACACGCGCAAGGCTATCTTCGATGCAATGAAACGCAAGGAAACCTATGCGACCACAGGCCCCCGTATCCCGGTGCGTTTCTTCGGCGGCTGGGAATACAATGACGATGATTTGCGCAGCCGTGCACCGGCCTTTAAAGGCTATGAAAAAGGTGTGCCCATGGGCGGCGAGTTGAAAAATTCCAGGGGCAGACAGCCGGGTTTTCTAGTAGCGGCATTGCGCGACCCCCACGGTGCCAACCTGG
>JAAESG010000681.1 GCA_024229615.1 Gammaproteobacteria bacterium | reverse complement strand
CTCAACATCAGGCTTAACCAGGTGGCGCCTTCGCTGGAAAGGGATTGTTTTATCGTATTGGCATGGGCATAAATGTCTACCTGTGGGTAGGCCTGTTTTACCGCCTGATTACCTAACCAGTGATCGCCGTGAATATGCGAATTGAAAACTGCCAGCACCGGCTTGCTCGATATTCTGGCGACTTCCTTCAGGATTTCTCCGCCAATCTGCAACGAGCTTCCCGGATCGATCAATATCAGTCCGGTTTTGCCTTCGATCACGGCCGGATTGTTCATAAACCCCCGGTTATCTGGATTGGGTTGAGCCAGCGGTCCATGCATGACATAGACCTTGTCCGCGACAGGCTCAAAGCTGAATTCTCCAACCGGCAAGTTCCAGGCATTGCTCGAAAACGACAACGCCATGCCGAGAGTAATTATCGTAGTACTTATGATTGAGCGCATCAATTCTACCCATTACATTCCTTAATGCACACTATAGTGATAGGTCTTTTGCTATCCATACCCAATGATAGGTATAGGTTATTGCGAGGTTTTTTGATTATCTACCACAACCAAAGATTCGAATGGAGCGACATCAAAATGAAACAGCTGTTACTGGTGTTTTTTGTCACCTTCCAGACGATTATTTTCTCTACTGCAATGGCCTGGTCGCCTCTGGATAGTTTCGAGTCGGCCAATGAATCAGGGCGCTATTGCTTTACGGTTGTTGCCGGCGGTGAAGGAGATCAGGAAGGTGACGAGAATGAGAATGAGGAAGAAGAAGGGGAAGAAGAGCCCGATTGCGACTAGGGTTGGAGTCATATTTGTTTAACACTCGAAGATTCCCGAGGAGGGATAAAATGAAATCTAAACTATTAAAAACTGTTGTGCTGGCGAGCGGTCTGATTTGGGTCGGCAGCGCGATTGCCGATAAGCCGGTCGGTATTACGCCGAAGATGATGGATGCCAGCGTCATGCACGGAGGCAAGTCGGTCAAGATCATGCGTGACCAGAATAACAAGGCTGAAGTGAACCCGGCCTTCGCCAAGACTTCCCGGCCCTGCCCGCCATTTTGCATTCAACCGATAGTGCTGGCTCCGGGTGTAGAAACTTTAGGTGAACGCGAAGTCATCGATTACCTGATCAGAATGGCCAAGGGTGACAAGACTATTCTGGTGGTTGATTCACGCACCCCGGACTGGGTTAAGAAGGGAACCATTCCGGGTGCGGTCAATCTACCCTGGACCGGTTTGAACCCGGCCAAAGGTGCGGACCCGATCTCCATAGGTGAAATTCTGGAAGATCAATTTGGCGCCAAGTCGCTTGAAGGCCTGTGGGATTATTCGCAGGCAAAAACACTGGTCATGTTCTGTAACGGCATGTGGTGCGGTCAATCACCGAATAATATCAAGAACCTGCTCAAGTTCGGTTATCCGGCACACAAGATCAAGTGGTATCGGGGCGGCATGCAAAACTGGTCGAACCTCGGTCTGACCACAGCCAAACCCGCCAGCTAAAGCGGCGAACGTTTGTCCACTGGGGATTACCGGTTGGTACACGGAAGTACTAACCCCACCCGCGTTGACGAGAAAACATGCGTAGCAGAGTGATTGTAACTTTAGTTTCCGTGCTCATGGTCGCAGCTTCGCATGCCGGTGATTTTGCCGATATGGTTCAGGTTCAGGATTTACGCGAGGAGGCGCGTCTGGCGAAAGCGAATGACCTGGTCTTGCTGCTGGAGTTTTCCAGCGAGTATTGTGCCTATTGCCGCAAGCTCGAAAACCTGTTCTTGTTGCCGATGCAGCGTAACGCCGATTACGGTAGCAAGATTCTGATACGATCGGTGTCGCTGGACGAGTTTGAAACTCTGGTCGATTTTTCAGGTCGATCTATCAGTACCAAGGAATTCGCCGCCCGCTACGAAGTATCCCTGACACCAACCCTGATATTTCTGAATGCCGATGGTGTGGAGCTGAGTGATAAACTGGTTGGTATCTGGTCAGAGGATTATTATGGCGGGTTCATTGACGATCGAATCGATGAGGCGAGAGAAAAGCTCCAGCATGTGGCGCTGGCTAAATTCTCGAATTAAGGCACAGGCGTTTGTCGTCGGCTGGACATTTTTGCTGAGCTGCTATGGCCTGGCTTCGGCGAATGAAGATGTCGAGCAACTGTTAAACCGCGAGGAGCCACCATACGGGGTCGTCTTTGAAATCGTCGAAGCGGATGAATCGGCACTCGACGAATTGATTCCCAGCACGCTTGCGGCCATTGAAAAAATTCGAACCAAATTTCCCAATACCGAATTTGCACTGGTTTCACATGGTCGCGAGGAATTCGCGCTGCAAACCAGATACCAGAATGAAAATGCGGAGGTTCATCAGCAGGTACAATCACTGGTCGCCGATGACGTCCCCGTGCATGTTTGCGCTACTCATGCGAGCTGGTACGACGTTAACCCTGAAGATTTTCCCGCTTATGTCGATGTCGCGCCAACCGGCCCAGGCCAGATCAGACTCTATGAAGAGCTGGGTTACGAGTTGATCGTGATCGAGTAAACAGGATGAAACCGAAACATGCCCTATTTTCTATATAAAATAAGTAACCGAGACAGCCTCGATCTGATCAAGAACCTCGAACTGCTGCTTGTCTTCGATGATTTTCGGGCGGCTAAAATCGAGGCCAAGCGACTGCGTGCAGAGCAAACCGAAGAAGGAGGAAGCTTTAAGGTCATGTTTGCCGATAACCAGTTGTCCGCCGAAGAACAACTACTCGAAAAACGTGCGAAACCGGTGTTAATGGAGCATGAACGTTAACGCGCTGCACGGACTCGGCGTTTTTGTGCTGCTGTTTATGCCGGGGCAGGTGTTCGCATCCGAGCCTGATTTTGCACGTGAGACTCGGCTGGCCGAGGAAATTGTCGATGTTATTCTGGATGGTGATGCCGAGTGGCTTGAGGCTGATGGGCGAGAATTTCTCGGTATTTACACCGTGGCTGACGAGTCCCGGGCAGCGGTCATTATTTTACATGGAAGGGGATTCCATCCCGATTGGGCTGATACCGTAAATCCACTAAGGGTCGGACTTGTTGAACATGGCTATAGCACCCTGTCATTGCAAATGCCAGTGCTGGAAAAGGACGCCAAGTATTACGATTACGCCCCGATTTTTCAGTATGCGCATGCACGAATTGAGGCCGGCATCCGATTTTTAAGCGACAACGGACACAAAAAAGTGGTGTTACTGGCGCACAGCTGCGGCGTGCATATGGCGATGGACTGGATCAGGGCCAGGGGAGATCAGACTATCTATGCCTTTATCGGTCTGGGCATGGGTGCGACCGACTACAAGCAACCCATGAAGCAAGCGTTCCCACTCGACTCGATGCGAGTACCGATACTGGATTTGTTTGGTTCGCAGGAGTATCCGGCCGTCATTAGGATGGCACCGCTGCGCAAATCGATGATTGCCAACATGGGGCACGTTAATTCGCGTCAGCTGGTTTTACCCGAAGCAGATCATTACTTCACCGACCAAGGCGATGCATTGGTGGACGCTGTAGCAGACTGGCTGGGCCGACTGGAGTAACTCGCATGACACCGTCTTTAGTCAGAATCTGGATTGCCTGTCTGGTCCTGGTTGCCTCTGCTGTGCGCAGTGCGGAAGTCGGCGACGAACAACAGTTGCGTCTGCAATTACCGAGCGGACAGGAGCTCGTAATACAAGGTTTCGCCGGAAGTGGCGAGTCGAAGGTTCTGTGGCTGCCATCGGAGCGCGGCCTTGGCGCCGCACATAAAGTCCATGCGACCGCCCTGGCAAAATTAGGCCATGAAACCTGGCTGGCCGATTTGCACGATGCCTACTTTATCGAGCGCAATCGCCGCAGCATCGCCCGATTTCCGCTAGAGGACATTGTTGCACTGATTGACGCAGCCGCCAGTGACGCGGAGTCGGGACTGGTATTGGTTAGCAGTTCGCGAGGGGCCCAACTGGCCTTGATCGCCGCGCGTGAGTGGCAATTGCGAAACCCGGGTAAAACAAGTATCAAAGGTCTGGTCCTGGTACACGCGCATCTTTATGAGTCTCGGCCCGACGTGGGTGCCGAAGCAGTTTATCTGCCGATTAGTGAGGCAACCAATTTGCCTGTTTATTTGCTGGAAGCACAATACTCGACCAAGTCGGCCCGCATCAGGGAACTGGTCGATACCCTGACTGGCGGCGGTAGCCAGGTTTTTACGGAGTTGCTGTCCGGGGTGCAGGGTGGTTTTTTCGCTCGTGACGACGAAGAACTGAGCATGACCGATCTGCGGGCGAAAAAAAATTACGCGACCACCCTCAATCGTGCAATCCAGGCATTGGAACTGGTTTCAACCCCGAAATCGGCAAACGCAAGCCAGTTCGATACACGGCGATTCAGCCACGACAAGCCACGAGTCTCCGGCTTGATTTCGCTGGATGACAAGATGCCGGCCCCTCGGCTGCAGCTGAAGGATATCAATCAGCAGGACTATAGGCTCGGCAATTCAACAGGCAGGGTGATACTGGTCAATTTCTGGGCGACCTGGTGTCGTCCCTGCGTCGCGGAGATCCCTTCCTTGCATAGACTGAGAGCAGCACTGGATAGTCCCGAATTTGAAATCGTGACTGTCAATGTAGGCGAGGGCCGCGACCGTCTCGCCCCATTTCTTAAGCGGACACCGGTCAAGTTGCCACTTTTAATGGATTCCGAGGGGAAAGCCTCGAAAGACTGGAAAGTTTATGTCTACCCTTCGAGTTATCTGGTCGATCACCAGGGCAAAATCCGTTACGCTTACCTGGGGGCACTGGTGCTCTTTCAAGGTGATATTGACGGGTTCAGCGAGTCGTGAAGCAGTTGATCGCAAGGCGTACCTCGCAGGCAATGGCCCGGACCTTGTCAAGAGGTACAACGCAGCGAGCGACTGCTTCACGACTCGCCCGAAGGGAGCTACCCGGATGATACAATCCGGCGTTACAGCCCTTGAAAAGGGCATGCCATTTCCTGCGGGCTGCGCCTTGACTTGTATCATCCGGGTAGCTCTGAACCCATCAACATCACCTTGAGAGAGCACAAAATGGGATTCACCGGAAATCATCACGATCATACAGAGCATGCTGAAGCAGCCCTGAATCATCCTTATACCAGGCTAACGCCCGACCACGTAATCGCGGCAGTGGAATCAACCGGCCGCTTCAGCGATGCTCGCATACTGGCGTTAAATAGTTATGAGAATCGCGTCTATCAGGTCGGTATCGAGGATGAAGACCCGGTCATCGTCAAGTTTTATCGGCCAAATCGCTGGAGTCTGTTACAGATCGACGAAGAGCACCGGTACACCCGGTTTTTGCACGATCACGAAATTCCCGTGGTACCGCCTTTGGTCATAGATGCTGATTCAGATTGGCCGACCCTGGGTAACTACGATGATTTCCGGTTTTCGATTTACCCGCGCCAGGGTGGGCGCGCGCCTGAACTCGACAACCTTGAGCACCTGCATTTGCTCGGTCGTTTCATCGGTCGAATTCATGCAGTGGGGCAGGGTTTTCGGTTTGAACACCGTATCGGCATGTCGCTGGGCAGTGCCCGTGAAAATGTGGATTACCTGATCCAGGCCGGATTTATTCCGCCTGAGTTAGAGGCGGCTTATCATGCGATAAGTGCGGAAGTGCTGGCCGCGATCGAAGCGCGTCGCCCGGACGCGGATATTTACCAACAGATTTCCCTGCACGGAGATTGCCACAGCGGTAACGTATTGTGGCGTGACGAATGCCCTCATTTTGTCGATTTCGACGACGCCATTAGCGGGCCCGCGATTCAGGATTTGTGGATGCTGTTATCGGGCGATATCGTGCAACAACAACGTCAATTAATGGAGATCATCGAAGGTTACGAAATGTTTCATCCATTTGACGTAGGCGAACTCAAACTGATCGAACCGCTTCGCGCTATGCGCGTACTCTACTTTAGCGCCTGGTTGGCGCGGCGCTGGGACGATCCGGCCTTTCCAATGGCTTTTCCGTGGTTCAACACCGAGCGTTACTGGTCCGAGTACATACTGGAACTCAAGGAGATCCTGAGTGGTCTGCAACAAGCGCCGATTACCATGCCGGATATTTGAATCGTATATAAAAAGAGGGCTCCCGAAGGAGCCCGCAAACATTGCGCGATTATATCTTGTTACGTGAGTGGCGCCGATCCGTGGCATATCCCGCGAGACCGGGGGTGCTGACAATTTCACCAGCTAAACCCAGAACCGAGGTCTTAACCAAATCAAAAACCCCAATTTTCTGATGAATAATGTGACACTATCCCTGAAAAAAAGCGAATTTGTTACATAACGCGATGAAGTATCCCTTTTAATCGTAAAGAATACATCGCCCAAATGGGTTAAATTTTCCCGCATGTGGAGTATTCGCGTTAGCATATTGAAACCCGTTAAGGTCACAGAGCAGCGATGAACAATTCCTGTAAATTCGATCGATCATTGTGCGAATTGATCAAGCGAAATCTCGCTCGCCACGATTTGAACTTGCTCAATCTTGCTGGCCGCAAGCATGCAGCGGTCGCGTTCACCCTGGTCGAGTGCAGCGAGCCTGCCGATATGGCAAACATTCCCTATTTTGTCGAACAGCGTGAGAAGGCCGCATTTATCCTGACGACTCGGGCGGCGAAACTTTCCAGCCATGCCGGCCAACGCGCCTTTCCGGGCGGCGGACTCGATCCCGGTGAAAGTGTTGAACAGGCGGCATTGCGTGAACTCGACGAAGAGGTTGGCCTGAAGCTGGGTCAGGATAGCGTGCTTGGTCGGCTGGATGATTACGCGACGCGTTCGGGATTTGTGATTTCGCCGGTGATTGTCTGGGGTGGATGCGATGCCGAATTGGCACCGAATCCGGGAGAAGTCGATAAGATCCATCGTATCCCGCTAGACGAGCTATTGCGCGAGGATGCACCCATTCTGGAAGCAATATCCGAAAGCGATCATCCGGTATTGAAAATGCCTCTCGGTGATGAATGGTTTGCGGCACCCAGCGCAGCG
>JAAESG010000680.1 GCA_024229615.1 Gammaproteobacteria bacterium | reverse complement strand
GTTTAAATGCTCAATAAACTTCAAGGTCGGATAAATGGTTAGATTGGTATAACGATGGCTGCAAGCTTAAATAAGTGCCACTCGGATCTGTCCCCAGTTTTTCAATTTTAGAAGTGAATAAAATAATATGGTAATGGCACAACACCTGAAGAAGCTGGACGCTCGCACTGAAGCGATCCTGATTAATTCGACACCAGACGAGGATTTGTCATCGCAGCGTATTTCGTCGGTTAAAGCGAGCTACCGGGGCCTGGAAGGCGAGTCTCATTCTGGATTGGTACGCTAGTCCAGTGTCAGGGTGCGCCACCAGTACCCACAGGGAACCGAAATCCGCAATACCCGTCAGGTCTCGATCATTTCGACCGAAGAACTGATGGCAATCGCAAACACCATGGGCATTCCCGAATTAAAACCTGAGTGGCTGGGCGCTAATTTACTGGTCTCAGGGATTCCAAAATTCTCGCGGATTCCGCCTTCGACCAGGATGATTTTTGAAAGTGGCGCATCACTGGTGGTAGACCTGGAAAATAGCCCCTGCAAGTATCCGGGTGAGATCATCGAACGTCATCATCCTGGCTTCGGCAGCCTTTTTGCGAAAGCTGCTGTTGGGCTAAGAGGGGTAACCGCGTGGGTTGAACGTCAAGGCCAAATCAATACCGGCGATACCATCCGTTTATACATACCCCCACAACGAATTTACAAGATACCCGGACTGTCTGAGCAAAATTCGAGTGAACCCATCGCCTGAGTATTCGGGGTGAGAACCTGAAAAGCTTAGGCTGAAGGCCCCTTTTGGTCAGATTCAGAATTTCCCGAGGTTAGCTTGCACGTGTATTCGGCTGCCAACCAAAACCTCTTTTAAACACGATTTAGCGTATGACCAGGCAGTTGACGTCGGTCAGATCGAGTAGCTTGCGCGAAACGCTGCCCATCGACGCAACCTTGATCTTGCTCAGGCCACTGGTGCCAACCACGATTAAATCAGCATTACGTCGCCTCGCGAAACCAGCGACACTGGTAGCCGGATCGCCGCTGCCAATGGCGGTCTGTACCTGTTTGGCGCCCTCCTTTCTCGCCCTGTTTTTGGCACCTTTGAGAATTTCGTCCGCGGCCCGACGCATCCAGTCTTCACGTGTATTGTAAAAAGCCTCGAACTCCGGAGTTTGTCTCAGCTCTTCAGGCAATTGCATATCGCGAATTACATTCAAAATCAGTAAATCAGCTTCGTGTTCGACCGATAAACGTGCAGCGAAGCTGACCGCGCGACCCGACGCCGGGGACGCGTCAGTAGCAACCAGAATCTTTTTAATCATACTTGTAAGGCACCGCTTCAGCCCTGGAATGTGCGTATTAAGCCTTTAAGCGCCTCATTCTGCAAGCATTTAACACTCCGGCAGGATCGTAAACACCGGTTATATCCGGCCTCGACCGGTGACTGCTGCGGTATATTGCAAAAATCGACCAATCGCCTCTATAACTGGGTCTCGAGAGGCAATTCGGTGGTGTACTTGATCAGCGTGACGGCAACGTTGGAATTGACATCCCTGACCTGCGGCAGCTGAATCAAATGACGTCGTAAAAAGCGGTCGTAATGCTTGATATCCCGGGTAATTATTTTCAGGAAATAATCGGCCGTGCCGGTTACCGTGTAACATTCGACCACTTCCGGATACCGGCGGACTCTCTCTTCGAAACTATGCAATGAGGCTTCATCATTTTGCGAAAGACTGATACGCGCGAACACTACCAATCCCATGTCGAGCTTCTCAGCATTGAGCAAAACCACTTTTTTTTCGATGATGCCCTCTTTTTCGAGTCGGTTTATACGTCGCCAGCAAGGAGAAACCGACAGGTTAACCTGCTCGGAAATCTCGGCTGCGGTAAGCGATGCATTTTGCTGCAACAACGCGAGAATTCTGATATCGATCGCAGAAAGGTTCATAATAGTGAAATATTATTTTAATAAATGTCACTATTATAGAATTTATTGTCCATTTTGTGCAATTCACTTGAGAAAACGCAACAAATCTTCCTTTAGATGGCACTAAAATTACAACATTGTTTGTGCTGATCTGGTGAGTTATGAAAGTCTCTCTCGACGACAAGTATTCTCTCGACAAGGGCAAAGCATTTATGACCGGCATAGAAGCCCTGGTCAGATTGCCAATTCTGCAACATCAACGCGATCTGGAACGCGGCTTGAATACAGCCTGTTTCATTTCAGGTTACCGGGGTTCCCCTATCGGTAGCCTCGACCAGGCACTATGGAAAGCCAAGCAGTTTACCGCAGCGCACAACATCCATTTTTTACCCGGTGTCAATGAAGACCTGGCGATGACCTCGGTCTGGGGCAGCCAGCAGGTTGGCCTGTTCCCCGGGGCTAAATACGATGGTGTGTTTGGCCTGTGGTATGGCAAGGGACCGGGGCTCGATCGCAGCATGGATGTGCTCAAGCATGCCAACGCCTTCGGCACATCACCTTATGGTGGCGTGCTCGCTGTTGTGGGCGACGATCACGCCTGTAAATCGTCGACTCTGCCGCATCAAAGCGACCATATGTTTGTCGGCGCGACCAGCCCGGTTCTGAACCCCGCCGGTGTGCAGGAGGTGCTTGATCTCGGCATCTTCGGCTGGGAGTTATCGCGTTATAGTGGTTGCTGGGTTGGCTTGAAGGCGATTACCGAGAACATGGACGCAGCCATTTCGGCGAAGATCGACAGCACCCGGGTCGATGTTGTCATTCCAGACGATTACGAACTCCCCGAAGATGGCGTACACACCCGTTGGCCCGATACGCCGATGGCACAGGAAGAACGCCTGCAACGCCATAAAATCTATGCCGCGAGAGCCTTTGCACGCGCCAACAACCTCAATCGCATCGAATTTGACAGCGATAGTGCAAGACTTGGCATCGTCACCACTGGCAAATCCTATCTGGATACGCTGCAGGCCTTGGAAAACCTGGGGATCGATGAACAGCTGGCGGCACAAATCGGTATTCGTTTGTACAAGGTTGGTATGAGCTGGCCGCTGGAGCCGGTCATGACCCATCGTTTTGCCGAGGGTCTCGAGGAAATTCTCGTGGTCGAGGAAAAACGCAGCGTGATCGAAGACCAGCTCACCGGCCAGCTCTACAACTGGCCAGTTGACAGGCGTCCGCGCGTGGTCGGGGAATACGACGAAGATCGAAACCTGCTGGTCACCAACCTCGGTGAACTGACCCCATCGATGATCGCGCGCGTGATCGCAGCGAGAATTGCGCGTTTTTTCGACAGTGAATCGATTCGCCAGCGCCTGGCATTCCTCGAAGCCAAGGAAGCGGCGCTCGCCAGGCCGCGCAACCGCGCCGAGCGGAAACCCTGGTTTTGCTCGGGCTGTCCGCATAACACTTCGACGAGGGTTCCCGAAGGCAGTAAGGCTTTTGGCGGCATCGGCTGTCACTATATGGCGACGTGGATGGACCGGGGCACCGAGACTTTCACCCAGATGGGCGGCGAAGGTGCTACCTGGTTGGGTCAGGCGCCATTTACCGAAACCAGGCACGTGTTTCAAAACCTCGGTGACGGCACCTACTTTCATTCCGGGATACTGGCGATCCGCGCCGCAGTCGCCGCCAAAGTCAATATCACCTACAAGATTCTATACAACGACGCCGTCGCGATGACCGGTGGGCAACCCTTCGACGGCAGTCTGTCGGTCGCACAAATCGTCGAGCAGCTCCGCGCCGAAGGTGTACGGCGTATCGCTGTGGTTTCGGATCAACCGCAAGACTATCGCAACAGCGCATTCTCGAACTACGACGGGATCTCGATCTCGCACCGTGATCAGTTGGAGTCGATCCAGTGTGAACTGCGTGAAACCGATGGCTGTAGCGCACTGATCTATGCGCAAACCTGTGCCGCAGAGAAACGCCGGCGGCGCAAGAAAGGCATCCTCGCGGATCCACCAAAACGGATTTTCATCAACGACGCGATCTGCGAGGGCTGCGGTGATTGCGGGGTTCAGTCCAACTGCCTTTCGATCATCCCCAAACAGACTGAACTGGGGCGTAAACGCGCCATCGATCAAAGCGCCTGTAACAAGGATTTCTCCTGTGTCAAAGGATTTTGCCCGAGTTTCGTCAGCGTGCACGGCGGACAATTGCGCAAACCTCGGGCCCTGGCACAGTCGAAGACCTGGACAGAGCCCGCAGAACCTCAGCGTCTGTCCATCGACGGGCCATTCAATATCCTGATTACCGGCATTGGCGGCACCGGAATCCTGACCGTGGGCTCGATTCTGGGCATGGCCGCGCATATCGAACACAAGGGTACCTCTGTTCTGAACCAGACCGGTCTGGCACAAAAGTTTGGCGCGGTAACCGGGCACGTGCGCATTGCCGAACGGCAAAGGGATATCCATTCGGTGCGCATTCCGGCTGGTGAGGCACATCTGTTAATCGGCGCCGATCTGGTGGTCTCGGCAGCCGACGATGCACTCGCAAAGTTGAATCGGGAGCACTCCCACGCGGTGATCAATAGCCATTTGTCAGCCACCGCCGAGTTCACGCAAGACCCCGATGCCGTTTTCCCAATCAACGACATGGAACGGGCTATCGCCGGTGAACTCGAATCAGAGCACAGCCATTTTGTACGCGCCACGACGCTCGCTACACGCCTGCTGGGCGATGCGATATACGCCAACTTCTTCCTGCTCGGGGCCGCTTACCAACGCGGATTGATACCGTTGGCGGTAGATTCAATCTTACAGGCGGTTGCTTTAAATGGCGTCGCAATCGAGCAAAATCAGCAGGCTTTCCTGTGGGGACGTCGATATGTCGTCGATGCCGCCGCCGTACTCGAAGAGGCGGGTCTAGCCAATGAGTATAAACCGGCCGAACCGGATGAAACGCTTCAGCAGATCATCGATTACCGCGCTGCACACCTGGCGGATTACCAGGATCAAGCCTATGCCGAACGTTATCTGAATCGGGTTGAACGGGTCCGCCAGTTCGAGCAGAACCTGGCAGGCGAGTCATTAGCCGACTCGCTACCCCTGACACAAGCCGTTGCTTGCAGCTATTTCAGCCTGCTCGCCTACAAGGACGAATATGAAGTCGCGAGACTCTATAGCAACGGTGAGTTCGAAAAAGCCCTCGCAACGCAATTCGAAGGTAGTTACAGGTTACGCTTTCACCTGGCGCCACCACTGCTGGCAAAACGTGATGCACACTCAGGCAAGCCGATTAAACGCGAATTTGGAGCCTGGGTGTTACCATTGTTTCGGTTGATAACACGATTTAAGAGCCTACGCGGCAGCAAGCTGGATCTGTTCGGCTACAGTGCGGAACGAAAACAGGAACGTGCACTGATCGACAACTACGAACGCGATATAGATTCGTTGCTGACTGGAAGTGGTCCCGAAAGCTACGATCATGCGATAGCGATTGCAGAAATACCACAACAGATTCGTGGTTTCGGGCATGTTAAACAAAAGAGCATTGCCGAAGCGCTCAAACATCGCGAACAGCTAATGCAGAAAACTGACGGCGCGGATGCCATCGTGGAAACCTTCAAACCTTGACCTGCACCCGTATCAGGCCCTAAGGTCTGATTTATTTTACGGAGACAAGCAAGGCGCATGGCATCGAGGCACCGAATACCGATCACCGCTATTACCGTGTTTGGCGCAAGCGGGCTGCTCGCGATCTCGGTCGGTATCGTGCTTTACCTCGGATTCGGTCAAGCGGCGGAAACTACGCGCCAACTCTGGGCCGATAAGTCCGAAACCCTGATCAATTCTATGGAGCACAGCCTGGACGCTCGCCTGAAACCTGTTCGCGACCAGGCGCTATGGGTCGCGCACGATGTCAGGGATATATCCACCCCCGAAACACTGGATGACTATTTTTTCGGCAGTCTGGCAGCGACGCCGCAAGTAGCCGGTATCGCGGTGATCTCGAAATCCGGCAATAGCCGTCGATGGCATCGAGAAAATCGGCTAGCAATCAACGAAGACTGGTCACAAAAACCCTGGTTTGAAGATTATCTGGGCCAGGTTGAAAGCGCCAATGCGCCTGTCTGGCGTGAACCGGTTTTTACCGAAACCGTCAGCAGCTCTATACTGCTGCACGATATCCCTCTGCACAACACCGAAGGCGAGTTTATCGGAGTCTTCGCCCAGATAATCCCGCTGCAGGAACTCTCCGCGTATCTGGCACGGAGCCATACTGAAACCGGTATCACGCCTTTTGTCTTGTACAACCGCGAATATGTGCTCGCGCATCCGGCGATCAGCGCAGGTAGCCTGCAACAACCACTGGCAAATCTCGACGAACTCGGCGATCTGGTCTTGCAACGCATCTGGTCTCCCGACGAGAAGGCATTATTTATCTCCAAGGCACTGCAGGATACAAAGGCCAGCGGCATATTCAGGGGAGATGATTACTACATGTTCCTTTATCGCGACCTTACCCGATACGGCCCGGCGCCGTGGACCATCGGTGCTTACCTGAACACCACACTGCTAGCCGATGAACAAACCGAAAATATATTCAGGGCACTTGTCATCGGCCTGGTCGTACTGGTCATGGCTATATTTGCATCGATTTATGTCGGCAATAAGGTCAGTACGCCCGTCAAGCAAATCGTACGCGCGGCAAACGCGGTGGATGCCGGCGAGCTCGATTCGATCGCGCAGTTGGGCGGCAGTTATATTCGCGAACTCGACGACGCCGGAAATGCGTTTAACAACATGGTCAAGGGATTGCGTGAGCGCAGGGTAATCCGCGAAACTTTGGGTCGTTTTGTACCGGAAGAAGTGGCCAGCTCGCTACTGGCCGGGGGCGGCACCATTCCGGTACAACAAACCGAAGCAACGGTACTGTTTTGTGATATCGAAGCATTTACCAAACTCACCGAGGTGCTCGGGCCGGTGAAAATAGTCGAGGTGCTAAACGCCTACTTTTCCGACATGGTGGAGATACTGGAGCGACACGGCGGGGTCGTCACGCAGTTTCAGGGGGATGCGATTCTGGCGACTTTCAACGTGCCGATAACCGATACCAGCCACGCCACTAACGCGATCAAGGCTGCGCTGGAAATGCTGAACTGTGTTGCCGACAGGCAATTTGTCGGTGAAGACCTTAATATCCGTATCGGCATCAACACCGGTAGCGTGATAGCGGGCGCCATCGGTGCAAAGGGACGGCTTAACTATACGGTGCACGGTGATGCGGTGAATCTCGCCGCCCGGCTTGAAAATCTGAACAAAGAGTACAGCACCCGCTTACTGATTTCAGAAACCAGCGCGGCCCATCTTGATGCTTTCGAGCTAACCCAAATCGACGAAGTCACGGTGCGTGGTCAGAGCAGATCGATTAAAATTTTCACCATCTCTTCAAATAGTACTTGATAACCGTGAGAACTCAGTCATGAGCCTGCAGACACCTGCCATGAAATCCATGTTTGGCGGCAATCCGAGCGGTGGATTTTTCGACCTTCCCCTGCTAGAAGCTGGCGACAGCCAGGACGCCAGCATCATCCTGCTCGGCGCGCCGGCGGCCACACCCTACACCAGCGTCGGCAATTACTGCGCTGGCGCACCGGATGCAATTCGCAGTGCCTTTGGCTGGCCCGGTGTGCTGGAACATCACGATTTTGATATCGACGGCTTCCTGCTTCCCGCAGGGATCAAGGCAATCGACTGGGGCAACCTCGACTACAGCGAAACCGATTTCAGCGCCAACCGAAGCAACATTAGCAACCATGTGAAGCAGATTCTCGAGGCGAAGGCGATACCTCTGGTACTGGGCGGGGACGATTCGATCCCGATCCCTGTACTCGACGCCTATCGTGAACATGGCCCGTTAACCATTCTGCAACTCGACGCGCACATCGACTGGCGTGACGAAGTGGGCGGAGAAAGCATGGGATTATCGAGCAATATGAGGCGTGCTTCAGAGATGGGCTGGGTGGAAAATATCGTTCAGGTTGGCGCGCGCGGAATCGGTAGTGCACGGCCAAGGGATCGCCAGGATGCGCTTGACTGGGGTGTCAAATTTTTCCCAATGCGCGAAGTCGTAAACAATGCTATCGACGCGATTATAGAATCGATTCCTGGAGACGCCAATCTGTATATCGCACTCGATATCGACGTCATGGACCCTGCGGTCGTGCCATCGGTGATCGGGCCCGCACCGGGTGGCTTTTCCTACTGGCAAATGATTGAAATTCTGCAGGCCGCCGCCACTCGTGCGCGGATCTGCGGATTCAACCTGGCCGAATTGATGCCGAGTGCCGATATCGGTGGCCGTGGTGCATTGGTTGCGGCACGTATTGTCGCTATGGTGATGGGCCTGATAGCCAGACAGCACCGCCAGCAAGCCTGATCCCTCTATTTCATGCGCTAAACCTGCATTGAAAATTACCCTCGTTCCTCGCGGTGGGCATTGGCAAAATCCGCCATGCTGTTGAACTCCCATTCGACGCTGTAGTCCCCTTGCGGCGCAGCGGTTGCACCCAATCCTTCGGCGTTGTGACGCCGGTTAATCCAGACCTTGGTCATTCCAATGCTGGTGGCCGGTACCATGTCATGCGTCAACGACTGCGCAACGTGCAGAATTTGATGAGGCAACACGCCGAGTTCGCAGCGTGCGCGCTCAAACATGTAGTCGAAATTGCGCAGATTCGGTTTATAGCAACCGATGTCCTGCGCGGTGTAGATGCCATCCCATTCAATTTCAAGACGCGCGTTGCTGCCCATGTAACTGATACGATCGCAATTGGTCACGGTCGCCATCAGGTAGTGCTGGCGAAGATACTGCAGGCTTTCGGCCGAATCCTCGAAGGCAGGCCAGTGTTTGACGGAACGACCAAATTCGGCGGCCTCTTCATCGCTGAGCTTGATTTGCCATTTTTTCGCGATAGAACGGCTGACCTCCGTCAACAGGGAACTGTAGACCTGTGTCGGCGTTTCGGTCTGCTGCTGTAATTCGTACTCTCCGAACAATTCGAGCACTTCGTCGCGATTCAATCTGAGCGGTAATTTGTCGAGCAATGGCTCGAGCGCGTTGTAAATCCCGGACTCCCAGTCGATCAGCGTGCCATAGGTATCGAAGGTCAGCATTTTAAAATCGGATAGTTTCATCGTTTCACCCACTATTGATATTCATGATTGGTTGTAGTTCAGACCGCACCGGTCAAGCTGAGAACTGCAGTGCAGTACTACAGCCACTGGCGCGTCCTTGCCGGCAGCACCGCTCGATGGTAGTCGTGATGATGGATTAGTGTTTCACCACTGTAGCTGCGTAAATCGAGAATCAAATTAGATTGTGCCATCGGCTGATATTATCATAGGCACTTTCCCCGCAAAGAGATTCTGTTGGATGAGCGATACGCTGCCCGAAATTGAAACCTTCCTGCAACAGTCCGGGATTCCATTTGAAGTCTGGCCCTGTGATCCCGAGCTGGCTGATACGGCGATATTTTGCGACCACTATGGCGTGGCACTGGAGAATTCCGCGAATGCAATCCTGGTACGCTCCAAAACCGGGGAGAAAAAGTTTGTCGTCTGCGTACTGCTGGCGACCGATCGATTGAACACCAACCATACCGTTCGTAAAAAAATAGGTGCACGCAAAGTGTCCTTTGCCTCGGCCGAGGAAACCCGGGAAATAACCGGCATGGAGATCGGCGGTGTAACACCGCTGTGCCTGCCTGCCGAATTGCCAATCTGGATTGATGACGCTGTAATGCAGTGTGAATACATCATTCTTGGTGGTGGCAATCGTAGCTCGAAGCTCAAGGTAGACCCGAGGGTTTTACTGCAACAAGCATCGGCCGAAGTGGTTACCGATCTTGCCAAACACGCCTGAATAAAAAAACCCGACCGGATTGAGAGATGTAATCCGGACGGGGGGACAATGGTGTCGTATGTATCAGAGCGGATTATCCGCGATCAGTCGTCCGATGCCTGCGGCGAGTTCGGGCGGGCTCAATACATTGAAATCCACGCTGTATACCGTGCCATTAAGAATCGCATAGGCGCTGTAAACCCCGATGTCGACGGTGTAGCCGACCCCGTCGAGGGTTGGAATCTGAGCCAGGCCATCGGCGACCGGGGACGATCCTGGTTTTGCGGATGGTGATTTTGATCTCTAATAGTCGCAATCGCTGCCTCACAGGTCGACAGCAGTTCCTCAAAGTCTCGTTAATTGAGGAGTATAATCACGCGTATGGCTATATCGTTTCACTCTCTGCTAAACAGGCTTATTAAGGTAGAGCGACAGGAAATCGCCGCGGCGAGTATGTCTTTTCTGTTCGTGTTCACGCTGATGGCGGCCTATTACCTGCTCAGGCCGGTACGCGATGCGATGGCAAGCGACTGGAGCGATGCCGAGTTAAGCTGGCTGTGGACAGTCAACTTTTTCATCAGTATTGCCGCTATCTTGTTGTACGGACAAGTCGCCTCCAGAATCGAACTGCGTAAGCTGGTTCCATTCATATACATCTTCTTTGCCAGCTCCTTCCTGCTGTTTTATTTCGGTACGCGATGGCTCGAGGATACCAGCCTGATCGACAAGTCATTTTACGTCTGGGTCAGTTTTTTCGCGCTGTTTCATATCTCGGTTTTCTGGAGCTTCATGTCGGATCTCTACACCGGTTCACAGTCGAAACGACTGTTCGGTCTGTTTGGTGCAGGCGCGAGTATCGGCGCGGTGCTCGGTCCCACTATTCCGGTTTTTCTGGGCGGCATTCTGGGTATCTACAACCTGCTGTTGGTTGCGGCCCTGATGTTGATACTGATCATCCCCATCATCTTCACTCTGCAAAAGACTCGAGCGACAGCGACAGGTGAGATCACGACATCCGCTGATTCTGCCAGATCAATCGGTGGCGATTTTTTCGATGGCTTCATCGACCTGCTCTGTCACCGCTTCCTGCTGGGTATTTGCCTGTTTATTATGCTCTATACGATGATGAGCAGTTTTGTTTACTTCGAGCTGAAAAATGTCATGGTCGAGTACGATCGCGCAACTCGTTCGCAGTACTGGGGAATGATGGATCTGGCGGTTAATTCAGTGGCCATACTGACCGCTCTGTTTGCAACCAGTCGCCTGGCGACCAGATTCGGCCTGGCATTAACCCTGGCACTGGTTCCCGCCATCCTCGTGATCGGCTGGCTCGCGGTCGCAATCGCGCCGGGTTTGGCATTGTTGATCGGTTTGCAAATCACTCGTCGCGCGGGTAACTATGCGATTACGCGACCTGGACGCGAAATGCTGTTCACCGGGGTGGCCCGCGCAACACGATTTAAAACCAAGCCGATTATTGATATTGTCGTCTATCGAGGTGGCGACGTCCTGGCCGGCTGGACTTACACCGGGCTGGCACAGGGAATTGGACTCGGACTCGGTGCAATCGCACTGGTTGCAGCCCTGTTTGCGATGGCCTGGACGATGGTTGCGATCTATCTCGGCAACAGTCATGAAAAAAACAACAGCGACGTCACGGTAAGCGCCGCCGTGTTACCGGAGGCATAAATGGGCTCATTCAAACAACCCTTATCACGTCGAACTTTCCTCAAATCAAGCGCAGCCACCTCATTGCTCTGCACATTGGCGCCCGCTTATCTCAGTGCGACCGACCCGGAGCCGATCAAGAAAACGATTCCTTCCAGCGGCGAACGTCTGTCCGTGATCGGCCTCGGAACATCGCGCACTTTTGAAGTAGATAGTGCAAATGTTGTCAGGTCGCCATTGCTTGATGTCATGCGCGCATTTTTTGACAACGGAGGGCAGTTAATCGATTCATCGCCCATGTACGGCAATGCCGAGGCGGTGACAGGCGCTTTGCTGAAGCAAATCGACAACAGCAAAGATTTGTTTAGCGCAACCAAGGTCTGGACCTACGGCAAACGCGAAGGCATAGAACAGATGGAGCGCTCAATGCAACGCCTGGGGGTAAACCGGATGGACCTGATGCAGATTCACAATCTGCGTGACTGGGAAGTTCAAATGGAAACCCTGATCGACTGGAAATCCCAGGGCAAGATTCGTTACATCGGTATTACAACTTCACACGGGCGTTATCACGACGAGCTCGAAAAAATTCTGCAACGACATCCGCTCGATTTCGTGCAGTTCAGCTACAACATCCTGAATCGGACAGCTGAGCAACGCCTGTTGCCGATCGCGCAGGAGCGTGGCATAGCCACCCTGATCAACCGTCCCTACCAACGCGGCAGCCTGTTTCGCAGGGTCAAGGACAAGCCGTTACCCGATTGGGCAGCCGAGTTTGATTGTGCTAGCTGGGGACAGTTCTTTTTAAAATTTATCGCCTCACATCCGGGCGTGACTTGCATCATCCCGGCCACTTCGAAGCTTAAACACATGGTCGACAATATGGCTGCCGGATACGGGCGATTGCCCGACCAAGCGACCCGCCAGCGCATGCTCACTTTGATGAAGACTCTGTAAGATCCGTCTTCTCACAGGCTTCTTTGTCTGACAGACTGGATCAGACGGCCACGCGTGAAAATGGTTTCGGGGATTTCTAGCCGGGATATTGCATCAGTATCCCGGATGCTGACGCCGGACAGATGCGCCTGAACGCCGGGCTGGACCGAAATCCATAGCTCTAGCTATGGATTGAGGGAAGGTCAAGTTCAGGCGTATCTGGACAAGTCAGCGCCGGGATAGGGCTCAGGCCGGTTACAAATTGCACAGTCCCACCGGGCATAAAAACGATCGATGAATCTTTCATATTCAATGGATTATGACAAGGCTTGCGACCGACTGGTGAACTATTCAGGCTAATACTGTTTCGAAATTGGGCAACGCCATCCCGGCCTGAAATCGGGATGGCGTGCTAAATGAACAACCTACTCGCCTTTAGCCACGTCTCCGGGGCCATCGACACCGCGCTCTTCGAGCAGGGTAGTCAGCCAGTCCGGATCCATTTCAGGTACCGAGGACAGCAGTAAATCGGTGTACTCATGGTGCGGTGGTGTGAACATTACATCCTTGGGACCCTGCTCGACAACCTTGCCATACTGCATAACCACAACTTCATCGGCGATCGAGCGTACCGTCGCCAGGTCGTGAGTAATGAACATATAGGACAGGTTCAACTCGTTTTGCAGCTTGTCGAGCAGGCGCAGAATACCCTCCGCAACCAGCTGATCGAGGGCACTGGTGACCTCGTCGCAAATAATAAACGTCGGCTCCGCGGCAAGCGAGCGCGCGATACCGATACGTTGTTTCTGACCACCGGACAGCTCCGGCGGATAGCGATTGTAATATTGCGATGGATCAAGCTCGATCAAATCGAGTAACTCATCGACTCGATTTTTCAGTGCCGGGCCACTCAGCCCGCTGTAAAACTGTGCCGGTCGCCCGATTATCTCACTGATTTTCACCTTCGGATTGAGCGCAGTATCAGCCATTTGATAAATCATCTGTGCCTGGCGTAGCTGATCCTTGGACCGATTCCGATAATCCGGTGGCAATGACGTTCCCTGGAACAAACATTCACCCTTGGTCGGTGGCAAAAGACCCGTGATACACCGGGCCACGGTGGATTTACCCGATCCCGATTCACCCACGACAGCAACCGTCATGCCTTCGTAAATATCGAACGAGACATCAAACAGCACAGGTGAGTCCCCGTATGATGCGTCAACATTTTTCACTGAAATCAGCGGCACCGAATCGGTTGGTCTCGGTTTTTGATCGCGTTTGAAGTCACGAACCGCCCACAGTGACTTGGTGTAATCGTCCTGTGGATTTGCCAGCATGGATCGGGTGTCGGCTTCTTCGACCTCGTTGCCTTTTAGCAAAACCTTGATCACGTCGGCCATTTGCGCCACTACCGCAAGGTCATGGGTAATATAGATTGCCGCGGTATTAAACTGATCCACGATATCACGAATCGCCGACAATACTTCGATTTGTGTGGTGACATCGAGCGCAGTTGTCGGTTCGTCGAATATAATCAGATCCGGTCGACAAGCCATCGCCATCGCGGTCATTGCGCGCTGTAATTGACCACCAGAGACCTGGTGCGGATATCGAAAACCGATTTCCCTGGGATTAGGCAAGCGCAGACGCTCATAGAGCTCCATCGCATCTTCCTGGCTTTCGAGTCGCTTTTGTATGCGATATTGCAATGGGGCTTCGGTATGTTGATCGATCAACTTGTGTGCAGGGTTAAATGACGCGGCCGCTGATTGGGCGACATAAGCAATACGCGCACCGCGCAATGACTGAAGATCGGATTGCGGGGTTGTGGTCAACTCCATGCCGTCGAAATCGATAGAAGATCCCTCTCCAATGCGACAGCCATCCTTGGTGAACCCCATGGCCGCGAGACCTATGGTCGATTTTCCAGCCCCGGATTCACCAATCAGCCCCATGACTTCACCCCGGTGAAGTTTCAAATCTACCCCATGGACAATTCCGACCCACTTTTCGTCAGAGTATCCTTCAATAATCAGATTCTTTATATCTAGTAGAACAGTTTTATCTTGGCTCATTTCGATTACTCCTTCAGGCCGGACGATCTGTGCAACATCCAGTCTACGACAAAGTTAACGGCAACGGTTAAGAGTGCTATCGCTCCAGCTGGTATCAACGGGGTTATTTCTCCGAACGAAATCAGGGTCGCGTTTTCGCGCACCATCGATCCCCAGTCCGCGGTCGGGGGTTGAATGCCGAGTCCGAGAAAGGAGAGGCCAGCGATAAGCAGGAATACAAAACAGAATTCGAGGCCAAACTCGGCGATTAGCGGCGCGGTCGAATTGGGCAGTATTTCCTTGCGGATCAAATACCAGGTGCCCTCGCCCCGTAGCTTGGCGGCTTCGATGTAATCCATAACGACCACGTTACCCCCGACCGATCTCGCCAGCCTGAATACGCGCGGCGCGTAAATCACCGCGATAACGATTATCAGTGTGAAAGTATTGGTGCCGAAAATACTCAACAGCAGCAGCGAAAATATCAATGACGGGATCGACATGACAACGTCTACAACCCTGCCGAGGAACTGGTCGAGCTTTCCGCCTTTGGTAGCCGCGTATAATCCTCCAGTTGCTCCAATCATGAACGCCAGTATGGTCGCCAATAGCGCCATGCCAACTGTATTCCGGGCGCCATAAATGATGCGGCTGAACATATCCCGACCCAGCTGGTCGGCGCCGAGTAGCATATTTTCATCCGAGGGTGCAAATGCTGACGAGATAATCTCGGCTTCACCGTAAGGCGCAATGATCGGCGCAAAAATGCCGGATATCGCATAGGTAAATATAACAAACAATCCGAACCCCGCAGTCAAAGGCGCGGTACGCATTTCCTTGGCCGCGTTGACGGGCAACATCATCACCAGGAATTCCCGGAATGAATAGGAAACACCGGCGGAAAAAGCGATCAACCCGGCCATAATCGTAACCGCCCACAACATTGCCTCGCCACCGACGATTCCCATGATGAAGGAAACCAGTGTCAGCGAAAACAACAGCAGGAATGCGGTGCGTTTTTGGTAATAGGCAGCGAACGAGGAAGCACCGATAAGCAGGGCGTAAAAACCAATAATAAAGTAATTCATGATTCAGCCCTCACTTCGGATGACGCAAACGTGGGTTGGTCAGAATCGACCCCACGTCAGCTGCCAGATTCAACAGGATGAAGGTCGCCGCAAAAATCAGACAACAGGCCTGCACTACCGGGAAATCCCGTTTGGTCACAGCGTCAACCAGCAATTGACCGATACCCGGGTACACAAACACTACCTCGACCAGCACCACCCCGGTTATCAGGTAGGCCAGATTCAGCGCGACCACGTTGATGACCGGCGCCCAGGCGTTCGGCAAGGTGTGTTTGACGATGACCTTCCACGCCGGTACACCTTTCAAACGCGCCATTTCAACATAGGGCGAGGCTAACAGGTTGATGATCGATGCCCGGGTCATGCGCATCATATGTGCGACCACCACCAGCACCATGGTAAGCGCAGGCAGGAAGGTGCGATTGAGTTTGTCAATCAAGCTCATTCCATCGTCCAGTTTGGCGATGGCCGGGAAATATCCGCCCTTGACCGCGAGGAACAGAATCAAAATATAGCCAAGGAAAAATTCCGGAGAGGATATCGACGTCAACGTGACCACATTGGCCACCCGGTCGAATACAGAGTTCCTGAACAACGCCACCAGCACGCCCAGAAAGATGGCGACCGGAACCGAAATAACCGCTGCATATACGGCCAGGAACAAGGTATTGGCGAATCTCGTGCCAATGGCTTCCGAAACGGATGTTTTGGAGACCAGTGAATTGCCAAAATCCCCGGTCAGGGCGTTACCCAGCCACTCGAGGTAGCGAACGGGTGCCGCCCGATCGAGGCCAAGCTCCTTGCGTAGCGCGGCGAGGTTGTCCTCGGTGGCACCTTGCCCCAACACGGCTTGAGCGATGTCACCGGGTAACAGTTCGACCGCAAAGAAAATAATGATAGAAATAACCAGGAGTGTTATTAACCCCAGGCCTAGTCTTTTCATGACTATTGAGACGATATCGCCCATGACACTTTCCCCCTAAGGTGACATCCGCAACGTGGGGCACCTTGTTATTATCAGGTCTATACCATGCACCCCGATACAGCGGGGTGCATGAAATAGCCTTAGTATTGACACTGCATACTACCTTGGCAGCAACTGAAAGCCTAGGCAAACCACCAGCGATGGTATCCGCGACCGCCATCCAGCTCCCAGGCAGCTGCGAGATTAGGTCCGTGGGCCACTTTCTTGTTGCGTGCATAGACAAAGTTGGCAAAGAACGGAATCACGGTGCCGCCGTCATCACTGGCAATCTGGCACATTTCGCGATACTGCTCGGCGCGCAGTTTGTCATCAAGTTCTGCTTTGGCTATCAGCAGCAACTCATTGAAGCGCTTGTTCTGCCAGTGTGATTCGTTCCACGGTGCATCGTCCTTGTAGGCCAGAGTAAACATCTGGTCCGGGGTTGGACGCGCCCCCCATTTGACGAATGTCCAGGGCTTCTTCAACCAGACGTCCGACCAGTAACCGTCGTTGGCTTCACGTACGGGATTAATACTGATACCGGCTTTTTTGGCATGTTCACTGTAAAGCACGCACAAATCGACCGCGCCCGGCAAAATACTGTCGGCAGCGGACAGGTCCACGTTGAGCGAGCTCACACCCGCTTTCTTTAGATGGAACTTGGCCTTGTCAGGATCGTAAGGTCGCTGCGGGATATCGGTCGGCGCGTACGGCATACCGGAAGAAACATGGTAGTCATTGCCAACCGTCGCTGTGCCGAACATGATTTTCTCGACGATTTCCTTACGATCAATCGCATATTTAAGTGCCAGCCTGACGTCAACATTATCGAATGGAGCATGGTCGCAAAACATCGGCAGTGTAATCGCCGAGCCGCTGGGCACGTTTTCAACAATGAGATTCTTGTTGCGCGCCATTAAGGCCATGGTTTTCAGATCGACCGATGTGATCGCATCGACGTCACCGGTAATCAATGCGGTCTGGCGTGCGTTTGGATCGTTGAGTCCTAGCATTTCGATTGTATCGAAGTAAGCACCCTCGCGGTGCCAGCCGTCATGTCGCTCGAGGTTAGTGCTGATACCCGGTTTATGTTCGACAATTTTGTAGGGACCTGCGCCCATGCCATCCTGCCATGCCAGCGTGCCATCGTCATTGGCGGGACAAATCGCCAGGTGGTAATCAGTCATGAACCACGGCAAATCGGCCGAGCCCTGGTTCAGCTCGATCACGATCGCATGGTCACCCTTGGCTTTGACATCAACAACCGTAGCCAGCAACGCTGCAGCCGCCGAGGTCGAACCTTCACCGCGATGGTGGTTCAACGAAGCAACTGCATCTTTCGAGGTAAACTTCCTGCCATTGTGAAAAGTGGCACTCTTGTTCAGCTCGAAGGTCCAGGTCTTTGCATCAGGCGTCGCGCTCCAGGAGTCCGCCATATCCGGGCCTAATCCGTTTTCTGGGGTAATCTCGGTCAGGTAACTGCGATGCGTATGCGCCAGCTGGATCATGCCGACGCTTAGATAGGTACCCGGATCGAAGGTATCGGAGGTGTTCACATCGTGCACACCGACGCGGAACTTGCCGCCTCGTTTCGGAGTTGCAGCGGCTACTTCGCTGGTCCAGAGCCCCGATGCAAGCGGTATGGTCATACCGGCCGCAACGGCGTAACGCATAAAGTCGCGTCGACCCAATTTGCCGCTTTTCGCGTCCCGGGTTAACAAGGCTTTAAATTGTTTTTTATCGCTCATTGAAAATTTCTCCTCGATTCAATTTGGTTTTTATGCCAGTACAATTATTTTTTTGACCTGCAAAGGTGACTACACCGACTGTATTATTATGAACAAAATGACAACTATTCATACAACACATCGAGTTTTGTCATTGTTCAAGTTGATCTATCTAGTCAACACATCTTCGATACTACCTGATTGATATCGAAAAAACGACAACGGAGCCGGTTTACGTAAAAAATTGTGGGTAAAGTCGTTTTTGAAACCTTAAGTTAAACCTGAATCCGTGGGTTCAGGTTTAACCTATAGCCAATCCTCCAGGCTATCGAATAATCAATGTCTGGGGTGTGCGCTTGGTCAGATTTTCCGCCCCGTCATCGGTTAGCATGACGGTATTGGAAATAAAGTAATCCACCACATCGGTATTGGTGAACCAGGAATGCGCGTGGAAGGTCATGCCCGCCTTGAGCTCCCGATCACTGCCTGGCTGTAGACTGGTGACCATGCTGCCGCCGGTCCAGCTGGGCGGGAAACCGATGCTCACCATGTATCCACAATGATGCCGATGGTAGTCTTTAAGTCCCGCGCGATCGGCAACATCCTTCCATGCCTGGTAAACCTCACCGGCTCTGGCCCCTGGTTTGAGCGCGTCACAGATCGCCCGCATACCGCTAACTGCCAGATCAGCCGAGGCTTCGGCACCATCCGGCGCCCGGCCGACGTAGACCAGCCGACCCATTGGGGCCTGGTATTTGCGATATGCACCACCGACCTCAAGAAATACAGCATCTCCATCGTGAAAAACATCGCCGCGCCAGGTCGTATGCTCTTCGCCAAGGCGCGTTGTCGGGCGAATAAAGGGGCCAAAGCCCGGATACTCGCTGCCGGCAAGAATCATTGCGCGATTGCATTCGGCGGCAACTTCATAGTCACTCGCACCGTCATGAATCGATTCGATCGCGGCCAGGGTACCGGCATCGGCGGCGGCGGCTGCCTTGCGCGTATATTCCTGTTCCAGGGGTGATTTCAACAGACGCAGGTCGTCGATAAGACCCGAAGCGTCGGCCCAGTCGGCCCCGGAAGCGCCCGCAATAATCATTTCGTATATTCGAGGTGTCATGAACAGGCTGCGTTTTTCAATCCCGAGTCTTGCCGCGGACAAACCCCGGTCCGCCAGTATCTTCAACACGTAGTCGGCCAATTCCTCGGTATCGCCGTGCCCGTAGAAATCGGCATTGCTGACCTGATTTTCAACCGTGATGCGCTCCATCGCACGACAGCTCAAGGCCATTCGGCCTTCGAGTGGGACTACCAGCACATGGCAGGCGAAAAAACCCCAGTGGTCGAGTCCGGTCAGGTAGTAGATATTCTCCGGAACCGAAACCACGACGGTATCGAGTTTACGCTCTTTCATCGCCTGCCTGAGGACCGCCAGTCTCTGCTCGAGTTCTTTTTCGGGAAATGGTTTGAAGTTCATTCGGTCAACCCAGGTCTGGTCAATGCGCCGCAGCCTATCATACCGCCACTTCCGCTTCCGTCGAAACCAGAACTTGCTCTTGCATCCAGCCGCTCGAATCCTGCTAAGGTGTCCGACCGAAACCTGTGGCCAGGTCTCGTGGTGAATCGAATGGAACGAATTCGCCTGCTGTTCGTCTTAGCTATATTGAGACAAAACCAACCCTGGTATGCCCAGATTACCAATAATATTCATGCTGGTTCTGCTCTCCAGTACCTCGCCACTGTTGGCTGCACCGAGCGCCGATCTCTGGGAACGCTGGACAGCCCACAATCCCGACGTCTCCAGGCGTATCGACCACCGCCAATGGGGTGAACTGCTGCGCCAGTACCTCTACGTCGGGGAAGATAAGGTGCATCGCTTTGCGTACGGCAAGGTCAGTGAATCGGACCGTGAAAAGCTGGACCGCTATATCGGGCTATTGGCCGACACCAAAATCAGCGACTATAATCGGGATGTGCAACTCGCCTACTGGATCAATCTATATAACGCATTGACGATCCAGGTGGTCTTGCACCACTTCCCGGTCGAGAGCATCCGCGATATCTCCTCAGGGCTGTTTTCCGCAGGCCCCTGGGAAAAGAAACTGCTTAGCGTCGAAGGCGAGGCGCTCAGCCTGAATGACATCGAACATCGAATTCTGCGCCCAATCTGGCGAGACCCGCGTATCCACTACGCAGTTAACTGCGCGTCTATTGGTTGTCCCAATTTACGCCTCAGGGTGTTTACCGGCGGAACTACCGAGTCGATGCTCGATCGAGCGGCACGTGAATTCATCAATCACCCGCGTGGCGCCAGCATAGAAGGTGGAAAATTACGCGTTTCCAGTATTTACGACTGGTTTATCGATGATTTCGGTGGCGACGACGCCGGTGTTATCCGACATTTAAAACAATATGCTTTTGAACCTTTTGTCAGAGCGTTAAAAGACATCACGAAAATCGACAATGATCACTACGACTGGCGCATCAACTCG
>JAAESG010000679.1 GCA_024229615.1 Gammaproteobacteria bacterium | reverse complement strand
CGCGCTGCTGCAAATCCTTTGCCTGAACCGCGACAAGAGCGCCGAGCGCATCGGGCTGTGCCGGCGTTTGGCCGACCGGGCGGTGGCGTCACTGGTCACGTTTGACGACCAACCGACGGAAAACGATTGGCGTATCGCTCGCGTAAATCGGCCCGCACTGCTCGGTTCGCTGGTGAAATCGATGCTTGCCGTCGCTGCTGACCAGCCGCTGGCCTGCCTGATCGAGCACGTTCTCTCGCGCGACGACAAGTACGACTTGACCGACTCGCATCTCGCCGCGATCTTCGCCCTTGAATCTTGGCTGGTGGGGAAGCTGGCCGAGCCTCATCGCGCAATCTCGCGGTGGATTGCTGAGTGCCGATCTGCGCTCGAATCGTGCGTCGCACAGGTCCCGCAAAAACCCACCGACTATCGGCGCCCCGCCAAGCTCTCATGCAAATGTAGCGACTGCCGCGAATTGACCAGCTTTTTGGTCAAGGCCGATGAGTCCGTTCACCGTTTTCCCATACGGAAAGACCGGCGCCGGCATCTCCATCAGATCATTGCGCGTCACAAGTGCGACCTGACGCACGTCACTGAACGCCGCGGCAGTCCCTATACTTTAGTCTGCACAAAAACCACCGCATCTTACGACGCTGCCCGCCAAATCCATGAGCGAGACAAGAAGAATCTGACACGCCTCAAGATACTGGAGGAGAAGATCGGCTAGGGACTTGGAGCTTGTGATCGTTCGATACCCGGTGCGGATATAGCGCAGTCCTAACCACATTCTGAGTCTGTAAAGCCGAAATCTTTCTGTGCCTTTTCTGCTGAAATCCATATGTAGGCTCCAAAAAGAATAACTCCGATATTTGTTGACCATTGAATTAAGTAAAGTCGGCCTCTGTACCAACTATATTCCGAGGTGCGTGATGATCCAACTCCGGTGGGCACGGAGGCCAGCCCTACGAATTGTCGCACACATTTTTTTTCGAGTCTTTCATAATGTTTTGACCTTTGCCGTGTAAAAATGTATATAAATCTGCCAAAAGCTCTGATCTATGGCTCAATTGGACATGAAACATAAAACGCATTCTCATCATATCGATGAGATCCCAAACTATCTTCTGGAAGCCAACAGACCGGAATTTTCTCTGGAAAATCGTCTGTTGGTTGCAGCGCAAAGGCTCCTTGATGAGCCGCAGGGTGGCATGAATGGGAATGGATCATTGTATCCCCTGCGATATCATCAACTCCCGGCTTTTACAAACTTCAGCACCTATTTGATGGATTTTGTGACCCGTCCGGATAACACCTCTGTTTCCCCATACTGTCGAATCGTCCTGCCGCCACGTACCGGCAAAACTGTAGTCGCCGGCAATATCATCGCGCGTACTGGCCTTAATTCTACTTTTGTCGTACCTACCAAGACCTTGATTCGTCAGGTATCGAATGAGCTTCGTTCCCAGATGCCCGAAGTTCCGGTCGGTGTTCATTACAGCGAATTGAGGAACGTGGTTAATAACGGCGTCAATATTACAACTTACGCCAGTCTGCAAAGACACTCGTCCAGGGGTATATTACCGGATGCAATCCGTAACTCCCCCCTCGTATTTCTCGATGAAGCTCACCATGCGATGACGAAATTGCGCATGAAGGCTTTGCGTCAGGCTTTTGACCGAAAGGCAATCCGAATCGCACTTACGGCGACTCCGGATTATAACGAGAAGCGCAGTCTGCAACGCTTCTTTCCGGATCTCATACATGAGTTAGATTTAGCAGAGGCGTTTGCAATGGAACTTTTGGCGCCCACACGGATGTGGGTGGTCGAAGTCGATGCAAATGCTTCCACCGTGCGTTTTGTGGCCGGTGATTTCGTGCAGGAAATGTTGGGTCGACTCATGTCAAGCTCACCATTTTTCAAGGCCGTCCAGGTATTCCGATACCAGAATTCCAACATACGCACACCTGCCCTCATATCCTGTACATCAAGGCAACAGGCCTATGATCTCTGGAAGTATCTGATAAAACATCGG
>JAAESG010000678.1 GCA_024229615.1 Gammaproteobacteria bacterium | reverse complement strand
CGCTGCGTAGTAAATGCCGATCGTGCGATACCAGAATCACACTGCCCTCGAAGCCCTGCAAAGCCTGATTTAAAGCCAGCCGCATTTCCAGATCCAGATGATTGGTCGGTTCGTCCAGTAACAGCAAATTGGGCCGACCCCAGATGATCAAAGCCAGCACCAGGCGTGCCTTTTCGCCGCCTGAAAATGTTCTCACCGCCTGTAGAACCTTTTCACCGCGGAAATTAAACCCGCCGAGATAGCTACGGACCTCACGCTCAGTCAACTCCGCACCCAGACGCTGCATTGTCAGCAGCGCATTTGCGTCGAGGTCAAGTTGCTCAAGCTGGTGCTGGGCAAAATATCCAATCTGCAAATCTTTGGCGCGAGTAACCTTACCGGTAAAGGGGTGCAGCTGATCAGCCAGTAACTTGATAAAAGTAGATTTACCGGCACCATTCAAACCGAGCAGCCCGATACGTTCGCCGGGAATAAGCGAAAACTCGATATCCTCGAGTACCGCTTTATCGTCATAACCCGTAGAGACCCCATCGAGCCTGAGCAATGAGCTGGGTAAAGCTTTCGCCGCACGAAATTCGAAGTGGAATGGTGAATCGATATGTGCTGGTGCAATTAGTTGCATTTTCTCAAGCGCCTTGATCCGGCTTTGTGCCTGACGTGCCTTGTTTGCCTGGGCACGGAAACGATCTATATAACGTTGCATATGAGCGATACTTTGTTGTTGCTTTTGATGCGCTGCCTGCTGTTGCGCAAGGCTTTCGGCGCGCTGAACTTCAAATGCAGAGTAGTTACCGCGATACAGCTTTATTCGATGGTTTTCGATATGCGCCACAAGGTTAACAACCGTATCGAGAAAATCGCGGTCATGAGAAATCAGCAGCAGTGTGCCCTGGTAACGCTTCAACCATAGCTCCAGCCAAATCACTGCATCCAGATCCAGGTGATTGGTAGGCTCATCCAGCAACAACAGATCGGAGCGGCACATCAGCGCTCTTCCCAGATTGAGGCGCATAACCCAGCCACCGGAAAAACTGTCAAGCGGCCGATGCATGTCCGCTTCGCTAAAGCCCAGTCCTGCCAGTAAGCGAGCCGCGCGACTTTTGGCCTGGTAACCGTCTATTTCCTGGAGTCTCTCATGACAGCTCGCGATCAGCATCGCATCCTGCTCGGCCTCAGCCCTTTCCAGCCGGGTTTCGACCTGCCTTAGTTCCTCATCGCCATCGATAACATACTCGAGAGCCAGACGCTTGCTCAGCCGGGTTTCCTGTTCGACCGCGGCCACGGCCCAGTCCTGCGGGAATGAAAAATGCCCCTGATCAGGCGACAATTCACCTCGGACCAACGCAAACAGCGAAGATTTTCCACAACCATTAGCGCCCGTGATACCGAGCTTTTGTCCGGGATATATCTTAAACTCGGCGGCTTCGAACAACAGCGTACTGGATCGCCGTAGTGCAAGACTGGTAAAACTAAGCATGGAGTTTCAAGGCTCGCCCGTAGTTTTGAGATCTGTTGCTCACTGATTACTTCCTCCGTGCAAAATGCGTTAAGATACCATCCTGGGCTGCAGGAAGTTAACCCGAGATAAAAATGAATCTAGAAAAATACTATAACCTGGAAGGTTCCAAACTTTCATTTAGCAGGCAGCAAGCTAGCGATTTTGCAAAATCGGTCGCTGGCGATTTTAATCCAATTCACGACACCGAATCAAAACGGTTTTGCGTGCCGGGCGACTTGTTATTTTCGGTTATTATCCAGCATTATGGACTACGCCAAACCATGGGATTTTCATTCTCGGGTATGGTGAGCGATGATGTCACCCTGATTTTACCCGAAGTAAACGCACGCGAAATATCCGTATACGACGACCATGATAAAAAATATCTCGACGTCTCCACCAACGGCACACATAGCCAGAATTCGGGGCTGATCGAATCCCTGTCACGTAACTATGTCGAATTTTCAGGACACACCTTTCCGCACGTACTGGTACCCTTGATGAAACAAAACAACATCATGATCAACACCGATAGACCCCTGGTGATTTACGATCATATGCGGATTTCACTGGACACGCTCGATATCGATTCGGTTGACCTGGAATTGAGCGAAAGTATTTTTCGACTCTACGGCAAACGCGGAGACGTGGCGCTGAACTATGACCTGAGATGCAACGGGGAGGCGATCGGTAAAGGACAAAAAAAGATGGTGTTAAGTGGCCTGCGCGAATTCGACCAGACCAGAATTGACGAGTTGGTAGAAACCTATAATGCGCGCAAGAACCGTTATCTTAACGGTGGCTAGCCGGTATAATCTCACCACTTCCCTGCCCGTGGCGTAACAGCGACGCTTAAAATAGTGTTGAAAGGACGCTAGTAGCGGCGTATAAAGCTGAGCACACTGCCTGCCTGATCCCCGGACTGAATCTGGAAACGAACGAAAGCCGATTCTTCGATTAAATAGTCTAACCGAATACCCCGACTGATCGGGTCATCCAGTTCGAAAACCTCGGTTCCACTGTCATCGCTGATATCACCATCGATGTCGTAATAGGCTGCATAGGGTGTCAATCTGAAATTGGCAAAACGCAAATTGAGCCCAAGCTGGAAACTGTTCTGTCTCCATTCGATATCAGCCGAATTATCTGCATCGTCGTTATCACTGCCTGAATTGTATCGATAACTGAGGGAACCATGGAGTGCGATGTTTTCGCTTAAAACAAACTCCTGACGCAGGTAAATTTTTAGATACTGGGCGTCAAATTTTCTCGTATCTGCACTGGTATCAGCTTTGACGCGAGTGCTGAGATAACCCATGCCACCCCCGAAGACCAAACCCGTGCTGGATCTTTCCTCGATCTGAAAACTGATACTGGAGGTATCCACCTCACGCTGGCCACTATCAAATTTCCAGTCGGCCTCGGCATTGCCAAATTCCAGTGCAACACCGGTCCAGTCAGCTTCGACCAGACCTGCGTAGAAGAGCAGCAGGACCAGTAGTTCGAGACGCAGTTTGTGGGCTCTAAAGGACACCGATCCGACGCAATTGTGACTCGTCGCTGATTTTCTCACACTCGCTCACAATCCAGTTACCCACTTCACCAACAATCTCCTCGGGTGTCTTACCCTCCGGCTCGATAGGCTTGCCAATGACAACGCGAATCGTACCCGGCCACTTTATCCAGCTATGTCTTGGCCAGAATTCTCCAGCGTTGTGCGCTATCGGCAACACCGCGTACCCGGTTCGCTGAGAGACGATCGCGCCCCCCATCTTGAACGGTTTTCGCTGCATCGGCATGACCCTTGTTCCTTCGGGAAAGAGCATCAGTATTCGACCCCGATCCATGTGATTCTGACTCTCCTTGATTAGCTGGTTGATCGCCTTCCTGCCAGTGCCTCGATTCAGCGCAATCACATTCATCGCTTTCAGTGCCCAACCAAAAAAAGGAATCCATGTCAACTCACGCTTCACCACCCAGATCAGTGGACGAAAGAACCGCTGTATGGCGATGGTTTCCCAGGTCGAGCTATGTTTACTCATCACAATAAAACCCTGCTTGGGTATATTTTCCAGCCCTTCAACTGAATAATTGAGTCCACAGGTAATACGTAAACAAAATAACGAATAGGCGATCCAGAACCTGATTACCGCTATACGCAGATTCAATGGCAGGAAAAATAACAATGAAAGCACCGTGGCAGAAATCAGCATTACCGGGAGAAATAAAATCCAGAAAACAGTTGAGCGTAGCCCCAACCATAGTTTGTAAAGCGGGCTGACCACCAGACCCTACCTGTGTCGCAAGGTTTCGCGAACGAAATGAGCTAAATCGTCGTAAACAGGCACATCGAGCGCCTCCGGGAAATTTTGCATGACATATTCCCCTTTCCCGGTGCGCACCAGGACCGGTTTCGCGTTTGCCATCTTCGCTGCCTGAATATCGCTGATATTGTCACCAACCAGCGGGGTTATTGATAAATCGATTTTGAATTGCTTGGCGATCTGAAATAATAATCCGGGCTTGGGCTTACGACAGATACAATTTGCCTCGGGTCCGTGCGGACAAAAGTAAATTCCATCCAGGCTTGCACCGCGAGCCGAAAGCATATGCTGCATTTTTTCATGTATTTTCTGCAAATCCATCTCGCTGTAGAGCCCGCGTGCAATACCCGAGTGATTAGACGCTATGGTCACCAGGTATCCAGCCTTTTTTAGCCGATTGATTGCCTCGATACTACCCGGTATAGGATCCCAGCCATCGACCGATGTAACGTCATCGTCCGCAATATGGTTGATCACGCCATCTCGATCAAGGATTATCATTTTGGTCAATCGAATATCCTCATTGACGTCGGTTTCTCAGGACTGAATCCGGGAAAAATCGGCCACCAAACGGAAACTTTGCAATAGTTGATCGAGTAGTGCAAGCCGGTTGTTTTTTAAGGCCGTGTCATCAACCATTACCATGACCTCGTCAAAAAAGCGGTCTACCGCAGGCCGAAGCTCGGCAAGCTGCTCCAGTCCCTGTTGATATTCTCCCTTTGAAAATTGCGCCTCGACCCCTCCTTTAAGCGCTTGCAGTTGCTCGAAAAGTTGCACTTCCGCCATTTCCTGCAGCAGGGTTTGGTCGACAGTGGCCGAAGAATGCCCCTGTTTCTTGAGAATATTACTAATCCGTTTATTGGCTGCAGCCAAAGCCAGGGCCGCGTCGTGACGCTGAAACTCATACACCGCCCTGATACGTAAATCGCAATCAAACAACAGGCCGGGGCGATTGTAGGTAACCGCCTCAACCACATCGAAACCGATCCCCTGTTCCTGGTAATACGCTCGCTGCCGATCAAATACGAATTCGATAACATCTTCAATTGCGGCAACTGCTTCGACTTTTTTAAAATAGCCATCGGCCGCTACCTGACACAAATCCGCCAGATCCAGCGTCAATCGATTTTCGACGATGATGCGCAGTACTGCCAGCGCCGCACGACGCAGAGCAAACGGATCCTTGTCACCCCCCGGCTTTTCACCGATCGCAAATATTCCGATCAGGCTGTCCAGCCTGTCCGCGAGAGCAACAGCTTGCGCAATCTCGGAATTCGGCACCTGATCTCCCGCGTGCCGGGGCCAGTAATGCTGTTCGATCGCGCTGCACACCGAAGCGTCTTCCTGCTGGTGCAAAGCATAGTAGCGTCCCATCACACCCTGCAGTTTTGGAAATTCACCCACCATATCGCTCATCAGATCAGCCTTGCACAGATCGGCAGCGCGACGCACCAGATCCTGATCGGTACCGGAGTGGCTAGCGACGTACTTGGCCAAACGAATAATTCGATTGGTCTTGTCCCCGATACTACCGAGCTTTTTCTGGAACACGACGTCATCAAGACGAATGCGCATCAGGTCCAGCCCCTGCTTTTGATCCTGGGCAAAGAAAAAACCGGCATCAGCGAAGCGTGGGCGTATGACTCGCTCATTACCCCTGGCCACGACTTCCGGTTTACGGCTGTCGATGTTGGCAATTGCAATAAAATGGGGCAGCAGGTTGCCGTCCTTATCGAACAGTGCGAAGTACTTCTGATTCTCCTGCATCGTCGTTACCAGCACCTCTGTCGGCAACTCCAGAAATTCGACATCAAACTCACCGCAGACCAATACCGGGTATTCGACCAGGGCTGTCACTTCATCGAGCAGGGCATCACCTACATGCGCGATGCCACCGAGTCTTGTGGCAGCCTGATCGACGAGCTTGTGAATGGTGTCTCGACGCTTCTCGAAACTTGCAATAACCAATCCCTGCGAGAGCAGTGTCTGCTCATACTCGCCGGCCTCGGCGATCCGCAGGCGTCCGGGCGCATGAAAACGGTGTCCGTAACTATCACTGGCGGCTCGTAGCCCGAAGATTTCGGCATCAACAGTTTTGCCACCGATCATCATCAACAGCCATTTAACTGGCCGCACAAATTCTTCGCTTCGGTCTCCCCAACGCATGCGCCTGGGAATCGGCAAAGCGTTTAACGCCGTCGCCACCACTTCGGGCAGCATAGCTTCCAGATTACGTCCTGGTTGGGTTGCAGAATAATACAACCAGCTTCCCTTGGGGCTTTCGCGTCGTTCGAGTTGATCGATATCGACGCCACAGGAAGCGGCGAAACCGAGCGCCGCTCGCGAGGGTTTACCATCGGCATCGAAAGCCGCTGAAATCGCCGGCCCACGTTTTTCAATCATCTGCTCGGCCTGTTGTTGCGGGATATTTCTTAACAACATGGCGAGGCGACGCGGGGTCGCAAACACTTCAACAGTATCCGCTTCCACACCCTGTCCAGCCAACGCCTGCGCCACCTGACTGGCGAAACTCTGCGACAGCGATTGCAACGCTTTTGGTGGCAACTCTTCGGTACCTATTTCGATCAGGCAATCGCTACTCATCGACCTTCTCCTGCTTGATCAACGGAAAACCGAGCGCTTCGCGAGATTCGTAGTAGCACTCGGCAACGCCGCGAGACAGCCCGCGCACTCGCAGGATAAATCGCTGCCGCTCGGTCACTGAAATCGCGTGACGTGCATCGAGCAGGTTGAAGGCATGGGAAGCTTTCATGACCTGCTCATATGCGGGCAGGGGTAACTTTTTCTCGACCAGCAGCCGGCATTGAGATTCGCAGACATCAAACCAGTGAAACAAGGCATCGGTATCGGCCAGCTCAAAATTATAAGTTGATTGCTCAACTTCATTTTGATGATAAATATCGCCGTAGGTGACGACTCCTTGCGGCCCTTCGCTCCAGACCAGATCGAAAATACTGTCGACACCTTGCATATACATCGCCAGGCGCTCTATTCCGTAAGTTATCTCACCCGAAACCGGATGACATTCGAGGCCGCCCACCTGCTGAAAGTAGGTAAACTGCGTCACTTCCATACCATTCAACCAGACTTCCCAGCCCAGGCCCCAGGCACCGAGAGTAGGTGACTCCCAATCGTCCTCGACGAAACGAATATCGTGCACCAAAGTATCGAAACCCAGCGCCTCGAGAGAACCGAGGTATAACTCCTGGAAATTATCGGGTGATGGTTTGAGCAGTACCTGGAACTGAAAATAGTGTTGCAGGCGGTTAGGGTTCTCGCCATAACGTCCGTCCGTCGGACGGCGACTGGGTTGCACGTATGCGGCACGCCAGGGTTCCGGGCCGATTGCTCTAATAAAGGTTGCCGGGTGAAAAGTGCCTGCACCGACCTCCATATCCAACGGCTGCAGGATCACGCAACCCTGTCCGGCCCAGTAATTCTGCAAGGTCTGGATCAAGCCCTGAAAGCTACTCAAACTGGTTGCCGATAATTCGCTCATTAAATTCACTGGTCAAAAGTGCGTGATTATAACCAACTGCGGTTTTTTCCTCATTCATTTTCCCGCCTTATTGTGTTGTGTTTTTAACCAGCTATGATGTCGCACATGCAGAATATCATCGGTCAATGGCTACTGAGCCTCAAGCACTACGTCTTAATGAGCCTGCTGCTGTCCAGCCCCGAACGCCTGCCCTACAACCCCTACTGTGTCGTGATCACCGTATTTGCCTATTTCCTACTCGGATTATTGCTCATCGACACGCGTGGCTACGGCATTATTTTTGCGCAGATTGCCCTGGAACTGGGAATGCTGGCATTGATCGCCTTCTGGGGATTGCGCTGGAAAGAAAAGTTGGCACGATTCACGCAAACCTTTTCCGCGATGACTGGCGCCAATATGATCATCACCTGCGCTTCAATTCCGTTACAAAATCAGATCAGTGGCAGTCAGGAGGAGGTAGGCTTCCTCGGGTTTTACCTGTTTGTCGCAATTCTGTTCTGGAATCTGGCGGTGCTGTCGTTGATATTGAAGCGTGCACTGGAAATATCGACACATCTTTCGGCTATGATATCGTTTAATTATTTCGTCGTTTATTACTTTACCGTTATCTGGTTTTTGAAGTGAAGATTTATATCCTGGGAATTTGCGGCACCTTCATGGCGGGCATCGCGCAGATTGCGCGAGAACTCGACTACGAGGTCGAAGGCTCCGACGCCAATGTATACCCACCGATGAGTACCCAGCTCGAGCGCAGCGGCATCGTCCTGCACGACGGCTACGATGCTAACAGCCTGCCCGATGGCTGCGACGTATTCATCATCGGCAATTCCATAACTCGGGGTAATCCCCAGTTCGAAGCCATACTCGAACAAGGCCTGCGCTACACCTCGGGCCCGCAGTGGTTATACGAGGAAGTTTTGCAAAAACGCTGGGTGCTGGCCGTGGCCGGAACTCACGGCAAGACCACCGCGAGCAGCATGCTTGCCTGGATGCTGGATTATGCCGGGCTCGATCCCGGTTACCTGATCGGAGGTATCAGTCAGAACTTTACACAATCGGCAAAACTCGGCAGCGATCCTTTTTTCGTGATCGAAGCCGACGAGTACGATTCGGCACTTTTCGACAAGCGCTCCAAGTTTGTCCACTATCATCCACGCACCCTGATACTGAACAATCTTGAATTTGACCATGCCGACATCTTCGAAGACCTGGCTGCAATCAAGCGACAATTTCATCACCTGGTGCGCACCCTGCCGGCCTCGGCGTTGATCGTTGTTAATGATGATGACGCTGCCTTGCAGGAAGTCCTGCAAATGGGGTGCTGGAGTGAACGCATCAGTTTCTCGGGCAGCAATTCGCAGGCTGATTTCTTCCTCGATTCGGGTAACAGCCTGCATCATGGTGACGCTCAAAGCTACCGACTCGAATTATCACAACAGGGACAATTCAACGCGCTTAACGCCTGTGCAGCGATCATCGCCGCACGTCACGCCGGAATCGCTATTGAAACCTCGCTCGAAGCCATGCAAGAATTCATCGGAGTTAAACGCCGCCAGGAAGTCATCGCCGAAATCAATGGAGTCAGGATTATCGATGATTTCGCACATCATCCAACCGCCATAGCGTTAACCCTGAATGCGCTGAAAGCTACCACTTTCGGCCGTCTCATCGCGGTCCTCGATATTCGCTCCAATACGATGAAAATGGGTGTACACGGTGAGCAACTAGGTCAGTCATTTGCCGCCGCCGATCGGGTTTTATTGTGCGAAAAACCCGATTTAAAGTGGGATTTGGCGATAATGGCTGAATCTGCGCCTACAATAGTAGAAATAAAAACTGATTCACAACAAATCATCGAAGACTTGTTGCACAATTGTCAGCCAGGGGATCAAATCGTTATTATGAGCAATGGCGGTTTTGATAATATTCACCAGCGTCTCATCCAGGCATTAAAAAACTAGGTCGGATATGTCCGAGAAATCAAAAAGACCGACAAAAATAGCCAAGTACGAAATTAAGCGACGTATCGGACGTGGTGCTATGGGCGTCGTTTACGAAGCCTTCGATCCGTTCGTTCAGCGCACCGTGGCGATCAAGGTTGCCCATTCAGCCCATGACATGGATGAGACGACCAAGCAAAAGGTGCGCGAAGGATTTTTCGCAGAAGTTTATAGCGCGGGGCGCATGCACCACCCTTCTGTGGTCAGCGTTTACGACGCCGGCCAGGAAGGCGACCTCAACTACATCGTCATGGAATTTGTCGACGGTATGACGCTGCAGGAATACGTCACCGGGAGCAGAAGCCTGACCCCGAACCAGGTCGTTGATGTCATTTACCAATGCGCCAAGGGTCTCGACTATGTGCATCGCGAAGGCATCATCCACCGCGATCTAAAACCTGGCAATATCATGCTCAGCAACGATGGCGAAGTTAAAATCATGGATTTCAGCATTGCCCACGTCGACGTCGGCTTTGAAGGGCACGATACCGAAGTCCAGGGATCGCCGATGTACATGCCGCCCGAACAACTGTCCGAGGAAAAGCGACTCGTAGCACAATCAGATATTTACTCGCTGGGTGCAGTCATGTACTCCTTACTGGCAAAAAAAACCCCGTACAAGGCGGGGAGCCTGGAATCGTTGATTTACAAAATCAGCAATCTCGAACCGGAATCGATCATGGAGGTTAACCCCGAGGTCCCTCAGCACATTGCCAACATCGTCGAAAAGGCAATGCAGAAAATCATCTACAACCGTTATGAATCGGCCTACCTGCTGGCCACAGATCTGAGCAACGCCTTTGGCCGGTTGCGTGGCATTGGTGAACGTATCGACATGCAGGAAAAATGGAAGACTCTGCGCTACCTCGCTTTTTTCAAGGATTTTAGTGACGAGCAGATCACCGAAGTCGTCAATGCCAGCGAATGGAAGGAATTCGAAAAAGGCGAGATCATTGTCACCGAGGGTGAACAGGAAACCGCTTTTTACATCATTGCCAAGGGTGGCGTCGAAGTGGTCAAAAACGACAAAGTTGTCGGCATGATGAAACAGGGGGACTGCTTCGGTGAGATCGCTTTTCTCACCCGACAACCAAGAAACGCAACCATCGTCGCGCGCACCGAGGTTTCACTAATGAGCGTCAGCACCTCATTGATGGAACAGGCCTCTACCGAAACCCAACTGCGCTACTATCGCATCTTCCTCGAAAACCTGATCACACGACTCTCCCAGGCCACCGATAAACTGGTTGAGGCCGGAAAAGCAAAATCTGATCCATGACCCCTGAAGTCATTACCCTGGCGATGACCGGAGCCTCTGGTGCCGCCTATACCCTGCGTCTGTTTGAAACCTTGCTGCGACAGAATATCCAGGTTCAGTTTATTACCTCTCAACCCGGCCAAATCGTGCTGGGAATGGAAACAGAGCTCGATCTGACCGGGTCGCCACAGAAAATGCGGCAACGACTTGCCGGGCATTTTGACGCGGATCCCAAACTGATCGAGGTTTACTCCAAAGATCAATGGACTGCAGCGCCCGCAAGCGGTTCCTCGGTCGCCGACGCCATGGTGGTATGCCCTTGCAGCATGGGCAGTCTCGCCTCGATTGCGCTCGGCAGTAGTGAAAACCTCATTCATCGAGCCGCCGACGTGGTGATCAAGGAACGCAAGACCCTGGTCCTGGTGCCGAGGGAAACCCCGTTTTCCAGTATTCATCTTGAAAATATGCTCAAGCTGTCACGTCTCGGGGTGATAATTCTGCCGCCGAACCCCGGGTTTTACCACGGGGTAAGCTCGGTTTCGGACCTGGTCGATTTCATCGTCGCACGCATCCTCGATCAGCTGGATATCGATAACGACCTGTCACCACGCTGGGGGGAGTGACGAGGCGATGAAGCAGTGACTGGCCATGACTGAAATTCCACTATTCCCAATAAAAACCGTCTTGCTGCCAGGCAATACGTTGGGACTTAAAATTTTCGAAACCCGCTACCTGGACATGATCGCAGCCTGTATGCGCGAGAATAGCCTGTTTGGTGTGGTATTGATTCACAAGGGAGATGAAACGGTTATCGATGCCGATATCTATTCGGTCGGCACCACCGCTACGATTAACGATTGGGAACATCGTGCCGATGGACTGCTCGGTATTACCGCGCTGGGCATGGAGCGTTTCGAAATACTATCTACCCGCACCCAGCCCGATGGCCTGACCTTCGCGAAGATCAATATTCTCGCAGACGAGAGTGTCCTGGATATCCCTGAACAGTTTCAATATATGCTCGAACTGCTCAACCATGTCAGCGCGCAAGAAGGGCGAATTCGTGCCGACGACCAGGGATTTTGTGAGATTCTGTATCAGCTTATTTATCTGCTACCACTTGAGGCTACTCTGAAACAACGCCTGCTTGAGATTCCGGACAGTCTCGATCGAGCTGTCATCCTGCACGCCGAATTGATTCGGCTCGGTGTTATCCAATACATTAAACCCGAGAAAGTAACCGAGTAAACGCAACACACCTCGGCATTGCAGGGTTCCAATTCGACGTATGCGGGCATAGACTTCGACTAAACCAGTCCAAGGAGATCGTTGTAATGAACAAACTAATTCTGGCTATCTGTTTTTGCATGCTGAGTACGCTAACCACTGCGGCTGAGCTTTCGGGCGTTTTTGTAGCCGATAGCATCAAGTCTGAAGACGGCCAGACGTTGTTGTTAAACGGCATCGGTCTGCGTGAATATTTCTGGGTCGATGTCTACGTAGGTTCGCTGTACTTGTCGAGCAAATCCAACGACGTCGCCGAGATCCTGTCGGCACCGGGACAGTGGCGGGTACAACTAGACTTTATATATAAAAAAGTTTCCAGTAAACAGCTGCTCGACACCTGGCGTGAAGGATTCGAAAAAAACCAGAATGCCGAAAGCCTGAAACAGCTACAGGCACGCATCGATCAATTTTACGGTTACTTTGAATCCGGCGCGATAAAGAAGGACCAGTATGTATTTGAT
>JAAESG010000677.1 GCA_024229615.1 Gammaproteobacteria bacterium | reverse complement strand
TTCATCGGCAACAGACTTGGCCACACCGCACTCGTCCAGGATCTCCCTCAGAATCGCTGCTCCTTTGCGGGCATGAGCGCCCTTGAACTCATTATAATCAGTAAAATCTTCGCGGCGTACTTTGCGGATCTCAACTGCCCTTTCGATATCATGGCCGAGTGAGGCAATTTGCAACGCCGAGTCGGCTTCGGGTTCAAATGCGAATAGCCATTTGAGGGTGTTTTCGGCATGACGCGGATCTTCCGGCACCCCGGAGTCCGCAATAATCTCTCGGATTCTTTGTTTGGCGCAGTCGATGCTATCCATGATCCCGGCAGATGATCAGGCGGTGTATGGTTTCTATGTTCATCAAGACGGCAATCATAATCAGGGCCAAATACACCTGGTTGAATACGGCGCCGAGAAATATCAGAAAGACACGGATATCGCGACCCAGACGCAATCCTTTGCCATGACTGATCCGGTCGCGCATGAGGCTGTCGTGCTTGTCGGCCGTATAGCTCAACATAAAGGAGCCGATAATCGCTAAAAATCCGATCAACAGGATAAGACTATCCGTTTTATCTACGTAGGC
>JAAESG010000676.1 GCA_024229615.1 Gammaproteobacteria bacterium | reverse complement strand
TGACGGTATCTACCGGCTACTCAGGGAGCTCCGCACGGTCGGTTATGCGCACTTCCAGCGCTTGCGTGACCGGAATGGCCGCATCCGCGGCGGCATTTACTTTATTCGGGAGATCGCAGATTCACCACATCCGGGTTTGCCGGATACGGTATTGCCAGATACGGCTGCACCGGGTCCGGCAAACCCGGGAGCATTACCTACTACTGACTTAAACCTAAAAAGAACAACTACTACAACACTGAATACTACTAAAGAGCGTAGTAGTAGTGAAAATGGAAATCCCACGGTGGAATTCGCTTCGTGGGTTCCGACCGAGCTACAAGATGCGGCCCGGACCATAGTGGCTGAGCTTGATCCAGCCGAGGGACAGATGGTGATCGATGAATGGGCCGGCTGCATGGCGGCAGAGTCGATCGACAGATCACCGCTCGGCTATCTGCAAGCCATGGTCAGGCGATATCGGGAAGGCAATTTCGGACTGGCATTTGCGAATGTTGTCGCTGATATACGCGCGAAACCACCCGACGACGAGAAAGGCATTGCCGAAATTGAGAGTGGTGAGGCCGATTGTGAAGCAGACTGATGCATCCTGTACGCACCGAAGGTTGCCAGATACAGGGTTGTGACAGGAGGAGGCTGGCGCACGTGTTGCCACAGGGGTGATCGACAGTGACGAAAACGTACGATAATGAATTCCGAGATACTTCAGCAAGCGTACATGGGCAACATGTTAGTGTCTAAAGAAAAATAATAACCCTCGAAAGCGACACTGAGACTGGAACCAGGGAGCGATTTAGCGTCTAAATCGACACCTGATGCCCCGGGGGTGTCGAATTTCGACACTTAGTGATCTTTGGTATTGGATAGAAATAAATATTCGCACACCCTGGTCTCCTGACGAATTCCCGAGAATACCTGGAGGCTGTCTTGGAGCAAAACAGCACCGTCCAGTCAAGACACTTTAGACGCAAGCAACGGCGGTCGTTGGAGAAGGTTCTGG
>JAAESG010000675.1 GCA_024229615.1 Gammaproteobacteria bacterium | reverse complement strand
TTATAACTGTCATCACCACCGGCCACGGCGTATCGACAAATACCGTTTCGAGTCCGTCCAGTACTGTTCTGATCGTGGCCACAACGCCATCAAAAACACCGGCACCACTAATCGATAACTGGTCGAAGCCGTCTTCCATCCAGTTGGCAGCCGGTGCGAAGTAAGCCTTCTTTTCTACCGGAAAACCGAGCGTGTAAGCTTCGAGTTCGGGTGCGATTTTACCGACGGTGAAGCGATACATAGTCAATGGAACAATCGCGAACCACAATATCATGCTGAAAGCAGCGCGTATCCAGTCAACCCCCACCATTTTGGAATCATGCTCGGCACGCCAGGTCAGATATTGCTCTTCGTAGCGAATGTTGGCGTAAAAACCCTGAAATACACGTAATGCGATAAAAAACACGATTCCGACAATCAGAAAGGTAGTAGCGCCTTCAGCTGCGATAGCTGCTTCTTCAGCGAGCCGGTTAGCCACTTTCTGCAAATTTTCAGATCTTGCCAGGTATCCGGCAGCGTCTTCGCTACCTTCGGCCAGTGCGGCCTGGTACTTGTCCATGAAGGACTGGATCTTGGGTTGCATTTTTTCGATACGCGCGATTTTATCGGCGCCGAGTTCACCCCAGGCGCCTTTACCGATTTGTACCAGCGCCAGAATTTCGAGCACCATGAAGGTCCAGAAAAAGCCCCATAAACCTCGTGCGGCACCCCAGAATGGGCCACCGATCGCTGCCATCATATTCCAGGATCTGGGGAATTCGGTGGCGGACTGAATTTTTTCAAATTCCCGCGTGTAATACTCTTTATTGTCGACGACGAAATCACCGACCGAACTACCCAGTTTGCTGGGCTCAGCAGAAAATCCTGATTCTTCCATTAGTCTTTTCCCCCTTTAATACCCTTTAGAAGGGTTGATTTGTTCACCACTCCGACATCTTTGCCATCGTCGGTAATGACGATTGGCTGGTCGGTGGCCGCGGATATATCAATCAAGCCGCTTAGATCCGTATCATGTGATGTGCGCACCGCCTCGGATAAATCTTCGTGTGGCTTGAGCTGATACTCGTCATATTTCTCCATAATGGAATGCGCAAATATGAGCTTGAGCGTAGATATGCCTTCCACGAAGTCGGTGACATACTCGTCGATCGGGTTGGTCACAATCTCTTCCGGGGTTCCTATTTGCACGATCACTCCATCCTTCATGATCGCGATTCGATTGCCAATACGGATGGCTTCGTCCAGATCGTGGGTAATAAACACGGTGGTTTTATCCAGGTCAGCAGACAGGGCCATGAACTGTTCCTGCAGCTGGCGTCGAATCAAAGGATCGAGTGCCGAAAATGGCTCGTCCATTAACAGTACTTCGGGATCTGAGGCGAGTGCTCTGGCGAGGCCGACCCGTTGCTGCATACCACCGGATAACTCGCTCGGGAAGCGATCTTCATAACCATCGAGATTAACCAGGTTGAGGCAGCGTTGTGACTCTTCCCAGCGCCTTGACTTGGGTTCGCCCTGCACCTGCAGTGGAAACGCGACGTTGTCACGTACCGTGCGATGCGGGAACAGGGCCATGTGCTGAAATACCATGCCGATATGCGCAGCTCTGAGTTTACGCAACTCTTCATCGGGTAACGCCATGACGTCATGGCCGAGCACATGAATCGATCCGGCAGTCGGTTCGATGAGTCG
>JAAESG010000674.1 GCA_024229615.1 Gammaproteobacteria bacterium | reverse complement strand
TTCGACCGTTGACTTGGCAACGTCGATTCCAAGCATCGCGAGCTCAGCGACAATCTTCGGCGAGCCCCACGTCGGATTGGCTTCCCACATCCGCCCAATGAGCTTTCTGAGCTCTCGCGAGATCCGAGGCCGACCTGGCTTAGCCGACTGACTGAGCGCGCGCCAATAGTCGCGGAATCGCTTTTTCTGCCAGGTTGTTACGGTCCTGGGCTGGACAAAGTACAGAGCTGTCCGCCAGCCCGCCCAAAATTTCGCTATGAAGCACCAGAGCAGCCGGTCAGCAGGCCTGATTCTTGGTCTTTGTCCTGATTTCCGATACAGAAACAACTGATTCCGCAACGCCGCATTCTCCGCCTGTAAAGACAGCCGCGATCGGACAGATGTAGTCACCAACGTAAGAAAAAATTGGAATAGACGTACCATGGATCCAAGGATCAACGATCAGCCAGAAATATGCAATAGAATCAATAGGCTCCTATTTTCGGGACCCACAACCGATTTCACCGGCATCTCTCCGACACCGACGCGAGGTCGTATACCTTGAACGTGACGATTAATTTGACTATAGTCGTGACTATAGCCATTTATCTCGTCATTAGTAGAAAGCCCACGTGAAAAGGTCATCCAGATGAAGACCATTCAAGCCTCTGAGTTCA
>JAAESG010000673.1 GCA_024229615.1 Gammaproteobacteria bacterium | reverse complement strand
TAATTGTCGAGCTTCACAGGATTTCCTGGCAATCGGATCTGGTTGCCGATTCCATCAAAGACTTTATGATCAATCTGCTTGAAGCCGTGGCCATTGTGCTGGTGGTGCTGGCGTTGTCCATGGGACTGCGTGTGGGCATGATCATCGGCATCACCGGACTCATTTTGCCCATTTTGGGGACTTTCATCGTGATGACCATCGGGGGAATCGATTTGCAGCGTGTATCGCTGGGGGCGCTGATTATCGCCATGGGCATGATGGTGGACAACGCCATCGTGGTGGCCGATGGCATCATGGTTCGGGTGCAACAGGGCATCGATCGTAAAAAAGCGGCTATTGAAGCAGCTTCAAAAGCGGCCATGCCGCTTTTAGGGGCCACCGTCGTCGCCTGCATGGCGTTTTATCCGATTTTTGCATCGATCTATGATACCGGTGAATATGCCGGAAGCCTGTTTACGGTAGTTGCGATTTCGCTGCTGCTCAGCTGGGTGATGTCGCAAACGGTTGCACCGCTGATGTGCATGACCATGCTTCCGGGGCCCAAGCAGGGAGTTGAAGACCAAGATATATATGGCGGGCGATTTTACGAGATGTTCCGCGGGTTGTTAGCAAAGGTTATCCGTTTTCGCTTGCCCTTTCTGGCCGGCATGGTGGTGATGCTTGTCGCGGCGGTACTTGGTTTTCGTTTCGTTCCCAAAATGTACTTTCCGGACTCATCCCGCCAACAAATCATGATTGATTATTGGGTGCCCGAGGGAACGCGCATCCAACAGGTTTCCGCTGCTCTGTCGGCCATGGAGTCCGAATTGTTGCAAAAATCTTCGGTCACTGCGGTCAGCGTCTTTATAGGCAAAGGACCCCCACGGTTTTATCTTCCTGTCAATCCGGAGGACCCATATTCATCCTATGCCCAGATCATCGTAAACACCAAGACTTTCAAAGATGTGGATACGGTGATGCAGGAAATTGATTCCTGGAGTCGGGAAAACTATCCCCAGGCCTTGGTCCGTGTGAGAAGGTATGCCGTCGGTGCCTTCGATGATTGGAAAATCGAGGCGCGTTTCAGCGGACCGGCCAACGCCGACCCGGATATTCTGCGCTCCCTTGCGCAACAGGGAATGGCCGTCCTGGAGGCCAACCCGATGGCCAGGGAAGTGCGTACAAACTGGCGTAATCGAATTCGAAGAATTGTACCGCAATATAATCAGGAACGCGGTCGCTGGGCCGGCGTCACCCGCGAGAACCTTGCCAGCGCAACCAAACGGGCCTTTGATGGTGTCGTGGTGGGCCAGTACCGCGAAGAAGATGATCTGATACCGATCGTCGTGCGAAATGTAAAGGATGAGCGCAGCCGTGCGGCCTCAGGTCTGGATCTTGTCCAGATTATCCCGGCTTTTTCGAATAATACAGTTCCCTTATCTCAGGTCACCGATGACGTTGTTTTTGAATGGGAAGATCCGATCATCTGGCGCTGGGACCGGCGGCGGGCCATAACGGTTCAATGTTCGCCAAACGTTGTTACCACACCGACCCTGCGTTCAAGCATTGTGGAAGCATTTGAAAACATCGAACTGCCTGCGGGATACACACTGGAATGGGATGGAGAATACAGCAGTGCCAAGCAATCACAGCAGGCATTGATACCCGGCATCGTGCCGGCTGTTGTGATCGTGCTGTTTATCATCGTTGCCTTGTTCAATGCCTACCGTCCCCCGCTGATAATTTTCCTGACCATTCCGTTTGTGGTCATCGGGATTACGGTGGGGCTCATGATTACCGGGGTGCCTTTCGGCTTTATCGCTCTGCTCGGCGCCATGAGCCTCTCGGGCATGATGATCAAAAATGCCGTTGTACTGCTGGACGAGGTTAACCT
>JAAESG010000672.1 GCA_024229615.1 Gammaproteobacteria bacterium | reverse complement strand
TGAAGCATGATGAAAACGTATCTCCGACTTATACTCGGAAAGATCGTATCCGCATTTTGCGAGCGATGGGATCTGGTGCTTGAAAACGTGGCACTCAGGCATCAGATTGAGGTTCTTGAACGTTCCGGGAGACGGCCTCAATTTACAAATGCCGATCGACAGGTGTGGGTTGTCTTGTCAACGGTCTGGCCCCGCTGGCCGGAAGCGCTGGAGATCGTGAACGTAGATACCGTCAAGCGCTGGCGCCGACAGGGCTTTCGACACTATCTGCTGGGAAAAAGTCGGCGGCGTCGGCCGGGACGTCCTGCCATTGAACCGGAGATCCGAAGCCTTATCCGGCGCATGAGCCGGCAAAATGGGCTCTGGGGCGCGCCTCGAATCCACGGTGAGCTTCTGAAACTCGGCGTGGATGTCTGCCAGACCACGGTCGCAAAATACATGGTCCGCCGCGTTGGCCCACCGTCACAGCACTGGGGGACATTTCTTCGCAATCACGTCCGGGAACTTGTCCCCAGCGAAATATTTTTAAGACTCATCAGAAGCTTTCGAACGCTTATCACCTGGATTGGAGGCGCTGTCAAGCGCCGGCTGACGGGTATCTTCCGAAATTTGCTGAGTCTTCCTGCCACCTCTGGGAGGCGCATCATAGATGAGCCCGTCAGTTGTCAATCCATACATCGGCTTCGACACCAGACAGTGATCGCCCCGGTCGGCTTTGCCGGCCGTGGACCACCGGTTGTGAAGCCACTGCTCAACGATTCGTCATTCCCTGGAACGCCGGTCGCCGTGGTGTGCCCGACACCCATTGGCTGTACCGATACTTATGGTTTTCGGTGGAGACAAGTTACGCAAACGATTCATTCGCACCATTTTTCGCACCGATCCGATCGGTTGGCCGCGTGACAGTGGCAACAGATAGAATTTCTGGTAGCTACAGGGGCTGGACATTCTGGATTTAAGCGAATGGTGAATGGGATTAAGGGCCATCTTGGTGAACCTGACACCGCTAAAGAAGCTGGGGAAGAGAATATTACAGATTGGGTCGATACCGGATTCGCCAATTTAGGTGAAAAAATATCCGAATGGTTCGGGGAATCAAATCAAAAGAAAAAGCCTGACAAACCTACGGAAAAAGATAAATGGGGTCCAATTAAAACGGCCCTTTGGGTGGTGTTAATTTTATTCGCGCTGGCCATTTTAACTTTT
>JAAESG010000671.1 GCA_024229615.1 Gammaproteobacteria bacterium | reverse complement strand
TGATTCTTTCGAGCCCGGCGATCATCCTGAGCACCGTCGATTTACCGCAACCGCTGGGTCCGACGATGACGATAAACTCGCCATCTTCCATATTACAATCAACACCGTGCACAACTTCGACTTTGCCGAATGATTTCTTGACATCTTTCATTAATACGTCGGCCATATTTTTAACCCCCGATTATTTTTCGGTTTCAGTCAGACCTTTAACAAATAACTTTTGCATAGATACGACGACCACCACCGGCGGCAGCATGGACAGCATCGTGGTCGCCATGATAACCTGCCATTCGGCAAAATCGTCGCCAACCGCCAGCATGCGGTTAATGCCGATGATGATGGTGTACATGCTCTCATCGGTGGTAATCAGCAGCGGCCACAGATATTGGTTCCAGCCGTAAATAAACAGGATCACGAACATGGCCGCCATGTTGGTGCGCGTCATCGGTACCAGGATGTCGAAAAAAAAGCGCACCGGGCTGGCCCCGTCGATGCGCGCCGCCTCGGCCAGTTCGTCCGGTACGGCCAGAAAGACCTGCCGGAAAAGAAAGGTGGCCGTGGCCGAGGCGATCAACGGCAGCGTCAGTCCGAAATAATTGTCGAGCATCCCCAGATCCGCGACCACCTTGTAGGTCGGTATGATACGCACCTCCACCGGCAGCATGAGTGTAAAGAAAATGAGCCAGAAGAAAAACATCCTGAAGCGAAACTTGAAATAGACGATGGCAAAGGCCGCCAGCAACGAG
>JAAESG010000670.1 GCA_024229615.1 Gammaproteobacteria bacterium | reverse complement strand
TCAACGCCATCGGCCCGAGAAGACGCTACTCTATCAGTTGGTGTTAAAGCACTATCCGGATTTCAGACGACAGTTGGTCGAGGAAGGCAAAGTGCTGCCTGACTACGCGCAGCAGGAATCCGAAGATTACCTGAAGTGTGGCAGGCTTGAACACGGATTTCTGCGGGTACGATGCGAGACTTGCCACGAGGAACGCCTGGTCGCTTTCAATTGCAAACGCCGCGTTTTCAGCGATATTCATCGCAAAGCTGGTTTTACCCATCGACGGGCGACCGGTGATGATGACCAGGTCGGAGCGTTGCAGGCCAGAAGTCTTTTCGTCAAAGAGACCGAAACCGGTAGCGATACCGGTAATGGATTCCTTGCTGCGATACATTTCCTCGACGCGCTTTACCGCCCGTCCCAGCAAATCGTTAATCGCCTCAAAACCCTCGCGACTACCGGCACTTTGCTCGGCAATCATGAATACCTTGCGTTCCGCCTCGTCCAGCAACTCCTTACTCGGGCGGCCATCTGAATTGTATGCGCTTGCGGAAATCTCGTTACCAATCTGGATCAGGCTGCGCAGGATCGAGTACTCGCGTACGATATCCGCGTAAGCCTTGACGTTAACCGCCGTCGGTGTGTCGTTAGCGAGGATACTGAGGTATGCGAGCCCACCGATCGATTCCAGCTCCCCCCGGGAGCCCAGCCATTCCGATACCGTAACGACGTCATATGGCTTGTCGTCAGCAGCCAGGGCATTGATCGCCCTGAATATCAGGCTATGATCATGGCGATAGAAATCCTGCTCGTTGACAACATCGGCGATATCATCCCAGGACTTGTTATCCAGCATCAGTCCGCCGATAACCGACTGTTCCGCTTCCATCGAATGAGGTGGAACTTTAAGGTCATCGACACGCTGGCTCAGTTCTGC
>JAAESG010000669.1 GCA_024229615.1 Gammaproteobacteria bacterium | reverse complement strand
ATCAAACGGAGACACTATAACAGAAATCCTCATAAAGCTGAATCGCCTCTGCAGCGGCTATAGCGGCTCGCTCATAGGCCTCCCGGCATTTCGCTTGTACCCGATCGCTCTTTGCCGCATCCCGTTTCCTTTCGCATTTGTGTTCCGTACCGATCGCCTTGTAGGCCGTCGCCTCCAGGCGGTTGATCCATTTGCCAAGCTGATGGGCGATGGCATGATAGGTGTCGGTCTGGCGGAGTACCTCGCTCAGCGCCTCGGTCTCGGCATGGCCGGCGCATAATCCCGTACCCTCGTCGGTGACCAAATAGAGCGCTTCCCACCCGTTATCGTAGAGGCATTCAAAGTGCTTTCTCCAATCTTCGGCTTTCCGAGAGTCCGCCAACTCGATGCGCAAAATCGCAGAACTGATCGGATCCACGGTCACCAGGATCGGTATCGTTTTCGAAAAGATTTCATCGCTGGTGAACACCAGATAGCGGATGATGCCGTCTTCTGTGGACAGGGTCATTGGCAACAAGGCCCCGATACGCGACAGTATCTGGCTGATGGAACCGGCGGAGGACAGCTTTAATCCCAATCGCCCCATGATCGTCGAGATCGCGCCATTACTGCTTCGGCCCTCCAATCGAAGGGATAACATCATTTGAATGGATAGCTCGTGAATCGAAGGGACATGGGTACACCTCGCCGTTTCCCCAAAAAGCATCGGCGCGGCTTCCCTCAGCGTCGAAGCCAGCGAATACACAAACGTTCTGGATACATCATATTGCTGGGCCAGAGCGGTGATCGCTCCCCATTCGCCGAACAACTGGGCGAAAAGCACGGCATTGGCGATCGCCAAGCGTATTTCGCTTGTGAGATCT
>JAAESG010000668.1 GCA_024229615.1 Gammaproteobacteria bacterium | reverse complement strand
TGGATTTAGGGGATGTAACAGAGGACACCCACCCTAAGAGATGAAAAATCAACAGCTCCGTTAGCCGGGCGTTCTTCGACAGAACCGGCGCCGATTCCGGCACGACTCGTCAGAAAATGACAGTTTTTGAAATATCACGGAGTTCGGGCGATATCCGCCCGTGGCCAGTGCTTGCCAGGCGGCCTTGTGGATAATGAAGCTTTAAACCTATCCAGTATCCAGCCACGGATTTAGTCGATTGAACCGTTTGGGATGAATGGCTTCAAATTGCGTGGTATTGATTCGCCACTGATCCGCCGTGATCTGCAATCGATCGAGGATGTACGGTAAGCTGCTATCGATATGCCCGCGCTTGTCGGCGCGGATGATGCGGCCCGTCCAGTCGATTAATGCCAGGTATTCCTCGAAACCGAACAAGATACCGCCTTGAAGTTCTTTCGTCAGTCGGCTTTCGAAGGGCAACAGCGGTTTGAGCGGGGATTTGAAGTCGAGCAGGTCCCCGCATTCGGTCTGATCGTCAATGGCCTGTTGCAGATGGAACTCAGAGGTTAGCCGCTCCCGAATACTGGTGTGCTCGGAACTCTCGGGCGTATCCGCCATTGCGGCCCGCACCGGATTGAGATCGACATACGCCATGCAGGAGAGCAGGGCTTCCTCCGATTTGAGAGCCTGCGAGGTAAATCGGGATTCCCAGAACTTGCCGGTGCACTTGTCTTCGCGATTAGCCTGATGGGCAATGGGTTGGTTGAGACAACGCATGAACCAGCTGATGCTGGAAAGCCTCGACCGCCAGACGTCAACGATGTCGGAAACGGCCGATCGCTCGAATGGCTTCAAATCCTCGCCGTTCCGGTGGTTTTGAATCAGCAGCGGGCCTTTGAAAAGGGCACACCACCGATCCATGATCTCCTCGTCGCCAAGGCCCTCCAACTGTTGCGGGCACACCTTAAGCACCAGGTGATAGTGATTGCTCATCACCGCGTAGGCGCAGACATCGATGGCGAACAGCGATGACAGCAGGCG
>JAAESG010000667.1 GCA_024229615.1 Gammaproteobacteria bacterium | reverse complement strand
CCTGTTGTCGCCGGCTGGCAGGCCACTGCAAATTACTCAGGACCTGGCCGGTTTCTGGCGTTCGTCTTATCACGAGGTCAAAAAGGAGATGAAAGGTCGGTATCCAAAACATCCCTGGCCCGATGATCCCCTGGTTGCGATTGCGACCCGATATACGAAGCGCCGGGTTAACCCGCAATAAAATACAGTACTCATGATGATCATAAAAAAATGAAAATTATCTCTCATCTCAGTTTGCTTTTATTACTTGCCGGAGGCATCACGGCTCACACGGCAAACGCGCAGTCCTGGACCACGGAGTCGTTGCGAGAAATCGAAGAGCTACGTCTGCGTCAGCTGCAGACAGTGCAACTGACGGGTGACATCGCGGCCTTTAGCAGTGATGGTTGCAGCGGTGGTCAGTCCCGAAGCTGGGAGTTTCTGGCTCAGGTTTTACCGGGATTTGAAGACCACTTTAGCGACAAGCCACCCTGGGAGTCTTGCTGTGTCGCACATGACCGGAAGTACTGGCGGGGCATTGCGGTGGATGGATACGGCAGGCGTAAAATCGCCGATCAGGAACTGAGGCAGTGCATTGTCGATCTGGGTACCAAAATTACCCCACAACTAAGTGACCGATACTCGGCACCTCAAGAAAAGGTCCGTCACGCGTTTTTACTCACCGCAGATGTCATGTACCAGGCCGTGCGTATCGGTGGTCAGCCCTGTTCATTATTGCCGTGGCGCTGGGGGTATGGCTGGGACAATTGCGCCTTCGCGCGTATCGGCGACCTTTCGCAACATGTCTCAAACCTCAAGTATGACGAGCACATCACTTTTTTTAATACCACGGCCTGGCTTGATCGTGAAGGCGGTCATTGGCGCGTTCCCATTCACGCGTGGATTTACGAACCCGAGGACAGCCTGCTGCGCATAGGAGCTTTCGCGATGCTGCTGGAATCACAATACGACCTGTCCGTGACTGCACAAAATGAAGCCAATTTTCGCCGTCGCAGCAACTTGCTGATCGCCGATAATGAGCGCGGGAAAACGCTGATAATTCGATTTGCCGGTCAGGATGTGACGCTGCCGGCATCGGCCGAAAATGGGCATGTCGTCAGTATATTGAAGATTCCTGCGGAAGTTGTGAGCGCCTTCGCCGAGCGGGATCGCCTGAGTTACGTTGCGCTGTTGCAGGATGGAGACAAACGTCGATTCGAGGGCCAGGTTAAACTCTTACCCGAGCAGGGCGTCAGTGTTATCAGTGATATTGACGACACGATAAAAATATCCCATGTGACTGATCACGCGAAATTGTTGGCCAATACCTTCTTTAATGATTTCCAGCGGATTGAGGGGATGTCGGAGCTGTTTCGGCGGCTCGCCGACCGTGGGGTCAGCTTTCATTTTGTTTCTTCCAGTCCGTGGCAACTCTATGATCCCTTGCGGGATTTTATGCAGCAGGAAAATTTTCCTTGGGCAAGCCTGAATTTGAAGGCGGTTCGCTTCCGCGATGAAACCCTGTTCAATCTGTTTAAAAAAGGCACCGAAACCAAACCGGGTCAGATTGAGCCGATTTTGCAACGCTATCCACAGCGTCGCTTTATCCTGGTCGGCGATAGCGGTGAGCAGGATCCCGAAGTCTATGGCGATATCGCGCGCCGTTACACTACACAGATACAGCACATATTGATTCGTAATGTCGGCAATGCAGGGGTGGCTCGTTTCAGCAAGGCCTTCAGCAAGATCGACAGTAGTAAATGGCAGGTATTCGACCACCCGGGACAAATTTCTGTCGATGACCTGCTGACTACCGAGCGGGTCATCCGAAGACAATAGTTTTATTGTCTCAGATCAGGAATCGATTCATTATCGGTTGCCATTTCCAATTTCTTTTTGGAGTCCTTGCGTCGTTGGTATAGGCTAGGGGGAGTCTCATATAGTGAGGGTTTAAGCAGTCAGTAAATGAAAAAGCGGTCCTTATTTTAAATGACGACAGAAAGCATCATGACTTCCGGTCTGTATACTTTGAGACCCAGCGACACGGTCGCCGATGCCCTCTCGCTGATGCATGAAAAACATGTGCGCAATCTCCCGGTCGTCGATAAGGCGGGCGGGTTTGTTGGCCTCTTCGGTTTGCGTCGCTTAAGCCGGCAGTTGTTGCCGAAAGCGGCTCTGAGTCTCGGCAAGTACAGCATCTCTGATCTCCATTTTTTACCGGACCAGATTGTTCAAATGAGTGATCGCTGGCATGAAATTGCAGATCAACCGGTAAAAAACTTTCTCGAAAAGAAAAGGAAACTGCTGTTTTGCACTCCCGAGACCGCATTTCCGGAGCTTCTGGCTTTGCTGGATGAAAGCAAGGATAGCAGTCTTCCAGTCATTGTCGTCGAAGGTGACGGCAGAAAACTGGTCGGGATGGTATCCACCTGGGATGTTCTTGAGGGTATCATTATGGGGCGGCTCTTCAATGGAAGGGACGCGAAAAACCCCAGGCCGCAGAATGACTAACCCGCATTTCTCACGACCACTCGTTGCGAGACGACGAGAGGTCGGGCCCTGCCTGTATTTTGCGACCACCCCGAACATTGCTTGCAGTTACCGGCAACCAGTGTTCGGAGGGTGCGCAGACATAGTTGACACTATGTCGAGCGCTCTGACCGAGCCAAATGCAGGCAGGTTGCGGCATAGCGTCGTCGCAGTAGATAAGGTGGTGAGAAATGCGGGCTAGGCCGCAACGCATAGATTATCAGCGATCCATAAAAATCCCCCTCACCAGTGGTACCCATGCACGGAGAAAGTGAGACGGCGATGCAGGTTGTTTTTGGTTGGGATCCGCTGTGGGTCTCGTCAATCCTGTTCGTGGCGACCTATGTGGTCATCGTATCGGAGAAGTTCAATCGCGCTATCGTCGCAGGCCTGGGAGCGAGTCTGATGATCACCCTCGGCGTTCTCAACCAGGAAACAGCCATCTCGGGTATCGATTTTAATACGCTTGGCCTGTTAACCGGAATGATGGTGATCGTCGCTATTACCCGGGGTAGTGGGGTCTTTCAGTATGTTGCCGTGTGGTCGGCGAAGAAGGTCAACGCCAGCCCCTGGGGGATTTTATTCATGTTATCCCTGGTCACAGCGGTATTTTCCTCACTGCTCGACAATGTCACGACCGTATTACTGATTGCTCCGGTAACCCTGCTGATTAGCCACGAACTCAAGATTGATCCTTACCCATTTCTGTTCGCAGAAATTTTTGCGTCGAACATCGGCGGTACGGCCACCTTGATCGGTGATCCGCCGAACATCATGATTGGATCCGCGGTGCGCCTGTCGTTTAACGACTTTCTGATTAATCTGGCCCCCATCGTCCCCCTTATCCTGGCAGTGACACTGGGCATTATTTATCTCGTCTGGGGGCGCAACATGCAGGCCAGCGGGGATGCGCGCAAACGAATTATGAACTTCAAGGAGCAAGAGGCGATAACGGATATCAGACTGCTGAAACAATCGCTTTTTGTGCTGGCACTGGTGATGACCGGCTTTTTGCTGGCGCACCCGTTAAAGCTCGAGCCCGCCACCATCGCCATGTTCGGCGCCGCATTGCTGTTGTTGCTGTCGAACCTGAAGAATAGCGCCGAGGAACAATCTGAGGAGGTGCATAAGACCTTCGGAAATGTTGAATGGATTACCATTTTCTTTTTTATCGGTTTGTTCATAGCGGTCAAGGGTATAGAGGAAGCAGGTGTGTTGAGAATTCTTGCCGACCAGGTCATCGCGGTTACCGGCGGAGACCTGACCATTACCGCTATGGCCATTCTGTGGGTATCGGCTATTGCTTCGGCAGTTGTCGATAACATACCTTTTGTGGCAACCATGATACCGGTGATTAAATCCATGGCGCCGACCTTTGGGGGAGCCGAAAACTTGATGCCTTTGTGGTGGTCGCTGGCTCTCGGTGCCTGTCTGGGAGGTAATGGTTCGCTGGTGGGTGCCAGTGCCAATCTGATTGTCGCCGGTTTCGCCGAACGCGCCGGTCATCGAATCCGGTTCCTGCCGTTCATGTTGATGGCATTCCCGATGATGTTGTTGAGCATCGGAATCGCCAGTTTCTACGTCTACTTTCGATTTCTCTAAATCTGATGGCAGGTGATTCGCGTTGAAACCGGAACAAGTATTGATCCCCACCAACGTAGCGCGGACAGGAATGTTGGTCAGGGAGGTCTTCACCGAATGTACTCGGGTGCATGTACCCGCGCTACCGTTTTGCGATGAAGCGGGTCGCATATGCGAACGAGTGACGCCAAAAAATATCCTCAAGAGTTCCTGTTTAACCGAGTACGTCGTGGAAATCGCCACCAATTGCCGATGACAACGACTTCAGTGGCTTGATCGCCGGGTTTATTGTATCCATTAATATTATCAGGTATTACGTGTAGAATTCTGACCGCGACTTTTTTTGATGACCCATGACCACTGCTAAACAGAAAAACATCGACAACGACCCGTTGTTTCAGCCCCTGCAAATCGGCCACCTGACCTTGAAAAATCGCATCATGAGCACCAGCCATGCCAGCGGTATGGATGACGACGGTATGCCAGCTTTGCGTTACCAGCGCTATCATGAGGAAAAAGCGAAGGGAGGGCTCGCGCTAACCATGTTCGGCGGTTCGTCCAATGTCGCGCCAGATTCGCCATCCGTATTTAACCAGCTACGCGTGGATCATGATCGGGTGATACCGTACTTGCAGGATTTTTCCGAACGTATTCACAGGCATGGCGCGGCCTTGATGTGTCAGATCACGCACCTGGGCCGGCGCGGTGATTTTAGCGCCGGTAACTGGTTGCCGACGCTGGCGCCGAGTTCTGTTCGCGAAACCCTGCATCGCAGCATTCCGCGCGAAATCGATGAGGATGACATCAAGCGTATCGTCAAGTCCTTTGGCCAGGCAGCGCGACGCTGCTACGAAGGTGGACTCGACGGCCTCGAAACCCATGCCGGCGCGCACCTTATCGGACAGTTCTTTTCACCTGACATCAATCGGCGCACGGACAAGTACGGTGGCAGTGTTGAAAACCGTACTCGCTTTGCACTCATGGTACATGACGAGATCCGTAAGAATGTCGGCGATAATTTTCTCATCGGTATGCGCATGTCGATTTACGAAGACCGAGGTGGGCTTAGCGCCGAAGACGCGCTTGCCATTGCGCAACTACTCGAACGTGAAGGTGCCATCGATTTCCTGAATTGCGTCTCCGGACGTATGGATACCGAGTTGAACCTGGCTGAAAAAAACATGCCTGGTATGACCGAACCGTTGGCACCATTCCTGCCACAGGTCGAAGCTGTCAAAAAGGAGCTATCGTTGCCGGTTTTTCATGCGGCACGTATCACCGATGTGGCGACCGCGCGCCACGCGATCCGTAGTGGCATTCTCGATATGGTGGCGATGACGCGGGCGCATATAGCCGACCCGCAAATTGTCAACAAGATTATGCGCGGCGAGGAAGATCGGATTCGACCCTGTTTCGGCGCCTCGCATTGCATGCACAAGAAACCTTCATGCATCCATAACCCGGCATCGGGTCGTGAGACACAATTATCACAGGTCATCGAACCGACCACGGGTGAGATCAGGCGCGTGGTTGTCGTGGGCGGTGGGCCGGCAGGGATGGAAGCCGCTCGGGTCGCCGCGGAACGTGGGCATCGAGTCAGTTTGCTGGAGGCGACGCCGCAGTTGGGTGGGCAGCTGCTACTGGCCTCGCGCGCGAGTTGGCGACGAGACATGAGTTCCATCGTTGACTGGCGTATCTCCGAACTTGAGCATCTCGGGGTACAGGTTCATTACAATACCTACGCCGACGGTAGCGATGTGCTCGCCATGGATCCAGAGATCATTATCGTGGCCAGCGGCGGTGTTCCGCATTTTGGGAAACTGCAGGGAGCAGATCTGTGCTGCAGTGTCTGGGATATGCTCAGCGGAGATGTCAAAGCGCAGAAACGGGTTCTGGTCTATGATGGGACAGGCCGGCACGAGGCAGTATCCTGTGCCGAACAGCTAGCCCTCGAAGGTGCGCAGGTGACCCTGGCAACCTTAGATGATCGAGTTGGAGCTGAACTCGGCTATGCAGAACGACCGGTCCATCGCAAGCAATTATATCTGCACGATGTGGCAGTAAAGCTCGACCTGATGTTGCTAAGTGTCCGTCGTGATGGTGAGCAAATGGTGGCGATTTTCCGTAACGACCTGACCGATGAAGTGATCGAAATCGAGACCGACCAGATCGTGGTCGAGCGTGGAACCTTTCCGATCGACGAAGTGTTCCAGGAGCTGAAAGAGGGTGCCTGTAATCGCGGAGTTACCGATATCGATGCATTGATCAGTTCGAGTCCACAACCGTTTCAGCTGCTTGGGGACCATGACTATATGCTCTTCCGCATCGGTGATGCGGTTAGTAGCCGCTCGCTGCACGCGGCTCTGCTCGACGCTTACAGAATTGCGATAGCTCTGTAAACGGGCCTGTTAACCTGGCGACAATATCCATTGTTACCGGGTTAATGTTGTTGCGGCATGATCGGCCGTGTTGACTGATTGTTTGCTGTTATTCGACCTGTTGCAGCAACCAGTCGCGAAAACTTCTGGCGGCTCTTGAAAGGCTTCCCAGGTTCTGCTAGGCCAGATAGCCGGCTTCGGTGCTTTTCAGCCCTGGTGTGATGCGGCATGGCTTGAGCCCGAGCTTGTCGAGAAACTCGTCGGTGGTGGGTGCTCTTGCCAGCGCTATCCCATATCCCGATGCTGACGATTACGGCGTGGACCCGGTTCACGCCTTCGCTCGAACGCGCGCAATTTTCAACTCGACTGGATGCTCGAAATTGCACTGCGTAACCTGGTGATCGTGCTGGTTGTCGCTGGCGGTCGTCACCTGATGCTGTACACCTTTCGCCGACAGGGTGATGAACAGCGTTACGACGCCCGACCATTGGCCAGAAATTTGAAGGTTTTTCATTTCGGTGACCAGGTCTGGGACAATATCTTCTGGACCCTGGTCGACTTGGTACCCATTGGCACTTTGTGGGAGTGTCTGTTGCTATGGGGTTATGCCACGATGATCACCTTTACCGACAATCCCGTCTGGGTTATTGGCTAGGAGCAAAAGAATCAGCTCGCGGGACAACAGCATAGCTGATGGTCAGTGGGTAGAGGTTTGCGATGCCAATGCGGTTGAGGACGGGAGCGTCTATCGATTCGACTTCGAAAATCGCTCGTTTGCAATTTATCACATCGATGGAATATTCTATGCCACCGATGGTTATTGCACACACGAGCAGCAGCACCTGGAAGATGCAATGTTATCGATGGCATCATCGAATGCCTATTGCATATGGGGCAGTTCGATATCGAAACCGGTGAAGCACTGGCCGGT
>JAAESG010000666.1 GCA_024229615.1 Gammaproteobacteria bacterium | reverse complement strand
GTTCGGGCTCCGGTTCGGGTTCGGGTTCAGGCTCCGGTTCGGGTTCAGGCTCGGGCGCCGGTTCGAACATGACCAGATTGATAGGAATTTCGACCTCTCCGTTTTGATTAGTAGAGTCTGCCACTAACACTAATCCGGCCACTATAGACGCATGCACTAAAATCGACACCGCCAGTCCTAAAACATGGCAAGCTTTACAGGTCATTTAATTTGTCTGGTGACGATGGAGAGCCGCTCGATATGCTGCCGTTTCAACAGGTCGATCACATGGACAAACCGCTGAAAAGGGACCGTCTGCTCGACGCTGAGGACGATTCTTGTATCCCCGTCTATCCGTGAAACACGAGTTTCGAGCGTTTGTAGTGTGACCGGAGTGTCCTGATAAAAAATGATTTCGTGTCTGTCTATCGCTAAATGAAGTGTTTGCCGGGTATCGTGAGGAGACTGTTTACTCGAGGCTTTCGGTACATCGATATCCAGCCGGCCCTGACTGATGAATGTGGCAGTCGTCAGAACTATCGCCAATAACACCATCATGATGTCGATAAACGGAATCACGTTGATTTGATCGAAGCGCTTCATCAAACCGATTGTTGTGATTGTTGCTTGCCCCATTTGGCAGTCAGCACTTCGACTTTTCGCAACAAGGCGTTGTATGCCAAAATAGCTGGTATGGCCACAAGCAGACCGCCGGCAGTAGCTTTTAAGGCCAGTGCCAAACCAAGCATGATGGCAGCAGGTTCGATGTCTCCTCCCTGTCCGAGGTCATAAAAGGTGATTAATATTCCCAGCACGGTTCCCAGCAGGCCGACATATGGTGCATTGGCACCGATCGAATAAATAACCGTCAGATTACGTGTAAGATAAACATTCAGTTCATCGGCATGATCGTAATCATGCAGCTCCACTCTGCGATAATATTGCAGCCGCTCTATCGCGAACCAGATCGACAAAAAACTCATGACGCCCAGCGTGCCAAAAACCATCGGGTCGAGATATGTTTTAAGAAAGCCCATAATTAATTTAGCCACCGCTTCAGCAAAGACTGGGTCAACGCTCCGCTATGGGAGCTGCGCTGGTGAGCAGAATCGTAAAAGTAGGTACGCGGCAATTCACCGTACCAGGATGGATCGATCGCGAAGCGTAATCGTTCGGGCATTGGCCCGGCGAATATCCAGTTGTCCATCTGGTCCAGTTGTTTGTCGTATAAAATCTGCTGCACCGTATCGGAGTATTGCAGACCATCGGTTGCCACTAAAACCAGGCTGGATTTGGAAAACCTGTTTTTATATTGCTGTAAATGGGCCAATTCCCTTAAACAGGGCGGACAATGGACCGACCATAAAACCACCATAAACGACTGACCGTTTCGCTCCGCTGATATCTCATTGATACTGCCAGTTTGAAATGCGTTGAGTGTAACGCCCGAAATTGAACCGGAGGCCCACATCGTCACAATCAGCCCGATAGACAGTTTGTTAATCATTGATAACTGGAATCAATCGCAGACCTTCGGATTGGGTATGCCAGGATGCGAAAAGTTGCTGGCCAGTACTGACCCAGTCTGGGTGATCGGATTCGTTGTCGGTTGTGGCTATGTATTCGGGTGCTGACCAGGACCGTCCCTCATCGCCCGAGCGACTAAGCAACAAATCCATTGAGACGCCGTTAAAACGTTTCCACATCAGGTACACTTCATTGTTAAACACCTGTACCTGCGGCCGGGATGCCGCCGGAGAATCGTCGATCGATTTTTGCATCCAGGTCCGATTATTGGCGAAATCGAATCGCCCGTACATCAGGCCCCTGTTTCTTTTCCCCTGGGTAAACCAGGCCATGTGCGCCCGGTCTTTACTGTCGATCGACAAATCGGGGCCGTGGTGAGGGCAGCCATCAATTATCCAGCCGTCATCCGATGCCCGCGTCGGCATGCCTTCGATCGACGGGAATTCCGGGTTCACGTAAGATATGGCATGATCGCGCAGATTAACCGGGTAAAGGTGACGCCACAGTGCCACCACTCTGCCTGAACTATCGGTATCCAGGGCAACACGGCAGCATTCACAGCTGTGATCTGTCAACTTGTGATTGGGTCCAAAACTCTCTCCCGAGTCATCGGATACGGCATAGTAGAGCGAGGCGCCCGCGTAGTCCCGGTTATCCTTTTTTGCGTCTGCCTGATCCCTTTTGTCGATCCACACCAGGAAAATGCGCCCCTGTTGATCCAGCGCCATTGATTCGAAGCGATGGCTAATAGTGGTGCGGTCACTATTGATCGTCATCGGCGAATCGAAAGTTTTTCCTCCGTCCGTGGATCGCGCAAAACGCACGTTTCCTGAAAAACGACCGGTGGTTTTGTGCGTCCATGAAACAAAAACTTCGTCGTTTTTTCCAAGCGTGATTTTAGGCCGGTTTTCCCCGTCGTCATATATCATCTCGGGTACTCGGTTAACTGCGGTGGGCGCCCGGTATGCTTTGCCCCTGTCCGACGATGTCGTCAGGTATATATGTCCGTGTTGACTAAATACGACATATAAAATTCCGTTCCGTCCGAACACCGCCGTTGGCGCCCGGCCACAATGGGGGGAGGGCAAGGTCATCGGCGTCAAACACTCTTCCAGCAGGCTTCCGCCGGTTCTCTTGTGGTTATCATGCGACTGACTCGCCGCGCCGGAACCGGAACTCAACAGGGTAATGCAGGCCAGGAGAAGGATTCGCATTACTCTAGTCGAAGCTGTATTCGAGCCCAGCAAAAACCTGGCGCGGCGCACCCGGTGTATATTTTTCTTTTCCATAACTGAGGCTGGCGTTTTCTGCATAGATTTTATCGGTGATATTGTTGATTTTTGCGTGTAACTTCAATTGCTTTCCGACCCGGTAGTTCGCTTTCAAATGTGCAATCGTGTAACCGTCATAGCTTGTCGTGTTGCCGTCATCCAGCCAGTATTCGCCGGTATGCTCGATTTCGAATACTGTAACCAGGCCCTGAACGGATTCCGGCTCATAGATCAATCTGAGATTGGCGATATCATTTGGCGCGGACGCCTGTTCGTTATTTCCATACTCGTCGTCATCCACGAATTCATGTATCGAATAGCTATAGGCCACGCGGGTGGAAAACTGATCGGTAATGTTGTTGAGCCAGGATAATTCGATACCCCGGTGGGTGGTTTCCCCACCGTTGACGTAAAACCGGTCTCCATCGGCATTTTCTCGTCGTACAATGGTGTCATCTATGACCATGTAATAAAGTGATGCATCGAATTGATGTTTTTGCGCCAGGAGCTTGTAACCAAACTCAAGGGTATCGGTGATTTCGGGATCCAGTTCAAAATGGACATTATTGGTTTTCAGGGAATATAGCCGGGTCGCTTGCGGGATTCGGAAACCATTGGCATAACGAACATAGGCGTTTTGTCTGGCATCGATATGGTAGGTAAGGTTCAATTTTGGGCTCAAGTGCTGAAACGACGGGTCGTTGTCACTATCAGGGCGCGAATAACCTGAATCGGCATACTGTCCGTCCGCCAAATTATTCGTGTAGTCAAATTCACTGGCGTCATATCTCAGACCGGCACCGAGTTGCACCTTGTCTGAAATATCGTGTTCCACCCTGATATATGGGGCTATCGCTTGATAGTCGACATCGTAGTCGTAGATGTCGCCAGTCGGAACTGATGATCCAAATCCGCTGGGGACATAGTCAAACAGCTGTTCATAGGTTCTGTTCGATCGCGTTATCTCGAGATCTGCACCAAGCATCCACAGGGTAGCGTCTTGATCGATATTCGCCTTAAACATCAAACCCACGGTTTCTTCACGACTGTCGTTTTGCGGTAAATTCCTTTCCCAGGTCGCGATATATCGATTTCGATTAGTACGTACGTACCCAATAGTGCTGAGTTCGGTCTTGTCAGTTAGATATTGCGTCCATTCGGTGCTGATTCGTGCGAAGTCAAATTTACGCCGGATATCCAGCCCCAAATCAATCGCTGCCTGAATATCACCGACTGAATCGGGATTTTCCTCCAGTTCATCCAGGCCTATCAGGCTGCCGGCCATTTCAGCACTGGTCGAATTGGCCAAAAATATAGTTTTCAACGAGTTGTCTTCATCAAGCGCAACGAAATGGGTCAGATTGCCTTCATTACGTTCCGAACTGGTATGATCGCGCCATCCGTCGCTTTCACTACGGGAGAATTCAAATCCCGTGCTGGCATCTTCTGCGTATTGGTGGCCACCGGCCAGTCCCAGTTTAAGAAATCCGTCACTACCCGTATCTACCTTGACCTTGTAGCCCTCCGCCAGTGATGGATCCTTTGAAATTACGTTGATGGTCGCGGCAATAGCATCAGAACCGTAAAGCGCGGTTCCCGCCCCTTTTAGAATTTCGGCGGAACCCGCGGAAGTGAAATTCGTATAGGCGAGCCCATTGTGATTGAAAAACCCCGACGACTGGACCGGAATTCCATCCTGTAAGAACAAGTAATACGGCCCGGTATTGAGCGGCATTCTGATACTGGTCATATGGCCCAGGGTAGAGCCGGTTTGGGTGATCCTGACTCCTGCTATCGAGTTAAATAACTCCTTTTGGTAATTCGGCTTATCCAGTTCGATTGTCGATTCGTTGACTACGCCGATACTGGCCGGTATTTCCAGTGTTTTCTCTTCTTCCCGGTTGGCGGTAACACTGATAGTGCCTAGTTGATCGGCTGTATTACTCTGGGCCTTGACGCCAGGCGCTGTCATGACCAAAAGCCCGATGCCCGTCATGCAGGATATTATATTTCTCACTTTCCAATTCTCTTTCGATGACAAATGTGAAGAGTTTATTGACGCGGCAGATGGTAGGAAGTGACATATTGTCGCAGTGGTCTAATTTGTAACAATCATGATTTGTTCTCTCAATAACGAAATCAAGGTGAGGGAGAGTCCTACAATCGGACTGGTCGGGGTGTTGTCAACGTGAGGCTCATTCGACCAGGCTGATTGTATGAATCAAACCAAATCCCCGTATCACG
>JAAESG010000665.1 GCA_024229615.1 Gammaproteobacteria bacterium | reverse complement strand
GGCGGGCCCTCGCTTGTTCTTTGAATTCACAAGGAATTTTCTTCAGGCGGGTTACGCGCTGTTATTCCACTCCTTCAGAAAATCCCTTGTGAATCCAAAGCCCTGCGCGATCACATCCCGCCTCCTGGTGAGAAATGCGGGCTAGGGTTCGGACTGGTTTCGTGATTCCCGCACCTGGCGTTCTCTTAGTTGGCGCAATTTTTTTGTACGTCTTATCCGCATGAAGCCCCAGAGTATCGTGATCAGGGCGATGGCCACCAATGAACCCCAGGTCATGTACGGAGAGCTGGATGTCATCCAGACCGCTCCGACCAGTACCACGGCCAGCATGAAAAAGTAAACAGCAATCCGGTCGTCCATGTAGGACACGGTCTGTCTGTGATGAGCCCCGAGACCTTTCTTCTGAGCGGCCGAAGTCTGTACCTGGGCAATGCCTGCGTCAGCGTTGTCTTCCATCGTCAGTCCTCCTCCAATGAATAAATCATCTCATATTTGATGTCTCTTGAGGTTTGATCCATTATCTGGAACATTGAGATGACAGTTCCGACATCGGCCGGCAGATGTGAACCAATCATTCCACACGAGGTGCAGTAAGCCCGGTGACAATCGCTATTCATGCGTTTCAGTCTCCCGGCACAGACAAACGGAAGCCGACCATGGATGATCGGCTGAACCCATGTCTTTGATAAAATCGGTGAGCACCCTCGTTGTCGTCATCGGTCAGCAAGGTGATTCGCCGGCAACCCTTTCCCCGCGCAAATTTAATCGCATGCCGGATTAGTTTTGAACCGATACCCCGTTGCCTCGCATCGGTAGCTACAACCATATCTTCGAGCAATGCCACGCGTTCCCCCAGCGCGGTTGAAACCGTGTACAGCAGATTGACCATGCCAATAATCCTGCCTTTACGGCGCACGACCAGGATATCGCCAACATCCTTTCCGTCAATTACCGCCACCAGGCCTTTCGTCTGAGCTTCGCGGTCGGGTGTAAATTCGGCTTCCTGGACGAAAAGGGATTCGAGCAGTTCGCATAGTTGGGGAATATCCTGTGGGCAGGCGGTTGTAATTTTCATGATAAATAATCTAGTGGGTTACCGTAGTTTCTGGTTCGAAATCACGTGTTCGGTGAAACCCTGTTCTTTCAGGTATTTCCACGCATCGATGATTTGTTGTGGCATTTGATGTGGCACCTGGAATCCGAGAGCGGGGTAATTTTGAATACGATCGATGTCACCGACCATCTCGTTGATCAAACCAAGTACGCCGACGATATTCGATATATCTTCTGGAAATCGAATCGTCGGGCAAGAAACATGTGCCTTGATCTCGGGCCATTGCGCCTCGGCGGTGAGCTTGATCCTGAGCATTGCGTTTGGCTTCGATACAAAAGTCACTGTTTTTGCCGCAGGTATCAGTGTCCTGGAAAACACGACGTTCTCGCCAAAATTGGTGGCCGAAGCCTCCATTAAAACCTGTTCCGGATCCATGCCGTTAGCCAATGCCCTGTCGTAAAAAATTTCAGCCTCCGGCCGGGACCAGATATGGCGGGTCCAGTTGCCGGTTTTGCCACTGATTACCAGCCGATCTGACAAACCGGAGGCGACTAGTTCGCAGGCATGATCACAGACTCTCAAATCGTAAGAACAGCAGACTACACAGGCATCGGAGTTGTGCCGAGTGGCTGGAGCTGACAGGTGGTTCCAAAGCTCACGCGCCATCTCGATAGTCTGAGTATCCATTTAGCGTTTCAATCTCCGCTCGACGTAAGCACTGCTTATGACTAGCAGCTCACCAGGTAGAGATATCGTGCGACCCTGCCGGCGTTGATTTCCGGGAGGTAATCCTCCTCGGACTCTCGAATCAGGCTTGCGGCAATGTAGCCAATACCTTCCGCCTCGAGGTCGTTCTGCAGATCCCTGGCCGTTTCATAAACACGCTGCCAAAACTCACCAATTTCCTTGCTGTAATCGAAGGTATCGACGCTGAGACCGAGGTTCGACAATGCCTGCCATAATTCACTGTGTTGTGCCGCTAGCTGATCCGCTGAATCGCTCTCGTCGATATGATGGTTCATGAAAATGCCCATTCGACCACCGGGTTTGAGCGCATTTGCCAGGTTGGATAGCGTTTTTTCAAGGTCAGTAACCCAGTAAAGCGTATCCAACGAGACCACGACGTCGTAGCTGGCGGAATCCAGCTGCATTTTATTGAAGTCGGCCTGCATGAAGCTCAAATGGGATTGCTTCGTAGCACTACGCAGCTTGGCCTCGGCAATCGCTGATGCCGCGTAGTCGATGCCGGTGACCGAGGCACCGGTGGTGTCGAAAATATACTTCGAGATTACCCCGGCACCGCAACCGAGGTCGAGCACCTGGTCGCCCTTGTCGAGATTGAGAAGCTTCAGCATGTGATCCAGGCAATTCATATCCGTCTGTCCATCCTGACAGAGGTCCTTGCCAAAAATTCGTTCACAAAGCCTGGAATGAGTTGGGCTGGCGTACGCGTCGACATAGAACTTCTGATAATAGTACCAGTACATATCAGGCCGTTCGCCGCTGTAGATATCGCCGAGGGGTCGACCCTCTGCCGTTAGCCGGTAACCCTGATCATCACCTTCGATGAGCCTCTTCGCGATCAGTTTTTCGAAAATTTCACTCCAATCTTCCTTGAAAATCCAGTAACCCTCGCCGCGGGCTTCGATTGAGGTTCTGTCAACAGCTGAGTCATTGACTTCCAGTTTAAAAATGGAAGCCAGAACCTGTATCTCCGCTTCGTCAATATCCATGGATGCTCCCGGGTCTGTTTTTTACAGAATAAACATCCTAACCTATCGCGGAACCCAGAAACATGTTTTCAAAATTGATCCGAGCGATACTCTAAGGAATCTCTGCAAAAT
>JAAESG010000664.1 GCA_024229615.1 Gammaproteobacteria bacterium | reverse complement strand
GAGGAGCGGAGGCCACGTGCTCCCGCAACACGGAAAAGCCGGGCGACTACTTATGGTATAGGCTTCGGTAAGCAGGATCGATATTAGGGGGGGTGTGAACGGTTACCTTCTTGTAGGCGATGGCGGTTGCCGATAATTCTTCGATCTCATTCGAAAGGCGAAAAGCTATGACACGCGATCGAATGGTCTCGATATCCGCATCACCCTCATCATTCAATCCAGATTGGCTATCGGGTTGTGCAATTCTCATGGCCTCTCTCAATTGATCAAATATCCTGATCTTCTCTTGCATCCTCAGCACGGTGCTGGCGAGCGCCTTATCTGCCAGCGTCTTGCTTAACGGCGCCAGTAGAAGCAAAGAGGCATCGGCAGCCATTTGCTGTTTTAGCTCTTTCAGGTCGGGGTAAGCTTCCTGTAGGCGTAGGTAAAGGTCCAAGTGTGGTCTGTCGAATGGGAAACCAAAACCATGAGATTCGTTCCGGGCCTCCAATATCCAACAGATCATAAGATAAGCCTTCACCAACGGCATCAGAGGCGTTTGCGGTTCGAGTAACGTCTTGCTTTCCAAGTAGCGGTGAAGGCATTGCGCTGAGTTCGGGTTGCCGTCGATCGCCATTTTCAGTCCCTTTGCGGTTTTGCGCAAATCGCTTCGGATGCGGTGCGTTTTAAGGTGCCTGCGTATT
>JAAESG010000663.1 GCA_024229615.1 Gammaproteobacteria bacterium | reverse complement strand
TTAACATCGCGTTGTTAAGTTGTCGATACTGAGCGATTGGATACTGTCCGTAAACCATGCGCAGCATACCAAACACCTTACGCTGGTGACCGCCGTGCAACTGCGGTGCATCCCCCTTGTAACATGCGAAACAACTTTCTCACAAATAATTTCTTTTCATCTGATCCCATCCCGGGATCATCGAAGACTTAGTCGGTATAAGGGTATAGCATGCTGTAACCAATGACCGAGTCATGTAATTCAACTGGCTGCTTAAATATAAACTGCAAACCGATGTAAGTGACATGGATACGTTCAGCCTGAAGCATCTCACGCGACTTCAGCAGAGGGTCATATGCGCGCACTCTGCGCTCAAAGGCCTGTATCGAATCAAGCGGCTCTTCATCCACCAATTCGCCGAATACCGACTCGGAGAGCTTGAGAGCGATGCTGAGGAGTTCTGCTCCCCATCGGTACAACTAAGTTATCCCGGCTCTGACCAGCGCTATAGAGTATTTTTCCCCTTTGCCATTTGACTTAAGTCATGTTGCGGTTTCAACCTGAGGCGTAGAGTCGAAGGTTAATAAAAATATTTTTTCCGCACACATGGCTAGTTGAGCGCCGAGCGCAAGCAACAACAACCCAACTCTCGTGTGCAAGTCATCGAGGAATGACTATCAAAAACGGGCAAACTGACTCTCCCGTTGTTGAAGCGGCTAACGCAGATTCGGAGCATGAACATGAGCAAAATCATCATTGCAGTATTGTCGGTTGGTATCCTTTTCATTACATCTACTGTCCGTTCGGCCGATATGGAAGCCGGTCAGCAAAGAGCCACCAGCTGTTTCAGCTGCCATGGTACGGACGGCGTCAGCCTGAGTCCAAATTACCCTAACCTGGCCGGTCAGAGCGCAGAGTATCTAGCGAAACAACTCAACGCATTTCGTACAGGAAACCGCAATGACCCGATTATGTCGCCGATGGCAAAATCGCTAAATGATCAGGATGTCGAGAATGTTGCGGCCTTTTTTGCAAGCCTTGGCAAAGGCCCTCAGGCGCCACTGACCAGCGGCGGCGAAAGGGAAGAAATTACTGCGGTTGCAGAAAAGATTGTTGCCGCGGTCGAAGCGATGTATCAGGGTGCGCCATCGGGGGTCCCGGCAACCGTCAGTGCGGGATCAGGCGAGAATGCCATTACATTGTCGGTAGAGGATTCGTCGCGCGCCAGGAATATCTATTTTCAACGTTGCGCCGGCTGTCACGGTGTCCTTAGAAAAGGTGCCACTGGTAAGCCGCTTACGATCGATATAACACAAAAGCTGGGAACCAAGTACCTGGAAACCTTCATCAAGTACGGCTCACCTGCAGGCATGCCAAACTGGGGAACATCTGGATTACTGAACGATCAGGACATCACCTTGATGGCAAAATATCTGCAAATCGAGGCTCCGACGCCACCCGAATGGGGTTTGAAAGAGATGAAAGGCACCTGGTCTGTACGGATTCCACCGGAAAAACGACCAACCAGCAAACAGAACGACTACAACATCGAAAATATCGTTTCAGTCACTCTGCGAGATGCCGGTCAAATCGCACTGATTGACGGTGACAGCAAGAAATTCATCAGCGTCATCGAAACCGGCTACGCGGTTCATATATCTCGCATGTCGGCTTCGGGCCGATATCTCTATGTCATCGGACGCGATGCAAGGATTAACCTGATCGATTTGTGGATGAAAAACCCGGAAACCGTAGCTGAGATCAAGATTGGCCTCGAAGCCCGATCAGTCGAAACTTCGAAGTACAAGGGTTACGAGGACAAGTATGCTATCGCCGGCGCCTATTGGCCACCCCAGTTCGTGGTCATGAATGGCGATACTCTGCAGCCTTTAAAGATTGTCTCGACCCGAGGGCAGACTGTCGACACGCTGGAGTACCACCCTGAACCACGGGTCGCTGCGATCGTGGCTTCGCACGAACATCCTGAGTTTATCGTAAACGTCAAAGAAACCGGCAAGGTTAAACTGGTCGACTACAGTGATTTCAATAATTTGAAGGTCACGACCATTGACGCTGCGTTATTCCTGCATGATGGCGGTTGGGAAAGCAGTCATCGCTACTTCATGTCGGCGGCAAATAAGTCTAACCAGATAGCGGTCATAGACTCCAAGGATAGAAGGCTGGTCAAACTGATTGACGTAGGTGCCATACCTCATCCGGGCAGGGGAGCTAATTTTATCGACCCCAGTAATGGCCCGGTATGGGCTACCAGCCATCTCGGAGACCCGACGATATCCCTGATTAATACCGATGTAAAAAGTGAAAAGGCCTGGAAAGTTGTACGCACCCTGAACGGTCAGGGGGGTGGTTCGCTGTTTTTGAAAACACACCCGAAGTCACGCAATCTCTGGGTGGATACCCCGTTAAATCCAGACCCGAATATTTCCCAGTCAGTGGCGGTATTTGATATTAAAAACCTGGACAAGGGTTTCGAACGCATTCCGATCGCCGAATGGTCAGGTATCACCGACGGGCCCCGGCGTGTGGTTCAACCCGAGTACAACCGGGCAGGTGATGAAGTCTGGTTTTCGGTCTGGAATGGCAAGGATCAGGTATCGGCTATCGTTGTGATCGACGATAAAACGCGTCAATTAAAACACGTCATCAAGGACGAACGCCTGGTAACGCCGACCGGGAAGTTTACCGTCTACAATACCCAGCACGATATCTATTAGGGCCTGTTAGATCAGGGAATCCGGCGACAGGATGATGCCGTCTTCATCGCTGTAGAGAAATTCGCCAGGGCGAAAACTCGCGCCCAGGAATTGTAGTTCAATGTCGACATCCCCGCGGCCGTCGCATGCACCACGCAACGGAATGGTCGCAAGCGCCTTGACTCCGATGGCCATCGCGGCAATATCGGTGGAATCTCGAATGCAACCATTGATGACGATACCGGCCCACGAGTTTTCCAGCGCAGCGGCAGCTAACAGGTCACCGAGCATAGCGCAGTCCATCGAAGCGTCATTATCGACGACCAACACCCTGCTCGCACCAGGCGACCTGACTAGTTCTCGCAGCTGTGAAAAATCACCATGAGATTTAATCGTAACGATTTCTCCGTAAAAACGAGGTTTGCCTCCGAAGTTTCGTAAGCCCGGGCGCACTATCTGCAATTTACTCTCACTGGTATCGCTAAGATCTGCGGTTTTAAAGGTCATAAAATGTCTCGGTCATAAAAAAAGCGCACCCGGCAATCCGCATGCGCTTTTTTTGTGCAGCCGTATCAATCCGTTAGAACTGATCTTCCTCGGTAGATCCAGCCATCGCAGTGACCGATGAGGCACCGCCTTGAATCGTCGTAGTCACATCGTCGAAGTAACCAGCACCGACTTCCTGCTGGTGAGAAACGAAGCTGTAACCCTTGTTAGCTGCGGCGAATTCGGGCTCCTGGACCTTTTCGACATAATGTTTCATGCCCTCACCCTGCGCGTAATCGTAGGCCAGATCAAACATGTTGTACCACATGTTATGAATACCCGCGAGGGTGATGAACTGGTATTTGTAACCCATCTCTGCGAGCTTGTCCTGGAATTCGGCGATCGTCTTGTCGTCAAGATTTTTCTTCCAGTTAAATGATGGTGAACAGTTGTATGCGAGTAATTTGCCCGGATGTGCCGCACGCACCGCCTCGGCCCACTCCCGTGCAAAACCAAGGTCGGGGGTACCGGTTTCACACCACACCATATCAGCATATTTGGCGTATGAAACACCGCGTGATATAGCCTGCTCGAGACCATTTTTGACAACGTAGAATCCTTCGTTGGTACGTTCACCGGTGACAAATGGCTTATCGATGTCATCGACATCAGATGTCAGCAGGTTGGCGGCTTCGGCATCGGTACGAGCCAGTACCACGCTAGGTACGCCCATGACATCAGCCGCAAGGCGTGCCGCGATCAGTTTTTGTACTGCTTCCTGCGTGGGAATCAGAACCTTGCCGCCCATATGACCGCATTTCTTGACCGCAGCCAGTTGATCCTCGAAGTGGACCCCGCCTGCGCCTGCTGTGATCATATTCTTCATCAATTCAAAGGCATTTAAAACTCCGCCAAACCCGGCTTCGGCATCGGCAACGATCGGTAGAAAATAATCGACGTAACTTGCATCGCCCGGGCTGACTCCGCGACCCCATTGAATTTCATCAGCACGTCGAAAAGTATTATTGATACGACGGACCATTGCCGGAACCGAATCATAAGCGTAGAGCGACTGATCGGGATACATGGTTTCTGAAGTATTGCCGTCGGCGGCAACCTGCCAGCCTGAAAGGTAAATAGCCTCGATACCGGCTTTAGCCTGCTGCATCGCCTGGCCGCCTGTGATAGCGCCCATGCTATTGACATAACCTTTCTTTGCACCGCCATTAACCTGCGCCCATAGTTTTTCAGCGCCCATTCGCGCCAGCGTGTTTTCCGGTTGCACGGAACCGCGTAAACGCACTACGTCTTCGGCTTTGTATCCGCGCGTCACGTTGCTCCAACGCGAATTTTCCTGCCACTCTTTCTCAAGCGCGGCGATTTGCTGGTCTCTCGTCATTTTGTCAATCTCATCTAATACAGGTTAATTTAGAAAATACAATCTGAACCACTGGCCCAATCTAGCGAATATACAGGGCTTTGAGTATTTAAAAAGTCAATTTACTTAATTCAGTCTATTGGAAATTATAATAGCGTCGAGTCACGCTTTGTCAGCACATTCTGACTCTGAAACACTTTTTTGACTAACAATGGATCGACGTTTCCATGCAATAAGACGACCGTTCTATCAATGCTGGATTGATGAGTCCAATTTTAATCTCCAATAAACTCAATAATTGAATAAACACATTATATTTGATTTTCACATTGGGTTACCCAATAATGCTGGTCTCGAGTAAATCCATGGCCAATTCGTACTACAAACAGAATCATTTAAAAAAGCTGCGTGCATTCTGCCAAACCGCAAAACTGGGCAGTATGACCAAGGCAGCTGAATCACTGTTTGCCAGTCAGCCAACAATATCACTACAAATCCATGCTCTTGAAGAGGAAATGGATACGACCCTGTTCGAACGCAGCGGTCCCAAATTAAGCCTGACGACCGAGGGCAGCATTCTTTACGATCTGTGCCTGCCACATGTGCAGGGTATTGACCGGCTCAAGGAAACCTTCGATGCTCACTGTGGCAATTTGACAGCCGGTGAGCTCAATATCGCCGCCGGAGAGTCAACGATCCTGTACGTATTACCCGATCCGGTTGGCAAGTTCTCACAGCAGTATCCGGCGATCAAACTGCGTCTCGCGAACGAAACGGGGCGTAACGGCATGGAGATGTTACGTACCGACAGCGTTGATTTCGCAATTGGATCGATGCTGGAAGTCCCTGATGATCTGGTTTACGACCCAATCGTTACCTACAATCCGGTTGTGATTGCACCACCGAATCATCCACTGGCGAGAATGGAAAAGATCAATATTGCCGACATCGGAAAATACGGTATGATTTTACCGCCACGCCACTTAAGCACCTGGCATATCGTTAAAATGGTGTTTGCCCAGCATAACGTCAATTTCCGGGTCACTCTGGAAGCCGGTGGTTGGGAAGTAATTAAACGTTATGTCAGTCTTGGCCAGGGCATTTCAATTGTTACCGATGTTTGTATCACCGAGGAAGACCGTAGCAAAATGAGTGTAATACCGGTCGATCAGTATTTCCCCAAACGCAGCTATGGCATCGTTACACGCAAGGGTAAATTTTTATCGGCGCCATCCAAACGATTTATCGAAATCATGCACGAGTGTTTTGGCAAAAACATTTAGAAAAGTGTAAACCGAAATTCGGAATTGTTGACAATATAACGCATATTATGATTATTTTTCGTTATATTGGTCATTGAGAAACTCCTATTGTCTACAATCAAGGCTCATAATATGATTCCATTCAGTTTAAATCCTTAATTTCCAAATTCGCTTGAGGGGGTGGATAGTGTCATATAAAGAAGAGTACCAGGCATCGATCGATAATCCGGAAGCATTCTGGGCCGAGAAGGCCGCCGTGCTAGACTGGTATAAACCCGCCAGCCGGGTGTTGAGCCGGGATGAACATGGCATAGACCACTGGTTCGCCGATGGCGAATTGAATACCTGTCATCTCGCCATCGACTATCACGTTGAAAACGGCCGTGCCGATCAAACCGCGGTTATTTATGACTCACCCGTAACCAACCAGCAACAAAAATATAGTTATCTTGAACTTCGCGACCAGATAGCGCTGTGCGCTGGCATGCTCAAACAGTGCGGTGTCGAAAAGGGCGACCGCGTGGTCATTTATCTGCCGATGATACCGGAGGCATTGATTTCAATGCTGGCTTGCGCTCGCCTGGGCGCAGTGCATTCGGTCGTATTCGGGGGGTTTGCACCGCCCGAACTCGCAGTCCGACTGGATGACGCAACCCCGAAAGTTTTATTGACAGCCTCCTGTGGCATCGAAATCAACCGGGTTATCGAATACAAGCCCATCGTCGATGCGGCAATCGAACTGGCGAATCACAAACCCGATGCCTGCGTCGTATTGCAACGCCCACAGGCCGAGGCCAGCATGCAGGCAGGACGCGACCTCGACTGGCATGAGGCCCTGGCGGGCGCTGAACCGGCTGCCTGCGTTCCAGTTAAAGGCAGCGACCCGCTTTACATTCTTTATACCTCGGGTACGACCGGTAAGCCCAAGGGCGTGGTGCGTGAAAACGGTGGTCATGCCGTCGCCATGAAATACAGCATGACTGCGATTTATGACTTCGAGCCTGGCGAAGTCTACTGGGCAGCGTCGGACGTGGGTTGGGTGGTCGGACACTCCTACATCGTCTACGCACCGTTAATCCACGGCTGCACCACAGTACTCTACGAAGGCAAACCGATTATGACACCAGACGCCGGTGCGTTCTGGCGCGTTATCTCCGAGCATGGTGTCAAAGCATTATTCACCGCTCCGACAGCTTTCCGCGCAATCAAAAAGGAAGACCCGGAGGCAAAGCTTGCAGGACAATACGACCTGTCCTGCCTGAAAACCATCTTCGCCGCGGGTGAGCGTCTCGACCCTCCGACCTATGAATGGCTGGCGCAAACCTTCAAGGTTCCAGTGCTCGATCACTGGTGGCAAACCGAAACCGGATGGGCGATTGCAGCAAACATGCACGGTCTCGAATCGATGCCAGTCAAATCTGGATCATCGACAGTGCCGGTACCGGGATTCGCCATCGAAATACTGGACGAAGCGGGCAACCAGCTCGGTACCAACGAACAGGGTTTTATCGCGATCAAACTACCGCTGCCGCCCAGTTGCCTGACTTCGATCTGGGGTGATGCCGAACGCTTTAAATCAGCATATCTCGAAACCTATCCAGGTTATTTTACAACCGGTGATGGGGGTTACTTCGACGACGATGGCTACCTTTATATCATGGGACGCGTCGATGACGTGATCAACGTGGCGGGCCATCGCCTGTCTACGGGCGAGATGGAAGAGATCGTTGGTAAACATCCAATGGTCGCGGAATGCGCGGTCATCGGTCGCCGTGATGAACTCAAGGGGCAGTTACCGATGGGTTTTATTGTGCTGAAGAACACCGAAGGTGCTGAACCCGAACAAGTAGTCACAGAGCTAGTCTCGATGGTTCGTCAGGATATCGGTGCCGTTGCCGCGTTCAAGGAAGCCCTGGTCGTAGCACGATTGCCAAAAACACGTTCTGGCAAGATCCTGCGCAAGACACTGCGCTCGATGGTGGATGGCGATGATTACGTCGTGCCTTCAACAATCGAAGATCCCGCTGCACTCGACGAGATCAAGGCTCAACTCTAGCCGCATTTCTCACCACCTTTCGTTGCGAGACGACGATAGGTGGTGAGAAATACGGGCTTGCCTCAATGGCATATACATAAGACCGAAAGCATCGATTTTCGAAACATATCCGGAGTTTAAATGCTCAACAAACTTCAAGGCCTGATAAACGTTGAAAGTTTTCGCGAATGCCTCGGCGGCTACGCCGCCTGCGGTTTACTTCGCGAAAACTTTCA
>JAAESG010000662.1 GCA_024229615.1 Gammaproteobacteria bacterium | reverse complement strand
CCTCTCGTCGTCTCGCTACGAAAGCTGGTGAGAAATGCGGGCTAGAGCCTTATCCGGTCATCTAGCAAAGGAAGAAAAACGGATGCTGCCTGTGCTCCGGGTTCGGTTCAGAAACAGATCATTGCTTGCTAAATCTGGATTTTATCCACTGGTCTATGGAGAAGAATCCACCGCCATAAATGATGCTCGACAGTAGCATCGTGCCGTACAAATAGTGCCAGACCAGCCCGGCGCCTTTGGCCAGGGTCGTATAGTAGGAAACCACAGCGATGATATTAACCAGGGTAAGTGCGATGGCGGCGTAACGGGTTCCGAGACCGGCAATCAGAAATATCGGGAATACGAGTTCTCCAAAAGTGGCCAGATAGGCTGCCAGTTCGAAATTCAGCAAAGGCACATGATATTCATATTCAAAAAGGACCAGCGTGGTTTCCCAGTCGCCGATCTTGAACATGCCGGATTTCAAAAATACCCAGGCCACGTAGATTCTGACAAACAGCAGGAAAGGCGCCTGTAGCGTGGATAGCAGATTATTTATCGTTTGCGTAGGTGCATCCAGTTTTTCAACCAAGCCCATAGTGTGACTCCCCAGAATTATTGTTGACATTCGTAACAGCTTTTGAACCTGGAAGGTCCAAAAAGTTCACAAATATTACATTTACATCGTCGCGATGCGTTCTGCCTGAGCACGCAGGCTGGCGAGTGCTGATTCGGCGTCCGCGAGCTTGGTTTTTTCCTTGTCGACGACTTCTGCGGGGGCCCGTGAAACAAAATTTTCGTTCGCCAGTTTCGCCATGATCCGCGCCACTTCCTGCTCCAGTTTCTGAATAGTCTTCTGCAGACGAGCCAGTTCTGCCTGCTTGTCGATGAGTCCGGCCAATGGAATTAACAGTTGCATTTCACCGACCAGCGAAGTGGCCGATTCGGGTGCTTGTGAGTCGACATCAAGCCAGGTGATGGACTCTAGCCTTGCGAGAGATTCCAGTAACGAATGATTGGCCTCAATGCGTCGCTGATCCTGCGCATTGCCATGCTGGCAGATCACCGGTAGCTGCTTGCCCGGTTTGATGTCCATCTCCGAGCGTATCTGGCGCACTCCCATGATGAATGTCTTTATCCATTCCAGTTCTGCCAGTGCCTCGGTATCGATCAGGTCGAGATCGGCCTGTGGATAAGGTCGCCGCATGATGGTGTCACCCTCGATCCGGGCCAGTGGTGCGATGCGTTGCCACAGCTCCTCGGTAATATACGGCATGATCGGGTGTAACAGTCGCAATATCGCTTCGAGAATCGAAATCAGAGTGTGGCGCGCGGCCTGTTTAGCGGCAACAGGGGAATCGTCGGAATAGAGCACCGGCTTGGACAATTCGATATACCAGTCACAGTAGTCGTTCCAGACAAACTCGTAGAGATCACGTGCCGCCAGGTCGAAACGATAGCCTGTAATATGCGTGGCTATGTCCTGGCTAACCTGTTGCAGGCGCGCGATTATCCATCGGTCAGCCAGCGACAGTTCTCCTGCTGTGCAATCTTCACCCTCGGTATTTTGCAAGACGTAACGGGTTGCATTCCACAGTTTGTTGCAGAAATTTCGGTAACCTTCGATGCGACCCAGGTCAAAGCGAATATCCCGTCCTGTTGAGGCCAGCGCGGTAAAAGTAAAGCGCAGGGCATCGGTGCCATAGGCGGGAATGCCATCGGGAAAATGTTTCTTCGTGGCAGCTTCGATTCGCGGCGCCATTTCGGGCTGCATCAGACCGGTGGTTCGTTTGGCGAGCAGATCATCCAGCGTAATGCCATCGATCAGGTCTAACGGGTCGAGTACGTTACCCTTGGATTTTGACATCTTGCTGCCATCGGCATCACGTACCAATCCATGCATATAGATTTCCCTGAAAGGTACTTCGCCCATGAACTTGAGGCCGAACATGATCATGCGCGCGACCCAGAAAAAAATGATATCAAAACCGGTTACGAGCACGCTGGTCGGATAAAAAGTTGCCAACGCAGGATCGTTACGGTCGGGCCAGCCCAGTGTACTAAAAGGCCATAGTGCCGATGAAAACCAGGTGTCGAGCACATCTTCGTCCTGACTCAATTCAATATCGTCCGCGAGTCCATACTTGCTTCGCACCGAGTCGAGGTCGGGTGCTACATATATATTGCCGTCGTTGTCATACCAGGCAGGAATGCGGTGACCCCACCAGAGCTGGCGCGAAATACACCAGTCTTGAATATCTTCCATCCAGTTGTAATATGTTTTGCTCCAGTTTTCAGGAATGAAGCGAATCCTGCCGTCCCTGACCGCTTCTATGGATGGTTTGGCAAGCGGTTCGGCGCGTACAAACCACTGGTCGGTCAGGTAGGGTTCGATGACCACCCCGGAACGATCTCCATAGGGGCGCTTGTACACATGGTCTTCAATTTTGACCATTAGATCCGCGTCTTCGAGGTCCTTGACGATCTTGTCCCTGGCGACGAAACGATCCATGCCCTGGTAGGCCGGTGGTGCATTGTCATTCATGATCGCGTCAATCGTAAACAGGTTGATGACTTCCATTTCATGACGCTGTCCGACTTCGTAGTCGTTAAAGTCGTGTGCCGGTGTGATCTTGACACAGCCGGTGCCAAACTCCGGGTCGACGTAGTCATCGGTAATGATCGGAATGATTCGGGTCGTCATCGGAACCTGGACTCGTTGTCCGACGAAGTCACGGTAACGATCATCGTTGGGGCTAACTGCGAGGGCGCCGTCAGCCAGAATTGTTTCCGGTCTCGTGGTTGCAATTTCGAGATGGCTAACACCGTTGATCGGGCCGTCGATCAAAGGGTAACGCACGTGATAGAGAAAACCTTTTTCTTCCTCATTGATGACCTCGAGATCGGAGATCGCGGTATGCAGGACCGGGTCCCAGTTGATCAGGCGCTTGCCGCGATAGATCAGGTCTTCCTCGTAGAGCTTGATAAAGACTTCCTGCACGGCGGCGGATAGTCCGTCATCCATGGTGAAGCGCTCGCGTGACCAGTCGGGTGAAGCGCCCATGCGTCGTAACTGGCGTGTAATCGTGCCACCGGATTCCGTTTTCCATTTCCAGACGCGTTCGGTAAAGGCATCGCGGCCCAGGTCGTGGCGAGTTTTACCTTGTTGATTCAACTGTCGCTCTACCACCATTTGCGTAGCGATACCGGCGTGGTCTGTGCCTGGCTGCCACAGGGTGTTATCACCCTTCATACGATGATAGCGGATCAGGATATCCATGATCGTGTCCTGGAATGCGTGACCCATATGCAGGCTGCCGGTCACATTGGGTGGCGGAATCACGATGCAGTAGGGATCGCCTTTGCCCTGGGCGGCGAAGTAGCCTTCGTCTTCCCAGCGCTGGTACCAGGTCTCTTCAATCGAGTGTGGGTCGTAGGTTTTTTCCATCAACTAGGCGGTGCAAATCAAAGGGCGCGATTATACATTGCCCCCTCCTAAAAATGCACTGTTTCTGTCAGCACACTGCTATCGGCTCAAGCAACTGGGTATTAATCCTTCCTTAGGGGTATGCCTGATTGTCTCTTTCCAGAAACACCGTGAATACATCCCTGTCGCGCGATGTTCTGAAAAGAGATAATCAGGCATACCTCGTTGGGGCCATAGTTCTAAGGTTCCAGACATGTGTTTCGCACACTCGGGAATGGCGCCTGCAGGCGTCACTTACTGAGGTGGCGCTGGATCGCGAGCCTGATTTCCTGCCAGGCGAGTTCCATATGTTCGTCGAGAATGTGACGCACGGTTTGCTCAAGCGCGGGATTGTCTTCGAACGGATCGCTGGGCTCGGGTTTGAGCACTGAAATTTCGATCTCGGTGGCGTCACCGTAGGTATCTTCATTGTCGATTTCAAGGTTGTCGTCCAGCCCCAAATCAGACATTCTAATCTCGATGCCTGATTCAATCAGATCGGTCAATACTGGAATATTCTCTCGATCACTCATAGCCCGATCACTCATAGGTTGACGTGTTTAAGTGGGTAACCGCGTTCCTTGTAGTAACTGTAGTGCGTTCGTGCCTGTGCCTTGTTTTCCTCGGTTACCAGTTCGATGATTCGTTCGAACTGGGCGAAGTAAGCTGGTATCGATCCTGACAGGTTGATCAATAGCTGGCGCTCACCCTGTGGATCAGGGTTGTCGTGAACCAGAATCGGTGTGACCAGTTCGGCACATTCATCGCGATCGTGGGGAATAAAACTGTCATCGCTGAAAGTCCACAGTCTATGATCAAGGTGATCGCTTTGTTGCTGATTCTGGGTTAACAACAGGGTTAGTTGCTTGCTGTCGTAGGCTTTCTGACATAACTGGCAGACGACGTGCTCATAACGTGGACGTTCCGGGTTTAGCTGGTAAAAATCGACTCGCGTCATTACTTGATCTGATTCAGTATGTATTGGGTAAGCAGTGGAACCGGGCGACCGGTGGAACCTTTGTCCTCACCGGATTTCCATGCGGTACCGGCGATGTCCAGGTGTGCCCATTTGTAGTCCTTGGTAAAGCGCGACAGGAAACAGGCAGCCGTTATGGTACCCGCGTCACGCCCGCCAATATTAGCCATGTCTGCAAAATTACTTTTCAACTGGTCCTGGTATTCATCCCATAGCGGTAGTTCCCAGACCTTGTCTTCGACCTGTTGCCCGGACTTGAGCAGATCGTTGATCAAGGCACGGTTATTACCCAGTACCGCGGACGGAATTTTACCTAGTGCAACGATGCAGGCCCCGGTTAAAGTGGCAATATCGATAACACAGCGTGGTTTGAATTTAGCGGCGTAGGTCAGGGCGTCACAAAGAATCAACCGGCCTTCGGCATCGGTGTTCAAAATTTCGATGGTTTGCCCTGACATGCTGGTGACAATGTCGCCCGGTTTGGTAGCGAGCCCGTCGGGCATGTTTTCCGTCGCCGGGATGATACCGACCACGTTGATCGGCAATTGCATCTCACTAACTGCCTTCATGGTCCCAACCACCGATGCTGCTCCGCACATATCGAATTTCATTTCATCCATGGCGGCGCCTGGTTTGAGTGATATACCTCCGGTGTCGAAAGTGACACCCTTACCCACCAGCGCAATCGGTTGTTCCCTGGCCGCGGCGCCTCGATATTCCAGCGAGATCAGCTTCGCCGGTTGTCGACTACCGGCGCTAACCGAAAGCAGAGAACCCATTTTCAGCCGTTTCATATCGGCTTCATCGAGCACATTGACACGCAACTTTTTATCACCCTTGGCCAGCAGTCTGGCTTGCCTGGCAATATACGAAGGGGTGCAAACGTTAGCTGGTAGATTGCCGAGATCTCTGGCGATACTCATGCCAGCACTGATTGCAATCGCTTCGCTAATCGCCCGCTTTACCCTGGCGTCATTTTTTGGCGCGTTGAGATTCAGCTTGCGCAAACCTTTGGGATGTCCAGGCTTGTCGCTCTTGAGCCGATCGAAACGATATTCGCTATTGCTCATGAGCAGAACCGTGTGACGAACCTTCCAGGCCAGGTCGCGACCTTTCAATGCGATATCGGCCGGATAGAATTCGGCATCACGTGCTCCTGAAGCCGCGAGTGCTGAAATGATGGCATTGATCACACGCGTAAAACCACGCTCATTCATATCGCTGCCCTTGCCGCAGCCAACCAGCAATACGCGTTGCGACGAAGCACCGGGAACCGACGGCAGTAGCAGGGTTTGCCCAAGCCGTCCTTCCATGTCACCACGCTTTAAAACAGACGCCAGATATCCCTTGCTGGCCTTGTCGACACGTTGTCCACTTGCGGATAATTTACGTGCCTGGGAGACGCTTATGATCTGACAGGCACTGCGTGCACTCTCGGGGGTATTGTGTTTGAGACCAAATTCCATGATTTTCCTGGTGTTGATAGCTTGGATAACGCGATAAGATACGTGAAGCGCCAAAAAAAACCAGTCGTATGTGACAAAATTCTGTGATTGTTCAGCCTGGTTTAAGTATGCATTGAGCAGACTGCGGCAAGTTTAACCGGCGGATTCAAATTCATCCATGAGTAACATCCTAAGCGCCTACCTGGCCAGGGAAATCTTAAAGACAAGCCTCGCGACGATGCTGGTCCTGTACGTCATTCTTATGAGTAATGCTTTTGGCAGAATTCTGGCCGATATCGCCGATGGTGACATTCCACAGCAGGCATTGTGGGCAGTCATGTTAAGCCAATCGGTAAACATTCTGTCCCCGTTACTACCGATCGGGGTTTTCCTGGGCATCGTTTTTACGCTCGGGCGCATGTACAAGGATCACGAGATTGTAGTGATGAATGCCTGTGGTATCGGCAATCGCGAAATTTACAAACCGGTCGCCATGGTTTTGATCCCGATGTTTCTATTCAGCGCCTACGCCAGTCTTTCACTCAATGCGCAAATGCAGGCCAATGCATTGACGACCATCGATGAAGAAGAAAACCGGCATGAATTCCAACAGGTCAAGCCTGGGCAGTTTAACCAGGCTAAAGATGGGGATAGTGTGTTTTATATGGATTCGTTGAGCGATGACAAGCTCGAGTTAAAGCAGGTTATCCTGGGTCAGAGCAGCCAGGACTTGATAGTTCTGGAAACTGCGGAGTCCGGCCGGCAAAGCACCGACGAAGTGGGCGGAGATTTGTTTTTGGTGGTTGGCCCCGGACGGCGAATCGAAGGCAAAGCGGGCCAAAAGGACTTTACTATTATCGACTATGAACGCCACGGGGTATTGCTCAAAAAACAAAAAAAGACGATTGATTCTCGTATCCGCAGCATCGAAAAAAACCTGAGGGAGCTGTGGAATTCGAGTCGAATAAGCGACAGGGTCGAATTACAATGGCGCATCGCAATTCCTTTCGTGCTGCTAACACTGGCCATACTTGCGGTACCACTTTCCTATATTTCGCCGCGGCAGGGTCGCTTCGGAAAGTTTGGCTACGCACTGCTGGCATACATTGTCTATCTGAACCTGCTGGCTCTGACCCGCGCCCAGCTCGAGGCACAAAACTTACCCATGGCGCTTAATTTCTGGTGGGTACACCTGGTTTTCATCATTCTGGCCGCGGCACTTTTGTATCGACTTAACAAAGGTGTGCTGTTTAGTAAAGCCAGGTCGACATCGTGATTATCAATCGTTATATAGCCCGCACCATTCATCTGGGTACCTTTACTGCGCTGTTGGCCCTTGCCGGCCTGGGACTTTTTTTTCTATTTGTAGGTGAGCTTGATGATCTCGGAAAGGGCGGTTATCACCTGCCAGAGATAATCAAGTATGTCGCTTTGAGTCTACCCGGAAAGGTGGTCGAATTTATGCCACTTGCGGTACTATTGGGCAGCATATTAGGCCTCGGTGCATTGGCCAGTAACAGCGAAATAATAGCGATGCAGGCATCTGGCGTCTCCCTGAGCAAACTACTCAGTCCGGGATTGCTCGCGGCCGCGATATTGGCTGTGTTGAATTTTCTGCTCGCGGATATGGTGGTTCCCGATAGTGAAAGTTATGCTCGCGCCGTGAAAAATCTGACACGGGACAAGACCACCGCACTGATTGGTAAACAGGGGCTCTGGATCAAGGATGAGTCGCGGGTGTTACACATAGGTCAACTACTGCCCAATGGAAGTGCACGCGATATCGAAATATTTCAGCTCGATCAACAGGGAAATATAGATTCCATCAAACGGGCGGGCAGCGCAATTCCACTCGAGCAGGGCTGGGAATTACAGCGGGTTGAGGAGTCAAGATTCGGTGATGACGAAGTTCAGACGGCCAGTTTTGATCGACTGTTATATGATGGTGGCCTGTCCCCGCCGTTGCTCAAGGTTTTAATGATTGAGCCGCGACAGATGTCGAGCTTCGATTTGTACGCTTATCTTAGTTTTCTGGATGAAAACAAACTCGACGCCAGGGTTGAGCGATTGATTTTCTGGCAGAAATTGTTTGCCCCCCTGACCATAGTCGTGATGTGCCTGCTGGCGTTTCCGTTTGTACTCGGGACGCAGCGGCAGGGGAACACCGGCCAACGCCTGTTGATCGGTATTCTTCTGGGTCTGTCCTTCGTGGTGGTCGACCGCTTATTAACGCAACTGGGTACACAGTTTGAAGTCAACGCATTCACGGTGGCGCTGTTACCCAACCTGGTTTTTCTGAGTATTGCGATTGCCATGTTGTTTAAAAAGCAAACGCATCGATTTTCGCATTGATCACTTTTTAGACTGAACGAGGCTGGAAATGTCGACGATGCTGGTATGGCTGAGTCTGTCATGCCAGGTATAGGGTTTGAAAATACGCCAGAAGTATCCGAGGCCACAACAGAGTATCGATAGTAGGGCAAAAAGCAGGCGCAGGTAACTGGACCCCCAACCCGGGTTAGAACCTGATTCGTTGACAATACGAATTTTCCAGACTCGCATGCCCAGGGTTTGTCCGGATTTATTCCAGAACCAGGCATAGTAACTAAAGCCCACCAGCAGCAGGTAAAGACTGAACACAGGATTCGACTCGATCGCCTCACCCTGGTTGAACAACATTGCAATTGCGGTAGCGAAAAACATCACCGCAAACAACAACAGACTGTCGTACAACATTGCTGCAAATTGTTTGATTAAACTGGCCGGAGGACAATTACTAAAGTAATGGGTGGGCATAAACCAAATTAGTTTGAAGTTAAAATTTTTTTCAAAGTCGTGAAATTTTTTCAGCCTTGAATTAATAAAAATTGCTGCAACATTTTTTAATCACGCAACTATAATACAGAACGTTAGATAAGTTCGCAGCGTTCACAATTATTACAGGCTTTCTATTGTATTATTGTGAATGCTTTTTATAATGACTTCCGAGTTAACGTGAGGAGACTGGATGATGGCAACATCAAAGAAAGCAACTAAGTCGAAACCAAAAGCAAAACCCGCAGTAAAAAAGAAAGCAGCTAAGCCCGCGGTAAAAAAGAAAGCCGCTAAGCCTGCAGTTAAAAGGAAAGTAGTCGCAAAGAAAGCCAAAAGGCCCGCGGTGAAAAAGAAGGTGGTCGCAAAGAAAGCGGCTAAGCCAGCGGCAAAGAAGCGGCCCGCCGCTAAAAAGAAGGCGGCTGCGAGTTCTGCAGCGAATGCCAGAGCAAAAGCTTTACAGGCTAGTATCAATGCGTTGAAAAAGCAGGTGGCGTCATTAAAGAATGATGTCAATCGTGCTAACAAGCGCGCTGATGCCCTGGGTAAATTATCCGCTAAACGTGGCGCGGCCGTTGCGCGTTTTGTGAGTGGATGGGACAGAAAGGCAAATGCGGCGGCTGCCAGGTCGGCAAAGCCTGGGAAGAAGAAATAGTAACGGATCTTGATGTTACCAATGTTTCAAAAGGCACAGCATGCTGTGCCTTTTTTTTGTTCATGAAGAAGTCAGCCGTAAGCACTATCGATCCGGATATCGAGCACTTTATCGATAGCCTCTGGTCACAAAAAGGGCTGGCTGAACTAACTCTGAAGGCATACCAACAGGATCTGATTCAATTCTCGCGTTGGCTAAAAACGCAGGGTAGAAAACTTGTCGACGCGGACCAGTCGAGTATCCAGAGTTTTCTGGGTGAACGTTTCGATAGTGGTTCATCGGCACGCTCCAACGCGCGATTGTTATCGACCCTTAAACAGTTTTATCGGCACTTGATCAGGAGTGGAGAGCGCCAGGACAATCCCACTGCCTTGATCAGTGCGCCGAAGGTCAATCGCAACTTGCCACAATCGATCGCGGAGAGCGATATCGAAAAACTGATGGATGCCCCCGATCTCGAAAGCGCTTACGGTTTACGAGATCGATGCATGCTCGAACTCATGTACAGCTCGGGACTGCGAGTTAGCGAACTGGTCGGATTACAGATGAACCAGGTCAATACCAACCTCGGGCTGGTGCGCCTGATCGGCAAGGGCAGCAAGGAACGTGTGATTCCGGTCGGTGAAGAAGCGCTGTATTGGTTGGCGCAATACGTCAAGCAGGCGCGTCCGGGTTTGCAGCGCGGCCCGGCGATTGATGATGCACTTTTCCTATCTAGCCGTGGTAGCGCGATCACGCGTCAGGCCTTCTGGCAGAATATCAAAAAACACCTACTCAAAGCCGGCGTAAAGACGGTGTTCTCGCCGCACTCGTTACGCCACGCATTCGCCACGCACCTGCTCAACCATGGAGCGGATTTGCGCACCGTGCAAATGTTGCTCGGTCACAGTAGCCTGTCGACCACGCAGATATATACCCACGTCGCCCAGTCACGCTTGCAGTCGCTTCACGCCCGGCACCACCCCCGCGGCTGAGTGAACCGGCCCGGGTTTGTCGGAGACTCTTTTCTTTGAGAGGATTGAGTAATGAAGACAAGCAAAAGATATGCCCCGGCGAGGGGCCGAGGGACGGGGGGCCGAGGCGGGAGGGGCCGAGGCGAGGGGGGCCGAGGGACACACACTTAACCATTCGAGAGGAGAGGGGCCGAGGGACACACACTTAACCATTGACATGGATGAAGTCTGAAGAGGGGCCGAGGGACACACACTTAACCATTGACATGGATGAAGTCTGAGGCGTAGGATTTCCGCAACCTCAGACAAAAGGATTTTGACTGATGACCAGACCCAGGAAGGCGCTGATCTCACTTACCGATACACCTTACTACCACATCACATCGCGCTGTGTGCGCCGTGCTTTTCTTTGTGGCGTAGACCATTATTCCGGCCGAAACTACGAGCACCGCCGCCAATGGATCGTGGACCGCATTCGCTTGCTCTCATCACTGTTTGCCATCGACGTCTGCGCCTACGCAGTGATGAGCAATCACTATCACCTGGTGCTCAAGCTCTGCCCCGCACAAATGGATGACCTTGACGATGATCAGATCATGGAACGCTGGTGTGCCCTGTTTAGAGGCCCACTCCTGGTGCAACGCTATCGTAGTGGCGAGCCCCTTTCAGCACCGGAGAAATTGACCGTATCGGACATCACCCGGGTCTGGCGCGGGAAGCTCGCGAACATCAGCTGGTTTATGCGTTGCCTGAATCAAACTATAGCCCGGCAGGCCAACCTGGAGGATAAATGCACCGGCAAGTTCTGGGAATGCCGCTTTAGCTCACAAGCCCTGAAAACTGAGGAAGCCTTATTGTCCTGCATGGCTTATGTCGACCTCAACCCAATCCGGGCTGGAATGGCAGATAGTCCGGAGACCTCAGAACACACCAGCATCCAGGAGCGTATTAACCCGGTGTTTAACTTGAAGCAGGCCGTTGAGTCTCAAACCCAGACCAATGATTTGCCTGATTTCAAGACCAAGCTGAAACCGCTGCTCCACTTCGAGGGTAGTGCAACGAATAACCATCAGCAGGGTATTCCTTATGCTTTCCGTGATTACCTTGAACTGGTTGGGTGGACGGGCCGATTCACTCGACAGGACAAGCGGGGGGTTATCGGTACTGATTTACCGCCGATCCTAGAAAGGTTACGAATCAGTCCTGAACAATGGCACATCAATACCACGCAATTTGAAGCAATCCATGCCAGGCGATTCAATCGAATAACGCCTAATCTCGATACGGGTTAGTTACTTTCCACCAATTTAATAATCACTTCTCTCCTGGTGCCGGCTTGACACGAACGGCAATTACCGTATTTCAGGACACTGCTTGATTCTACCGGAGTAGAGGCCGGTTTTAGACAATCAAGCTGATTTCTCCTGAGGTACGAGATCGTTTCCAAGATTAATCGCGCAGTTAACCTCAGAGTGTGTGTCCCTTTAGCCTCCCCCAGAGTGTGTGTCCCTTTAGCCCTTTCCTTTAGCCCTTTAGAAGTTCCTGAACCTTGAATCGAATAGCCCCCAATGGCAACTGCCAAGGTATTCGTTAGCTTGACTCATGCCGCCTATGATTACATTTCGAAACCAAAGAGTCAGTATCGATTGAAAGCTAGCTAAGATTTGATCGATCGATACTGACCCATTGTTTTTTCCATTCTGGGAAAAGGATCTACTGGTATGTCTCCTTATCAGTAAAATAGTTAATATATCTAAACAATTGGCATCGGTTGCAGTTATTCCACAATCCTCCCAATACATGTTGGTCTGTGGATGAAAACCGGCTTTTTCAACAGGCCGTCTAAACTTCTACAGCTAATTGCCCAGATCGGACAGAATCCTGAGCTTGGCTTATTAACGCTGGTGGATTTCTTTTGCGACACGTTCTCCCGACAGGATTGCGCCGTTCATATAAGACCAGTATTCTTCATCACAAGCCTCACCTGCAAAATAGATATTGCCCTCGGTTTCCCATTGAGCCCCCCACCATACCGTCATGGTTTCCGTGGCTGGCGATACGAAAGCGCCTTTGGAATAGCGATGATCCAACCAATTGCACTGCCATGCTCGTACGTTAGCCGCATCGCCGGTATATTTTGCGCTGATCCCGGGCCAGATGTTTTCCCACTCGCCTAAGGTACGTTCGACATCTTCATATTGGGCAACACCGAGAGCATCCCAGCGTCGCATGCTCCGACTAGCCGCTCCGCCAGTATAGTCGACCAGTATTCCCATCTCCGATGGGCTCCCCGGATCGCCTTCCCAGGTTGAAATGAATCCATCCGGTTTGGAGTACGCGCGCCCATTGCTATGGACGTCGCTGCCGTGAATATTAAGTACCGTATCCCAGTGTCGATCGGCAAATTCAATCAGAAGTTTGCCATTATCGGAACTTGCGATTCTGTCGATTGCCATCTTCTTTTCGGGGGAGAACTCATCCAGTATTCTAGCGTCAATATCCAGATCTTTTATCAAATTAAATGGCAGCGTCAGCACGAGTAAATCGCAT
>JAAESG010000661.1 GCA_024229615.1 Gammaproteobacteria bacterium | reverse complement strand
TTGGCATTCTGGTCGCGGTGAACCTGCAGACAGCCTGGCTATCCCCACCTGTGGCCTTGTCAGCCTACTTCCTGAAGGGTGTTGTGCCGAATTGGGATCTCAAGGACATCTATCTGGGCATGATGCAGTTCATGCTGATTCAACTCTTCGGTCTCATCCTGCTGTTTGCCTTCCCGCAACTGGTGCTTTGGCTACCCAAAGTAATGTCTGGTGGGTAAATCATGATGCATTTCCTTCGATCTGCCTTGTCATGGGCAAGCGTTCGACAGGCTGATTTCTGTCCAGGCAGAGGCCGGTACGAATGAAACGCGAACGCGGCTCAACGATTGAACGGGTGCTCGATATTCTCGACACCGTCGCCGCATCGACGAAACCGCTTAGCGCAACCGAGATCAACGAGGTGCTGAACCTGCCCAAGGCAACCGCGCACCGGCTCTGCGCCAAGCTCGAAGCGCGGGGATACCTGCTCAAGAGAATCGATGGTAAAAGTTATCAGGCCGGCAATCGCCTTTTTGATGTTGCTGTCGGAGTCCTGGCCAACTCTCGTTTCGGTGCCACACGCCACGCAATACTGACCGAACTGTCAGAGAAGGTCGGTGAAACCTGCAATATCGCCTACCCCGATGGTCTGTACATGGCCTATTCCGATCGCGTTGAAACCAAGGCACCATTGCGGCTGCAGTTTTCAATCGGGATGCGGGTTCCACTTTACTGCACCGCGAGTGGCAAACTTTACCTGAGTACGCTGCCAAAATCCCGGCGCAAGGCGGTAATCAATAAGCTAAAGCTTGAGGCTCGCGCAAAAAACACGATTACCGATGCCGACATGCTGCTCGCCGAAATCGATAATATCGAACGGCAACAGTCCGCGATCGACAACCAGGAATTTTATGATGATGTTGTCGCCATCGCGGTACCTATCAAGGACAAGCGTGGCAGATATTATAGTTCGCTCGCGATCCAGGCTCCGGCGTCGCGTATCTCCATCAATCACAGTGAACGCTACCTGCCATTGTTGCGTGAGGCTGCCAACGATTTAGCGATGCTGGCCGAAGACGAGTAACAGGGAAAAATCCAGACAAGCCTGGCGTCAGGATGGAGCAATGAGCCTTCGAATTCTTACCACTGAAATCGCTCACGAAACCAACACCCTCAGCCGCATCCCTACCGATGAGCAGGCGTTTCGTGACGGTCATTTCAAGATCGGTAATTGAAGCTCAGACTGGGAAGGACAAGATTCGAGTGTTCCCTCGATCAAAGATCTATACCCGAGGGTGGAAAAACGCCCGTTCTAGGGCTGCAGATCGATATTTTGAGGTGCTAGGTTTGGAATACCCTTGGGGTTCAGAAATCTTCGCGTACACGATCTGAGGCATACGTTTGGTCGTCGAATTCGATATGAAGGATGAAGTAACGAGGATCGCAAGGGACTGCTTGGGCATAAGAATTCCCGTGTGCTTCCGCTTAACCGGTTGAAGTTTAAGGAACTGCACCTGACCCGAGCCTGTCGCTAACTGGAAAGTCAAATCCAACCATCGCGTTTGAGTAGGTCGGCACCAGGTCAACTCGAATTGATTCTAGAGCGGCGATGAGAACAACCTTCGCCAGTGACTCTCAATATGTGTTTGGGCAGAACCTTTATTGGAATCCAAGCCAGAATCTTAACTTCAATCGACGATGCCTGGCACTGAAGCCTATCGGCTTCGGTGGTTACCGGCTATTGCCCTTGACTCTAGTGCGGCTTATATGTGTTATGCGGATTGGTGGTATATGATTTTATTGTCTTCATAATCCTTAATAACAAATTCCC
>JAAESG010000660.1 GCA_024229615.1 Gammaproteobacteria bacterium | reverse complement strand
GCGTTTTCCGGCCATGAGCCGCCGGTCGAGGCAATGTGGCCGAACGACAGCTCCACCTTGGCATCGGCCACCCGAACCCGAAAGCAACATCCATCGATCAACCCCACTAGCGTCCGGTTAATTTTTACACAGATCACGTAACATCATGTATCCAATGGGGAAAAGCGGTCTCATGCGATTTTTCTATTTGACAGCCCCCTCCCGGGGTACGGCGTACAGTACGCGGCAGATTTCATTTGCCGAGGATGCTCATGGCCGACAAGACCGTTTTCGCTCAACTGTTCCAGCTCGTCTCCCGCCACGCCTTCAACCAGTGTGTCGACCGATATCACGGGAACCATGGGGTGCGCAGCTTCAGCTGCTGGGATCAATACCTGGCCATGGTCTTCGCCCAACTCACCGGCCGGGATGGGCTGCGGGATATCGAGGCCTGCCTTCATTCGCATCGCGACAAGCTCTACCGGATGGGTTTTCGCGGCAAGGTCTCGCGCTCGACGCTGGCCGACGCCAACCGCAGCCGAAGCTTCCTGATCTATCAGGATTTCGGTTTGCACCTGATCGACCGCGCCCGGCATCTCTACCGGGAGGAGCCCCTGGCGCTGGATCTCAAGCAGGCCGTTTTCGCACTCGACTCGACCACCATCGATCTCTGCCTGTCGCTCTTTCCCTGGGCCCACTTCCGCAAGACCAAGGCGGGCATCAAGGCGCATACCCTGCTCGATCTGCGTGGACCGATCCCCAGTTTCGTCGCGCTGACACCGGCCAAGACCCACGATGTGCTGGCGCTGGACTGGATGCCCCTGGAGCCGGGATCGATTCTGACCATGGATCGCGCCTACAACGACTTCGAACGACTCTACCGCATCCATCGGCTCCCCGCCTTCTTCGTGATCCGCGCCAAGAAGAACCTCGCCTGCCGCAGGGTCAAGACCTACCGCCCTTCCGACAAAGAGGCCGGGGTGCGCAGCGACCAGCTGATTCGATTGACCGGCCTGAAAAGCGCCAACCTCTACCCCGAACGGTTGCGCAGAATCAGCTTTGTCGATCTGAAGCGAAACAAGCGCTTGGTCTTCCTGACCAACCATTTCAACCTGCCGGCCACCGTCGTTGCCGAGATCTATCGGCAACGCTGGCAGATCGAACTGTTTTTCAAATGGATCAAACAGCATCTGAAGATCAAATCCTTCTACGGAACCTCTGCCAATGCCGTGAAAACGCAAATCTGGATTGCCATCAGCGCCTACCTGCTGATTGCAATCATCAAGAAAGAACTGGCCATTACGGAGATCAGTCTGCACACTTTTCTACACATTTTGGAAGTGAACCTTTTCGAACAAAGACCAATAAAACAGATAGTTATGGATGCGCTGCAGCAGAAACCGGAGACCCCCTATTCCAACCAATTGAATCTATTCGATTTTTAACCGGACGCTAGTGACCGGGGAAGAGCAATGACCAGGTTTTCGACATGATCAATAAAGCGACCAACGGATTGCCCG
>JAAESG010000659.1 GCA_024229615.1 Gammaproteobacteria bacterium | reverse complement strand
CTGGCTAATCAGACTCTCTCCTACGCTATAGCCAGCTGCGCGGAGTTGAATGACCAGATCCTTGTTGGTCATGTCTTCGACGCCCGTCTCCTGTTCGATTAATTGCCTGGCTTCAAATACCGCCCGGGCCTTATCGATAAAGGTCAGGTTTCCTCTCAGATCATTCTCCCGGAGATGTGCGACCAGCACCTCGGATTCCGAGCGCCAGGGTGAATAGATACAGGGCGCGCGCGCAAAGTGCGGGTCAGCGGTTTCGGTGTAGAGTTCTTTGAGTATTTTGAGTCGGGTATTGCCGCCCGCACGGACGATATAGTCGGTGGCTTGTGGCCGCTGGGTGATCACCAACGGTTGATCGAGACCGTTGCTGCGGATACTGCTCTTGATCCGGTCGTATTCCGGGTTATCGCTTCGCCGCGGGTTTCGTTCGTAGGCATTGATCCGGCTCACATCGAGGACAATCACCTCGGCATCGTCGGTTATTTTGCTGCCGGATGCGGTATCAGATTTAGGGGTTGACATGACTTGCTTGTCTCACTTTTTTCCTGGTCCTGTAGCGCTCTTCATGACATTGCTGGCAATGTGTTTTTCGCCGACCAAGCCGACGGGATTCGATTTCAGCGCCACAACTTCGACAACGATGCCTGAAATACTCGACACAGGCGGGGCACATCGATGGGTAATTGCCGAGCGGTCCAATATATTGCAGACCACAATGCGTACAGGCGTGCTTGAACCAGGCATTGATTGAAATTAGACGCGGCACAAAATAAGCACGCGTCAGCGTTAATAACGGCACTTCGGTGATTTGCAGGTATGTCTGGTAGACATGAATCACCAGACCCGCTTCACTGTGGCCGAGGGCTTCGAAGTGCTGGTAAAGCTGCCAGACCACGTTCGCGTGCAACATTCGCAAATTGCTACACAGATACCAGCTATCGGTAAAAGGCAACTGTCCGCGAGGCGGGGGTGACCCGGTCAGTCGTGAGTACAGATCGCTGACGGTTTTCCTTCCGAGCCCGGTCAACTGACAGACCAACGTTGCCCTCGCGCCCAGTCGAATGAGATGAACGGCTTCGAGCGACCGGCGAGCCTGGGAGATGACCTCGATATCGTCTAGAGCTCCTGACCCCTCGTTCTGACAACCTACAAGGGCAAGCAATCGGTCCAGGTTGTCACTACACATTGGAAGATCACCGTCCACGATCAGGAAAGAACGGCCAGGTTTGCAGCCCGTAATACGGCCTCGACCTCGTCGGAGTTTTCATCTGCCAGCGCCATGAAAAGCCGGTACCACCAGATGGCATCACCGCGTGTGGTCAGGAGGGGAATCTTGACGCTTGAAGTCTTAACCAGATAATCACTCGGTACCTGTGATAACAGTTTGGCGAGTTCTGGCGACATGCCCATCATAGAGGCTGCAAGATCGGGATCCTCCCGTGCGACGTCACGAAAGTGAATGAGGTACTGTAGATTGATGTTCGAAAAATCGATTTTCATTTCTACTTCTCCTTGTTGAATCTTCTCCCTGCACATGTTAGCGCTCGGGATTCATTTAAATAGGCTCGAAAACGTGTCCTGAACAGGCTGTATTCCGACTAGATACCCAACGCAAAACCATATCGACAGAGAGGTTGAGTCTTCGATTAAAGCGGCCACAGAATTCTGCGAGCTTGCGTGGCCAATGGCACTCGGTGACAGCATGACAGGGTCCAGGCATTGCGTTTTCGGCATTTCCGAAAGTGCGGGCCAGGTCTATCCTGACCCGCTT